>DYIF01000001.1:155917-267651 GCA_020723765.1 Elusimicrobium minutum
CCACATCGTAATATCCGTCGTTTACTCCCCTCCACACATTATCACCGCTCTGGTTGTCGGTTATAGTAGGAGCCAGAACGTCCTTCCTGATATAAAAAACATCCGTAGATACAAAAATATTTCCAGCATTATCAAAAACCCTTACGCTAACATAGTTAGTCCCGTTTTGCATTAAATCATATACGACGTTCGGTATCTGCCAGTTCGCGATGTAATTAGGCTGGTTTATGTTGGTTATAACATCCGTCCAGTCCGCTATCACCGTCCCACTTTGATTTAAACCCGTCGTCACCTTTATCTGAAACTTATTTAATCCCGAAGGACCGTTATCGTTAAAATCCACATCGTAATATCCGTCGTTTACTCCCCTCCACACATTATCACCGCTCTGGTTATTTGTTATCGTCGGAGTTTGAGTATCTTTTTTAACATAAAAAGCGTTATTTAAAACCGAACTATTTCCCGCCAAATTATAGACTCTTACAGAGACATAGTTATAGCTTGAAACCAAATTATTAAAATCAACCTGCCAATTGGAAGTATATGAGTTAGAATTTATAACCGCTATAGTACTCCAGTTTATAACGGTATTTCCTAAACCGTCTTTAACCAGGTAATCCGCCCTTGTAAGAGGAGTTATCCCCGCGGCGTAAAAATCTACATCGTAAAAAGCGACTTGAGTATTTCTCCATACATCGTCTCCGCTCTGGTTGTTTGTGATAATCGGAGATGTTAAATCTATTGCCGTTGTAAACTCGGGTGCCGTATTAATAGAAGGCAAAACTTCTTCCTGATTTTTGGCATTATCGTAAGCTATAATTTTAAAACCTATACTTCCGGTTCTTGTGGATGTAAAGACAATAGGAGAGTTATAAAACTTATCTCCGAATTTTATCCAGTTATAAGGAGTTTGAGTCTCGTATGTATAATAAAGATTAACATACTCTACTCCCGAGGCGTTATCGAACGTGGAATAATAAAGGTCGAAAGTGTAGCTGTTTGAGTACTGAGGAGACACTGGATATCCCTGTGGCGGAGCCGTATCTTTTTTAATATAAAAAACATTATCGGAAACCGAATTATTCCCAGCATCGTTCCAGACTCTAACGCTTATATAATTTACGCCGTTTGGAAGCAAATTAAAGAAACTACTCGGCAACTGCCAGTTTGAGTTATATGAAGGCTCGTTAATATTATCTAAAACCAAATTCCAATCGGCGCCCGGAGTAGAAGTTTTAACCTCAAATTTTGTTATATTTCCTAAAGGCGACTCGAAATCTACGTCGTAATATCTTGAGTTTGAACTTATCCAGACATCGTCTCCGGTTTGATTATTTATAATCCTTGGAATGTTAGGCGCTTTTACGATATAAAAAACATCGGTTGAAACCGTTATATTACCCGCGTTATCAAAAACCCTTACGCTTATGTAATTTGTAGAATAGACGAGCAAATCGAACTGAGTATTTGTAATGCTCCAACCGCCAGGATAATTAGCGGAGTTTATGTTTATTACGACATCGCTCCAATCCAATACCAATGTTCCGGTTTGATTTGGAGCGGTGGTAGCTTTTATCTGGAATTTATTTAATAATGAACCGCCCGAATCGTTAAAGCTTAAGTTATATGTTCCGTTATTTACATACCTGATAGTATCGTCTCCGATTTGGTTATCGTTTATAACAGGCGGTATAGTGTCCACCAACACATTAAAAACAGAGCTGTAATTGCCCAAATTTCCCGCATTATCCTTCGCTCTAACCTTCCAGTAATATTTGTACCCTCCGCTTAAAACAAAATTGGCGCTCAAACCGGTAGAATAACCCGAACTGTATCTAACGGAAAAATCGGTCAACGTAGATATCTCTATCTCATAGCCGTTTATGCCGGATAAACCATCCGATGCTAAACCCCAGTTAAAACTAACATTAGTTATATTCGTGCTTGAACCGCTTACAGGAGTTGTTAAATTAGGCACAGTCGGAGGGATAGTGTCCTTTAATACGTAAAAAACATCGGTAGATACATTAACATTACCCGCGTTATCGTACACCCTAACCGAAACATAATTAGTACCGTTTTGCATTAAATTAAATACGTTATTCGGTATCTGCCATGCGCCATATGACGATTGATTTATATTAGTCGCCATATCCGTCCAGTCGGTTATTAACGTACCGCTTTGACCTGGACCGGTAGTTACCTTTATCTGAAACTTATTTAAATAAGACAAATTATCGGTAAAAAATACGCTATAATAAACATCCGTATTTGTGCTTCGCCATACATCGTCTCCGATTTGGTTATCGTTTATAACCGGCGGTATAGTGTCCACCAATACATTAAAAACAGAACTGTAATCGCCCAAATTCCCCGCATTATCCTTCGCTCTGACCTTCCAGTAATATTTGTACCCTCCGCTTAAAACAAAATCCGCGCTTAAACCGGTAGAATAACCCGAACTGTATCTAACGGAAAAATCGGTCAATGTAGATATCTCTATCTCATAACCGTTTATGCCGGATAAACCATCCGATGCTAAACCCCAGTTAAAACTAACATTAGTTATATTCGTGCTTGAACCGCTTACAGGAGTTGTTAAATTAGGCACAGTCGGAGGGATAGTGTCCTTTAATACGTAAAAAACATCGGTAGATACATTAACATTACCCGCGTTATCGTACACCCTAACCGAAACATAATTAGTACCGTTTTGCATTAAATTAAATACGTTATTCGGTATCTGCCATGCGCCATATGACGATTGATTTATATTAGTCGCCATATCCGTCCAGTCGGTTATTAACGTACCGCTTTGACCTGGACCGGTAGTTACCTTTATCTGAAACTTATTTAAATAAGACAAATTATCGGTAAAAAATACGCTATAATAAACATCCGTATTTGTGCTTCGCCATATATCATCAACAGGCTGAGAATTTAATATGTTAGGCTGAGTTAAATCAACTATAAAACTTCTTGTTGAAGACCATACCCCGATATTCCCAGCATTATCGTAAGCTCTTACTCTCCAGTAATATTTATTCTGGGCTAAATTCGAAAAAGCGAATGTCGAAAAAGGCATGGAAGAAAAAGTTATTACGGAAAAATCCGTCTTTGTGGAAACCTGAAGCTCATAATTTTTTATACCCGAACCTCCTGTGTCAGCACCGGAATCAAAAGAAAAAGAAACGCCTGTGTAATTAAAAGAAGAGCTGTCTACTGGTGTTATAGATGACATAGGAGGCGGAGTAGGGCTTGATAAATCGACTCCAAAAGACGGAGAAAAATAATCAACCCACTGGCCGGCTCCGCCATCCCCAACCGCTCTCACTCTCCATTTATATACGGTGCCAGAAATAAGACCGGATGAGCTTACATAAACGACATTGTATGTGCTTGTATTTGCGTTAAAAGATGAAAAAGATGATGTAGTCAAATTTAGACCGTCGAATGAAGAAGAGTTCGGTTTTAATTCTATAGATAAAGCCAAATTATCGTATGTTTTTGAACTTGAAACAGTAGCGTAGAAATTAACCGAACCGGTATTTATCCAGCTCGATACCGGTATATCGTAGTTATTATCCGCTCTTTTTTGCGCAAGATTATAAGGAAGTTTTGGAGGCGGAGTATAGAGATAATTAATCCAGGCGGAGCCGTTAAAAATGCTATTTATGCCGGAAACATTTTGATAATTAACGTTAAACGAACCAGTCGAAGTATTTATTTGAGAAAGATTTTGATATGACTGAAACATCATAGGAGATTCGTTTATCGTTCTATGAGTCATAGTAAAAGGGGAGTTAGAATTAAAAGCGATAGATGTCTGCTGGTCTCCGTTTAAATTTGTCGCGACTATATCTCCCAAGACATATCCTGAACTTATCGTTTTAGAACTACCCGACTCCACCCACAAAAGAGGAATATTATTGTAAACATAAGAAGTTCCAATCGCCGTACTATTTCCGGCATAAGAGCCGTAAAAGACGGTATGAGCGGCGTTATTTTTATATTTATACGTAATAAAAAGCTCCATACCGTAACCGCCCGCGTTTGTGTTTGCGGATATCGTGGAGGCGACTACCGACCCGTTTGAAAAACCAGCCAAAGCGGATGTAAAAGAATAAATAAACTTCCAATCGCTTATAAGAGCGCCGCCGTAATAAGCTATATAATTAATGGAAGGAGCTGTTACCCCCCCCAAAGAAGAGGTAATAGAAAATTGGTTTGTAGAGGTAGTAGAGTCGTTGCTCCCGTTTATCTTTGAATACACTTCTATCGGTATAATATCTTCCTCGTTTAAAAATATTTTAGAATTAAAAACGCTTGCGGATGTCCCTACCGCGGTTTGGCCGATAAATTGCCTTACAGTATCCACTTTATATGTTGCGTTATTTAAAGCCTCGTATGTTATAACCACCTCGCCGCTTAAAAAATGTATGGGGTCGTTAACGGTTGTAATATTAACCGATTTTAAACTGCCGGTAGAAAAACCGGGGACTATAGTAGAAGAAGAAAGATATCTAAAATAAAAAGAATCCTGTAAAGAAGAATTTATATACATAGTCGGTTCCTGAGTTAGACCCATATTCAAAGAAATCTGGCCGTTTGTTAAATTTACATATCTTTTAAACCCTGTTAATTCCACCCATTGATATCTTATCTGAGACATATCGGGAATATCCGCAAAATACCACATAGAAGTGGTTGTAGGAGCCAAAGCCCCGGTAGACACTGCGACTTTCGCTGACCAGTTTGAATAAAGCGGAAATCTTACTGTTTTAAGCTGTATGGGAGACTCGTCGTCATACGAATAAGTTATATAAAGTTTTGCCGTATGCATGTTGGAGGTAGGCCCGGTAATTCTAACCCCGGCTGTAAAATTAACTCCGGACGGCAAAGAAGATATTTGAGAAGATATGACGGATGTAACATCCGCCTTTGCGCTTAAAACTACAGATTCTCCGCTTTGAGTCGTATACTGGGCCGAAGTAAATCTCGCGGTATTTGCGGAAATACCTGGGTCGAAATATATAACAATCGGATTTATGTTTACCGCTGATACCGCAAGACCGTAGTACTCCACCCATGCGGAGATTATATTTATTGAATTTTCGGGTATTTTAATGTTTCTTGTCTGGAAATTAAACTGAGTATTTGAAGCCAAATTGGTTGCGCTATAATAACCGCCCAGATTAAACTCCACGGTTTTAACTCTCGTTTCGGAAAAGGATAAAGAAGAAAATAAAAATAATAAACCTATTGTTTTGAGCGAAATAAGTTTTATAAAAACTTTTTTAATCATCTATCCTCTATTTTATTCTCCTTATTATCAAGCTCTGCGCTCATTATAACATCTTTTACCGTAAGCCCCACAAGCCATCTGTCTATATGTTCTCTCATATTTTTATAAAGTTTTATGGCTATGCTTTTTGAATCTATATCCGGAGCGGAGTTATAAGTAAAAGCCTCTATCAAATCGCTTACGTTTATATCGTCTAAATTTTTCACCAATCTAAACCTTTTTCCTTTCTTAGACTCGACCCAGCCGGTATGAACAAGGGTCTGCATAACTTTATTACAATAGGCCATAGGAAGCTTTTCCATTTTAGATATATCGCTTATCTGAACCCAATTGTTGTGTCCGTATTTATCTAAATACCTTAAACAACAAAGCCCGTAAGCTAAAGTTTTATTTATCTTCATAAATCCGCCTTTAACATCGGACATTTTTTATCCGATGTATAAACATAAAAAAATTGGCATAATGATGCCAATAAGTATAGTATAGCAGAAATTAAAAATAAATCAATAGCTAACTTGATAACTTTTCTTTTATTTTGTTAAACTCATAAAAAAACGGAAGAATATACTCGTTTAATTCAAAATGTTTATAAAAACACATCTTTATAAAAGGATAAGATAAACGTTCTTTAAAACCGATTTTAGTTTTTTTGAAATCTATCCCGCATTTTTTAAGAGCCAGCGAAACAATTAGAGAAACTCCGTATTGTCGGGCTCTATTCAAAATTTCCAAATCTATACCTTGATTATTAATTTTGGCTTTAGAATAAACCGAAATGAAATCTTTTTTGTCTTTTTCGCTAAAAAAACCGTGTTTTATAATAGGATGAACCGCCAATATTATTAAAGTATCAGAATCGGCTAATAATTTAATTTTTCTATATTCTTTTGTTTCTTCGCAATTAAAATCTTCAAACTTAAAATTTGAAAAATAAGTATGTATGTCGAGTATTACCGGCGCAAATTTTTCCCCTACGATTTTATAATAAGAATGCCTTCCTTTTGTGATTTTTTTAAATCCTAAAAGTTTAATACCTTCCTCAACCGCCAAAAAATCTTTCTCTTTTACTATAAGATCCGCATCGCTCATCTCCCTCTCGTCTAAACCTAAATATCCTTTCAAAATAAGAGATGCTCCTTTAAAAAGAATTACATCCATATTTTTTTTAAAAAGCAGCTCGTCCAATTTTTTTAACTCGCTTAAAATCAAAACGTTCCTTATTTTTATTTTATATCTATCTTCTTGCGCCATTTCTATCATATAACCAAAACCTAATTTGCTTTTTTGGGGCGATAGCTTATTTTTAGCGAATTTAGTTTTAGGCATTTAATAATACTTATCCTGTCCCGATCCATTTTAATATTATATAAATTAAATTCGCTTTTTTGGGGCGATAGCTTATTTTTAGCGAAATTATAAACGGGTATAGCGAAAGATATAAGACAAAAATGCTAAAATTATTCTATGAGTTTCATAGAAATAATGCTTATAGCTTTAAGCCTTTCTTTGGATTGTTTCGCCGTAAGCATCTCAAGCGGCGGAACGATGAAATTTTTTAGTTTTAAAAATTTGTTTAAAATGTCTTTTTTCTTCGGATTTTTCCAGAGCATGATGCCTGTAGTCGGGTATCTGGCGGGAAGAGGTTTTGTGGAGTATATACAAAAGTTTGACCACTGGATAGCCTTTTTTTTGCTTTTTGCCGTAGGAGCGAAGATGGTATATGAAAGTTTTAAACTGGAGGATTTAAACTGCGACGAAAATGAAAAATGCCCTTTCGGCATTCAAACTCTTATAATTTTGTCCTTTGCCACCAGCATAGACGCTTTAGCTATAGGATTTTCTTTTTCACTCCTAAAAATCTCAATAATAACCCCGGTAATAATAATCGGAATCGTTTCTTTTGTTATGAGCGTGATAGGAATAAACTTAGGATATAACGGGAAAAAACTATTCGGGAACAAAATGGAATTAATAGCCGGGATAATACTCATCGGTATAGGATTAAGGATACTTTTAACTCATTTAATTTAAATGATTTTATTGAAAAACATATGCTTTTCATATTATTCCGAGCTTTTTAAATTAAAAACCAAAGTTTTTGAAAATTTTAACGCTCAATTTGATAAAGACAAAATATATACCCTTACCGCTCCAAACGGTTACGGAAAAACCACTCTTCTAAAAATAATCGCGGGTTTTTTAGTCCCTCAAAAAGGAGAGTTGAGAATAGAAAATTCAGTAGTAGATTTTAAAAATTTTCCATACGATAAAATATCTATTTTTTATAATCAGGAAAGGGTTTTTTATAATCAGTTAACCGTAAAAGAAAATTTATATTTCTACGGTTTTTCAAATATGGAAGGAATAATAAACGGGTTAACTTATGTTAACCTAAAAACGGAGTTTTTATATGAAAAATTCGAAAATCTCTCCTCGGGAAATAAGGCCAAAGCGGTTTTAATTAAAAATATTATGGAAAACAAACCAATCATGCTGCTTGACGAGCCTTTTTCTTATCTCGACCCGGAGAGCAAAGAATCGATTAAAAGATATTTAACCGAAATAAAAAAAGAAAGATGCGTAATAATAGCCACAAACAACGAAAAAGAAATAAAAGAGATATCGGACGAGACGATAAGGATGATAGATGTTAAATAAAACAAAAATTTTTTTAGCAAAGAATTTTTTAATAGACAAACATTACAAATTTTCGTTTATGGCTCAGTTGTTTTCTTTATTATTAACATTACTAATATTCTTTTTCATAGACAGTTTTTTTAAATCCGAAGTTCAAAAACATATCGATTTAAACATAAATTATTTCTCTTACATATTCGTTTCATTCGTCATTTTTAACTACTCCGGAGGCGGAAACTTAATATATCAGAAAATAAACTTCGATATAACTTCGGGTGTATTTGAGTTTATAGTAAACGACAAAAATACCGTAATCCCTTATTTAATTTCTCTCTGGATATACTCTTTCTTATTATCCACTTTGGAATCTTCGGTTTATTTCATAATAGCTTATTCTTTAGGTTTAATAAAACCGAATTTAAATTTAATTTCTTTTTTTGCGTTAATACTTATATCTTCCGCGGTATTTTCCTCGGTTTATATAATAACATCATCTTTTGCGATTTTATTTAAAAAAGGAGATATTTTTTCGTTTATATTTTCGGTTTTTGAAAGCTTATTTGCGGGGGTTTATTTTCCAATATCGGTACTTGGAGATTTTTCAGGATTATCCGAAATGATTCCTCTTACACATTCGATAAAAGCAGCCCAGAAAATATTTTATGAAAACGCTTACTTTTGGGAATTAAAAGAATTTTATATTATTTTATTTTTTTCACTAATCCTTTGTCCTTTATCTATATATATATTCAAAAAGTCGGTTTATACAGCAAGAAAATTGGGAAATCTAAATAAATACTAAAAAAGCTTTTGGTTAACTTAAGTTAACCCGTCTTACCTTTTCATCGGTATTTTTATATTCTTTTTCCTGGCAAATTTTACGGCGGTATCGTAGCCGGCGTCGTAATGCCTTAATACTCCCATAAGAGGGTCGTTGGTCAAAACCCTTTCTATCCTCTTTGACATCTCTTTGGTTCCATCGCAAACCACAACCTGGCCCGCATGCAAGGAATACCCCATACCGACCCCGCCTCCGTGATGAAAACTTACCCAGCTCGCTCCGCTTGCGGTATTTAACAAAGCATTCAAGATCGGCCAGTCGGCTATGGCGTCGGAGCCGTCTTTCATAGATTCGGTTTCTCTAAACGGGCTTGCCACCGAGCCGGAATCCAAATGGTCTCTTCCTATTACCAGCGGAGCGGATATTTTGCCTTTCTTAACCATCTCGTTAAACTTAAGGCCCAAAATATGCCTTTCGTCGTAACCCAACCAGCATATTCTTGCTGGAAGCCCCTGGAAATGGACTTTCTTTGAAGCCATTTTTATCCATCTTACCATTGTCTCGTTTTTTGGAAATGTTTCAAGAGCCAATTTATCCGTAACCTCTATATCCTTGGGGTCTCCGCTTAAAACCGCCCATCTAAAAGGGCCTTTTCCTTCGCAGAAAAGTTCTCTTATATATGCGGGGACAAAACCGGGAAAATCGTACGCGTTTTGAACCCCCTCTTTATAAGCCATTGTCCTTATGTTATTTCCGTAATCGAATACTATGGTTCCTTTTTTCATAAAACCCAGCATAGCCTGCACGTGCTCGGCCATGGATTTCATAGACATTTTTACATATTTATCCGGGTCTTTTTTTCTCAAATCCGCCGCTTCTTTTAAACTCAAACCATTTGGCACATAGCCGTTTAACGGGTCATGAGCCGATGTTTGGTCGGTCAAAACATCTATTTTAACTCCCATTTTAAGCATCTTCGGCAACAACTCCGCGCAGTTACCCAAAAGCCCTATAGATATCGGTTTTTTTTCTTTAATGTATTTTTCGGCGGTATTCAAAGCCTCATCAAGCCTTTCGGTCATGGTATCGAGATAACCGGTTTTTAACCTCTTTTGTATTCTTTCCGGATCTACTTCTATTATTATCGCAACCCCGTTGTTCATAGTAACGGCAAGAGGCTGAGCCCCGCCCATTCCTCCAAGACCGCCGCTTACCACAAGTTTTCCGGTAAGATCCGATTTAAAATGTTTCTTCGCGCAAGCGGCAAACGTCTCGTATGTTCCTTGAAGTATACCCTGCGTTCCTATATAAATCCATGAACCGGCCGTCATCTGCCCATACATCATTAAACCCTTTTTTTCAAGCTCGTTAAAAACATCCCAGTTGGCCCAGTTGCCCACAAGATTAGAGTTTGCTATTAAAACCCTCGGCGCATACTCGTGAGTTTTAGCTATGCCTACCGGTTTTCCGGACTGAACCAAAAGGGTTTCGTCGTTTTCTAACTCCTTTAAACTTTTTATTATCGCCTTATAACACTCCCAGTTTCTTGCGGCTTTTCCTCTTCCGCCGTATACTATCAAATCCTCGGGCTTTTCCGCAACCTCGGGATCCAGATTATTCATAAGCATTCTCATCGCGGCTTCCTGATTCCATCCTTTACAGCTAAGCTTATTTCCTCTCGGAGCTCTTATAACCATAATTCCTCCTTTTTATAATATAAATTCTCCGTTTAAAATCGCGTCGCTAACCGCTTCTATCTTCGACGAAAATTCCACATCCCCTTCCACCTCGCCGGCTATAGCTTTCAGTTTTTCGATCACTTTTTCAAGCTTTGGAGAAGTTTTTAAAGGCCTATGAAATCCAACGGCCTTTGTAGAAGCTATTAGTTCTATTGCGACTATTCTCGAAACATTTTCAACTACGGTTCTCAATTTCAATGCCGCGTTTGTACCCATTGAAACAAAATCTTCTTTATTGGCGGATGTCGGGACCGAGGAAGCGGAGGCGGGGTGAGAGAGTAAGTTGTTTTCGTTGCATAATGCGGCCGCCGTTACATGAGCTATCATAAAACCGCTTTCAAGTCCCGGGTTTTTGGCTAAAAAAGGCGGAAGAATTTTAAAATCGCTTACAAGCTGGGCTATCCTTCGCTCGGAAATATTCCCGTTTGCGGTCATAACCATAGCGGCTATGTCGAAAGCGAAAGCCAAAGATTGGGCGTGAAAGTTTCCGCCGGAGACCACATCTATATCCTTGCCGTCGAAAAATACTAAGGGATTATCGGTCACGCTTTTAAATTCTCTCTCGACTATATTGACGCAATGATACAAATTATCCATAACTCCGCCCATAACCTGAGGCATACATCTTAAAGAATAAGGGTCCTGGACTCTGGAGTCGTTTATTTTATGAGATTCTCTTATCTCGCTTTTTTCCAATAGCGCCAAAAGCTTATCCGCAACATAACTCTGGCCGGGGTGAGGTTTTAAATCCGAAATTCTCGGGTCGAATGCCCGAGGGGTACCCTTAAGCGCATCCACAGTCAAGGCTCCCGCGACTATGGAAGAATGGAAAACCCTTAAAGCTTTTAAAAGCGAAATGGAACCTATCGCGCTTGTGGCCTGAGTTCCGTTTATTAAAGCAAGACCCTCCTTTTCTTCCAAAACAAGAGGTTTTATTTTAAGTTTCTTTAATATTTTATCGGAAGGTTCGAACTTTTCTTCTCCAAAAATCTTGCAAAAACCCTCGCCGCACAAAGCCAAAGCCATATGGGAGCTCGGGGCTAAGTCCCCGCTTGCTCCTACCGAACCTTTTTCGGGTATAAAAGGAATTACTCCTTTATTTAAAAATTCGCAAATCTTATCTATAACCTCGGCTCTTACTCCGCTTGCGCCTCGAGAAAGCTCGTTTGCCCTTATAAACATTAAAAGCCGTGCCTCCTCGTCGCTTAAAGCGTATCCCACTCCGCATGAGTGGCTTCTTATAAGATTTAGCTGAAGCTGTTTTAGGTTTTCTTTTGAAATGCTTTTGCTCGCAAGCTCGCCGAAACCCGTATTTATGCCGTACATCGTTTTACCGCTGTCTATCAAACTTACAAGTTTTTTCCTCGCCAAATTTATCTTTTTGCGGGCTTTGGAAGAAAGAGAAAATTCGGATTTGTCCGAAATTATTTCTTCCAGCTCTTCTATTTTAAATTCGTAAGGCAGAGAATATTTCATATTAACTCCTTTATTCCAAAAGTTTTAAAAGGTCTTTAAGCGTTACCACCCCGTTTTCTTTTACAAGCGTCATCAATATATTTTCGAAAATTTTAGCGGTCATCTGAACGTCGTTTTCGGCTCTGTGCCAATCGCTTGAAAAAAGGTTCATGGACCTTGCCACGGTCTCAAGTTTATAGTCGCAAAGGCTTTTACAAAATCTTCTCGAAAGCCTTAGAGTATCCACCCTGTAAACGTCGGGCATGGAATAACCTATTCTTTCCAATTCGCTTTTTAAAAAATTAAAATCGAAATCTATGTTATGTCCGACAAGAACTCCGTCGTAGATTATATCGAGTATCCGATTTACCACATTTTCAAACGAGGGGCTTTTTGCCACCATATCGTCTGTTATGCCGTGTATGGCGGAAACCTCCTTCGGTATATCGACCCCCGGGTTTATCAGAGTTGTAAAAGAGTTTATTTCTTTAAAATCCTTTACCACGCTCATTGAAATTTCGCATATTCTATCCCGCCTGAAATTTAATCCGGTCGTCTCCACGTCCATTACGACAAACCTTACATCTTCTATCGGCGTAAGGCTATTTATTTTCATATCTTTTAAGCTCTCTTTCATAAATTTCTAAATCGTAATCCGAAAACAAAACCATTCTTATCTCGTCAAAGTTTTCCTCTAAATTCATAATCGTTTTAACGGCCACCGCCGCCGCTTTTTCAACGGGATAGCCGTAAGCGCCGGTGGATATGGAAGGGAAAGCTATAGATTTTAGGCCGTTTTGAGCGGCTATTTTAGCCGATTTTAAATAACATTGAGCCAATTTTTTGTCCTCTTCAAAATTCCCGCCTTGCCATATCGGGCCGACGGTGTGTATTATATATTTGACATTTTTTATGTTATAAGCCGGGGTTATAACGGCCTCCCCGGTATTTAGTTTTTTAATTTTAGATATTATTTTCCGGCATTCAGTAATAAGCTCGGGGCCGGCCGCTTTATGAATCGCTCCGTCGACCCCACCTCCTCCAGATAGCCATGGATTTGCCGCGTTTACTATGGCATCTACGGACTCTTTGGTTATGTCGGATTTTTTTATGGTAATCTTCATAAATAATAATAGTATCTGGATATGAGACCCAAACAAACGGAGATTATTACGCTAAGCCAGAAGTTGATATTAGAAATATCTATTATCTTTTTCTTTTTAAAATAATAAAGCTGATAAACCCATGCGGCCAAAAACACTAACCACCACCAGCCTTTTAAAAAGAAAAAAGCCCATATTATTATTCTTTCGAATATCATAAAATACTTCTGGTCGAAGCTCGGGAAAGGGATATTATCGATATCTTTTTCTATATAATAAATCAAAACCGTAGCCGTATGAGTGACAAGGACAAAGAATGTTAATATCATAACCGCTTTTTCTCCGGCGAAGTTGGGCGAAACGTTTTTGAAAGGCGTGAAGATGAAAATAAAATAAAAGTGAAAAATCTGGTCTATTATAAAACTCAACGTATTGTCCGGATATATCTTTTTGTTTATAACATAAACTCGCGTCTGGTCAACCATAAAATGCAAAGCGCATATTATAAAAAGCATTTGATATCCTTTTATCTCAAAACCGGCCAAATTAAACCAAACGACGTTAAGGTAAGGCATTAAAATTAAAAAAGTGGTTATTATATGAATTAAAACATGAATCAAAACGCCGATAGCGTTTTTTCTCTTCATCCGATTTATCCAGTTTGTCTGAAGCGTAAAATCCGCTATCAAATGGCTTAAAGCCAACCGCCAGAATATATCCATTACTTGCTCCTTATGTTAAAAACGCCGTCAAAGCCTCCGTCTCCTTTTTGAGAAAACTCTTCGGCTATTTTTAAATAAAATTCGGTCAAAGAATCTCCCGGCAATATCCCGTACGCATTTCTAAAATACCCGGCGCTTTTAACATAATCCTTATCATAAAAATATTTTATACCATTTTCAAAATTTTTAATAAATTCCTGATCTTTTTCGCCCATTTTTTCTTTTAATTTATAAGGCTCCCATACCTTTACCGACTGCGTTTTACCTACAACCAAAACATCTCCTATATACTTAAAAACAATTTCGTTTTTAGCTTCCGCATAAACATCGTCGCTTACCATTATCTTCGTATGAAAATATTTATTGGCTCCTTCAAGCCTGGAAGCGAGATTAACATTATCGCCCAAAACGGTATAAGAAAATCTTTTATTTGAACCCATATTACCTACTACGGTCTGGCCGCTGTTTATCCCTATTCTAACATTCACTTCGGATGTTCCTTGATTTCTATCGTTTAACTCTTTTATTTTTTCAACGCACTCTATCGCCGCTCTGGTAGCCCAAGTCCTGTGATTAGACACATCTACGGGAGCGTTCCAAAAAGCCATTATGCAGTCTCCGATATATTTATCTATAACTCCTTTGTTTTTCAATATCACTTCGCTAAGCTCGGAAAGATAGTTATTTAACAAGTTGGTAACCTCTTCCGGCGACAATTTTTCGCTCATAGTGGTAAAACCGGCTATATCCATAAAAAATATGCTCATATCTTTCTTATCTCCCCCCAATTTCAGCTTGGAAGGATCTTTTACCACTATATCCACAACCTCCGGAGAAAGATACTGCGAAAAAGTATTTTTAATCCATCTTTTTTGCCTATCCTCGACTATCGATTTATAGGCTATGACATATATATAGCTTACCAGATTTGGTATAAAAAAAGTCGTGAAATAAAAATCGTATCTATAACTGACCATAACCAGGCTTAACCACATTAAAAAGAATAACGCAAAAAAATTGTAAACCGATAAAACCGGAACCGATTTTTTTATTAAAAACCCGGGCAACCATATATAAAAAAGCATTATAGATATTACTAAATACCATTTGACTCCCATAAGATAATCGTTATTCAAAAGGTTATCGGCGCAAACCGCATGTATTTCGACTCCGGGGGTATGATCTTTGACGGGAGTGGGATAATGATCGAACGCTCCTTGAGCTACGGAGCCCACCAAAACCATAGAATCTTTCAATCTTTTTTTAGCCTCTTCGGATATTTTATCTTCTATTACGTCTTTAATCGAAATATAATAATACATTGCGGTAACCGAGTCGTATAAAGGTTTTCTGAAATTTATAACAAATGATTTATCTCCGAACTCCGAGTGCCATCTTTCGTATAAAGAAGACAAATCGTTGCCGGAATAAAAAGAATAAATATAGGCGCCAAGCAGCGGAAAGCCTATCGAAGGGCAGTTTGAGCATATTTTATCGTAAGAATAAGTTATCTCTTTGTCTTTTAAAAAAATCTGGCTCATAAAAGGATATATCTTTCTCATTTTCCCGTCGCCGTCTAACATCATCGCGGCGGATAAGCTTGCGAGATTTGTGGTACTTTCAAGAAGTTTTTGGGTGGGCGGGATAACCTCTCCGGCGGAGTTTAGGGAAAAACCCAAAACGACATTTTTGTTTTTTTTAATCGCATCGGAAAATATCGTATCGTTTTCCGGATTTGTTCTGTCCGGATCCATCAAAAGAATGTCAAATCCTATTACTTTTGCTCCGTATTTGTTTAGATTTTCTATGACGTTTTTATAATATTTTCTCGGCATAGGCCAGCCGTAAGCCTTTAAAGTATCGTCGTCTATTCCGGCTATTATTATTCTTTTGTCCCCCTCTTTTAATTCAGGGACCAGTTTGCCTCTTAAAAATCCGAATTCCCCGAATTTTATGTCGTACCATTTTCTCTCCGCAGAAGACAAATACAAAGAAGTTCCGACAAGAAAATCTATTACGTAAAAAATAATGAAAAACAAACTCAAAGCTATCATCACGTAATAAACCGATTTGTATTCTTTTTTAAAAATCATATCCTCTCCGAATTCAAATGCTCAAAATAAAAGTCGTTCCTTTCCCCGGTTCGGAAAAAACTTCTATTTTGCCTTTATGAAGCTCTATTATGGTTTTGGCTATGTTTAGTCCGAGACCAAACCCGTCTTTGGAATAACTTTTAAATCTTTCAAATATTTCTCCAAGCCTTTGTTTTTCTATTCCTCTTCCGGTATCGGAAACGATTATTTTTATTTCCTCTTCCTTTTTAAGTTCCAGTTTCACCGTTCCCCCGTTATCCGTATACTTAAATGCGTTGGTTAAAATATTTTCTACCGCCCTTTGAAAAAGCTCCGGGTCTATTAAAGCATAGACCTCGAAATCCGGGATATTTTTTTCAAATTTTATATTCTTAACCTCCGCCCTCACTTCAAACCTCTCTGAAAGGTTTTTTAGCAAAGACGAAATGTCCGTTTGTTTAAGGTCAAGCTCTAATTTCTTATTTTCTATCCTCGAAATATCCAGTATATTTTCTATCATTTTAAAAACGATATCGCTTTCTTCTTTTAAACCCTTCGAGTACCTTCTAATCTTTTCATCCTCCGTATAAGAAAGCAGCTTTATATATCCCTGCATATTCAAAAGAGGACTCCTTATATCGTGAGCTATGGACCTGAAAACCTCTTCCTTCATCTTCTGCATATTGACCGTCATGGTCACGTCCTCCGCGACAAAAAGTATCAGAGGTTTTTCTCTTTGGAATTTTATGATATCTATGTTTATATCGAAATATTTCTCTTTTATTTTGACTATTTTCGATTTGTTTTTTGAAATTTCGTATATTTTTTCATGGATAAATTCTCTTATTTCTTCCTGGTTTTCTCCCAGAATTTCTTTCGCTTTGGGATTTAAATAAACCGGATAGCCCGATATGTTGGAAAGCGCTATGACTATATTGAGATTTTGAGTAATTATATTTAATTTTTCTCTTTCGTCCATTATTTTTTCTATCTGTATCTTGCTGTACTCGTCGAGTTTTAAACTCATTTTATTAAAAACCGATATCAATTCGTTAAGCTCGGTAAAATCGCTTTTTTCTTCTATTTGCTTATCGAATATGCCGTTGGCTACGTTTTTGCTTGCTTCGACCAGAGAGGATATCGGCATTGCAAGTTTTTGGGAGGCGTTTAAAGCTATAAAATAAGAGACGGTCAAAACCATAAATATTAAAAACAAAAGAGAGTAAAAAATAAGGTTTACGTCTCTAAAAAATTCTCTTTTTTCCTGAGATACTACCACATATATATCGAGTTCCCCGACTTTTCTAAAAACCGCCATATATTCTTTTTCGTTTATATCCATCTCCGAATAACCGTAGGAATTTTTAACTATCTTTTCTATCTCCCGATACCCCAATCTTTTTATCTCGTCGCTTAAAACCACCCCGTTTTCGGATATAAAAAAAACAAACCCCGTCTCTCCTATTCTCGTTGTATATATATGAGAAAAAAACTTCTTTAAATTAACGGCCACATATATAAAATCTTTTCCCAAGGGATAGACTATGGTGGCAAGAGGCACAGTTCCTATTATTCTAAAATCTCCTATTACTCCTTCTTTTTTATTTTTTAATCTGCCGAAATATTCCTCGGAGGATAAGTCCAGTTTTTTAAATAATCTTGAGAAACCGCCGTCCGAATATCTGGCTCTTTCTATGCCTTTTTCGTCTAAAATCGCTACAAACTCGACTTCTTCGTATTTGTCCGATATTTTTTTTAAAAATTCGCCGTCGTTTTTATATATCTCTCTGAGGTAATAAAGATAATCCAGCCTTTTTGCGAAATTGTCTATGCTTTGGTAAGAACTTATGGCGAAAGAATCGCAAAGTTTTTGCCAGTTATTTATAAGATTTTTTTTAGACGCGGATTGGAAATAAAATATCGCAAATACCGCAAAAATTACCGGGATAAATCCGACGGTTATTATGGTGTTAAAAAATTTTTTAAAGATTTGACCCATAAAACCCAAAAGAAGCCGGAAAAGGGAACTTTAAAATGTTTTATACGGGTTAGTTCCCTACTTTTTCTTTTCTCTCGGATAGTTTTTCTATAAGTTTTTTAAGTATATCGTACCCGTCTCCGACTACGGCATACTTTGAAACGCCGAATATCGGGGCGTTTGGATCTTTGTTTATAGCTATTATTATATCCGAATTTTTCATTCCGACAAGATGCTGTATGGCTCCGCTTATACCGAATGCCAGATAAAGCCTCGGCCTTACGGTCGTTCCGCTTTGTCCCACCTGATGTTTTTTATCTATAAAACCGCTATCCACCGCGGCTCTGGAAGCTCCGACACTTGCGCTTAAAATTTCGGCAAGCTCATGCAAAACATCGAATCTTTCCTTCGTTTTAAGCCCTCTTCCGCCCGAGACTATAATCTCGGCGTTTTCTATTTTAACATGACCGGTATGCTCTTCTTTATTTCTTCTTACCACGCTGACTCTTCTTATGTTTTTACCTATTTTAATGTCTTCTTTTACTATTTCAACATTTCCGCTTTTTCTTTTTTCTATTTTCATCACGTTGGGTCTTACCGTAGCCATCTGAGGCCTTGAGTTTGGCGATAAAATATCCGCCATAATATTTCCGCCGAAAGCCGGCCTTGACTGAACCAAAAGCCCGTCTTTGTTTATATCGAGCGCCGTACAGTCGGCGGTAAGCCCCACATAAAGGTTTGCGGCGATTCTCGGCGCTAAATCTCTTCCTTTATAAGTGGCCGGGTACAAAAACACGGCGGGTTTATACTTATTTATCAAAGCCATAACGGCGGTTGAGTAAACATCGGTATCGTAGGGCAAAAACTCGTCGTTTTCAACCAGATAAACTTTATCGACTCCGTAATCGGATAATATCTTTTCGTAATCTCTGTTTTTATCGGTCAACAAAACCGCACAAAGCTTATTGTTAAGCTTATCGGCAAGCTTTCTTCCTTCGGATAACAACTCGAAAGAAACCTTTTTAATCTCTCCCTGTTGCTTGGGGTCGGAGTTATCGGAAAACTCAACAAAAACCCAAACATCTTTATACCCCGAAAGATCTTTTTTTTCGGCTTCTCTGGATATCACTATGGATTTTACCGGACAAACGCTTACGCAGGCTCCGCACAAAGTACATTTGGTTAAATCTATAACCGCTTTTTTATCGACCATAGATATCGCGCCGAACGGACAAACCGTAACGCATTTGGTGCAACCTATGCAAGTTTTTAAAACTTCTATTCCCATCGATTCCTCCCGAAATTATTTAATAAAGTTTTCCTGCTTCATTATTTCTATTATCTTCTCCACCGCCTCGACCGAAGTCGTGTTTATTACGGTCGTTTTTACTTCCTTAGAAGGCGGATAAATTCTATTAACCTGAGTAGGAGAGCCTTTTAAGCCTATATATTCTTTTTTTGCCCCTATATCGTCGGCGGAATAAGTTATTATCGTTTTAGAAGAAGCCTTATGAATATCCACAAAAGAAGGGAAAGGCAATTCGTAATCTTTCGGCATAACCATCGTAACCACGCAAGGGGTATTTGCTTCGACTATATCGTAACCGTCGTCTATGTGCCTTTTGGCTATTACTTTTTTGCCTTCAAGATCCACATTATCGCAGAAAGTAATCTGAGGTATGTTCAGCTGAGAAGCTATTCCGGGCCCCACCTGTGCGGTATCCCCGTCTATAGCCTGCATACCGCATATTATCAAATCGGCTTTGCCTATTTTTTTTATCCCCTGAGAAAGCGCGTAAGAAGTGGCCCATGTATCGGAACCCGCAAAAGCGACGTCGCTTAAAAGATATCCGTTGTCGCAACCCAAAGCCAGCGCCAATTGTATTACAGCTTTGGCCTGAGGCGGCCCCATCGTAATAACATTGATTACGGCGTCAGGATTATTTTTCTTTATGTTAAGCGCGGCGACAATCGCAAAATGATCGTAAGGGTTTAATATTGAAGGAACCCCAGCTCTTATAAGCGTTCCGGTTTCCGGATTTATTTTTACCTCCGAGCTATCGGGAACCTGTTTTATGCAAACAAATATATTCATAACTTTCTCCTTTATCTCGATTTAAAAACCTGGACCAGAGATTTGGAAATGATATCCATATCGTTTATTATTCCATACTGTCTTTTCTCTATTTCCGCAAGATTTATTTTATCGGCTAAGTTGGTCGACTTATCGTTTGCTCCCAAAACTAAAGCGCTTCCTTCTTGAGCTATTTTTAGCGCCGCGGTTTTGGCAAAAACCCTCGACATCGCTTTGTACGAGTTGGAATCGAACTTGACGCTATCCGAAAATTTCTCTTTTGAAGCGGTTTTTGAAAATATATATGCATGCTCGGCCATAGATATGAGTTTTCCCAAAACGAAAGTCACATACTGATGTCTTGTAAGCTTGTTTATTCTGCACTCCTCTAAAATAACGCTTAAAGCCTTAAGACCCAAAGCCGCCTCATACATGCCGCTGTCGTTGTTGTTTTTAGACGACTCCTCCAATTCCTTCGCCATTTCAAGATAGTAGTTGCCTCTCGTTTTTAAATGTTCCTGCCATCTGCCTCTGTATATGGTCATCTCCATTATCTCGTTGGTGCCTTCGTATATGCAGGTAATTTTAACGTCCCTTTTTATTTTCTCTACGGGAAAATCTCTCGTATAACCGTATCCGCCTAATGCCTGTATAGAATCCTCGCTTGCTTTATTCCCGCTTTCGGTGGCCCAGTACTTGGCTATCGCTCCTTCGGTCTGAAGGCCGTGCTCCCCCGAATCCAGTCGGTTTGCAACATACTCAATGTAGGATCTTGCGGCTTCCAGATTTACGGCATGCGGAACTATCAATTTATTCATATAACCCTGCTTTTCAGATAACGGTCCGCCGGCCTGTATTCTTTGCTGAGAATATCTTATGGCGGTCTCTAAAGCCGACCATCCGCAACCCAGACCGAACGCCGCAACCATAAGCCTGGTGTAACCGAAAACCGCCTGAGCCTGCAAAAGCCCCTGACCTTCAACTCCGCCTATTAAGTTTTCGGCTGGAACATAAACCTGGTCCAAGGATAGCCCGGCCGTATTTGAAAGCCTTATTCCGTGTTTATCTTCGTGATGAGCCGGCGAAAAACCTTCCATATTACGCTCTACCACGAACCAGCTCGGCCCGCCGGGAGCCATTGCGAGTATGGTATATAAGTCGGCTATTCCGCCGTTTGAAATCCATTGTTTTAAACCGGTTATTTTGTATCCTACGATTTTGCCGTCTTTTACGACATGTTCAGCTTTTGTTTTTAAATTGACGAGGTCGCTACCGGCGTCCGGCTCGGTCGCGCCGTATGCCACCATCAATCTCTCTCTGGCTATTCTTCCAAGCCAGTACGCTTTTTGTTCTTTTGTACCGCCGACGTTTATCGGGTCGATACCTAAATAAGTCGCAAATACGCTTGTCGCTATGCCCAAATCTATTCTGGCCAAAAGCTCGCATATCCTATAAAGGTCCAACGTGCCTCCGCCTATACCGCCGTACTCCTCGGGTATGGAGATTAGATGAACGCCCAATACCTTCGGGTCGTACATCTCTTTTAAAATCTCTACAGGACACTCGTTTAATCTGTCCATTTCTCTTATAAAATCGTAATTTATTTTTCTCTTGGCGTACTCTTTCAAGCTATCCAACATTAGATTCCTTGTTATTAAATCCAGCTGTGCCATTTTACCTCCGAATTATTTTAAACTGACCGCTTTTACAAGATTTTCGGCTTCCGATAAAAGATTTTTCTTAACCGTTTCGTCTTCTATGGATTTGGCGTTTATATAGACATTCTCTAAAGCGCATTTGACTCCGCACTCAAGCATATAAAGCCCGCTTCTGTAATCGGATATGACATCCTGTTTCACTTCGCCTTCCAGAACTTCCCTTGCGACCGACGATATTTCGGCGCAAATTTTAGCCGTTTTAAGCGGAATATTGGCCGCATAAACAAGGGCTTTTTGTATCTCCGATTTTCTATTGGGGTCTTCTTTAGGCAACTTAAAAGCCGCCATAACAGTATCGAAAGAAGCGGCGTCTTCCGCGGTTTGAGACTGAAGTTCGTTTCTCATATTTCTTATCTTTAAAAGATAGCCGTTTAGTTTGTTTTTTAAATCTTCCGGAGTTTTTTTAGCTTTTACCGTTATGCCCAGAGCCATCTCTATCAAAGCCGCCCCCATAGAACCGCATATCGCGGCGGCCGAACCGCCTCCCGGAGTGGGATTTGTATTTGAAAGAGCGTCGACCACGAAATTTGCTCCCATCTCCCATCCGGAAAGTAGCTTTGCTATTTTATTTTCAAGAACCTGATTTTCATAGCTAAAATTAGACACATTAAGGCTTTCTATTGAATAATCTACTAAGGGTTTTTGGGCGGTAAGGCCTATCAACTCTGTATCCGTTATTTTTATCCCTTTGGGCTCTATTTCCTTTTTTATCTCGTCAATGACCTTTTTTATCGAAGTAACTCCGTAATTTGTAAGCACCGTAGATATCTGGACCTGATTTTTAGATTCTAAAAATATTTCTTTGGCCCTTAAAGCCGGAAGTCCGCCGCCGCTTGTTCTTATTTTTTTCGCCAAAGCTTTGGCAAAATCCATATCGGTTGTATCGAGATTTACGTTAAAATTAACTATCTGAAATCTAGCCCCTACCGCCACCGCTCCGGCCGTCGGATGGATTTTATTGGGTCCAAAATCCGGGACTCTGTCCGGGTTTTTCCCTATCTCATCTTTAAGCCCCTCAAACTGCCCTTTTCTAACCTTGGCCAGATCTTTCCTATCTTCTCTTTGAGCCGCCTGATCGTAAAGATAAACCGGTATAGAAAGTTCCTCGCCTATTCTTCTGCCCAATTCCTTGGCTAAAGCCACACATTCGTCTATACTCGTATCCATTATTGGGATGAAAGGAGCGACATCTAACGCCCCCATCCTCGGATGTTCACCTTTGTGATAGTTCAAATCTATAAGTTCGGCGGATCTTTTGGCGACTCTAAACATAGCCTCAACCGCCTTATCTAAAGGAGCTATGAAGGTCAAAACCGTTCTGTTGTGGTCCGAATCGCTTTCCACATCTAAAATAGAAACCCCGCTTACGCTTTTTGCGGCGTTTACAATATCGTTTATCTTATTTTTGTCTTTTCCTTCCGAAAAATTAGGCACGCACTCCACAAATTTCATAAAAAACCTCCGAATCGTTAGAAAAACTCATATTTTAATTATACCATTTTTGAAAATTGAGCCCGCTCATTAAATAATTCAAAATCTCATAGAAAGGCATATCGTTGGATATACCTAATCAAAATATACTATTATGTTTTATCATCTAAGGGATAAAAACCGTAGTATTGGGGCCTATATCCCGTATTATCTTCCTTATATCTTTAATTTTCGCTTTTTTAACATATTCTTTGGATTTTAAAAAATCGTAAGCGATAAGATACAAATTACGGGATTTATTGAAACTTTTAAAAACAAATTTTATAAATTCTTCTCTATATGAACCATCTATTTTATTGAAAGCGTCGAGATTAAATATCAACGAATTTTTAAAATCGCAAGAATTATGTTTAAGCATATTCATCGGATAAAAAAACACTGAAAACTCAAAAACTCTAATTTTGAATTTTTTCATAACCATATTTATCACATAATCAAAAGACGAAACCGCGGGAATTACTTCCACTTTTATTCTTTTTTTGCGAAAATAAGAATAAATATTTAGAGAAACGATATTCAAAAAAAGAGGATTACCCCGAGTAAGATACACGACGGTTTTATAATTATAAAACAATTTTTCTATTTGTTTTATTAAATCCGTATCGGAAGAACCGTTATTAATAAACCTATAACCGTCCGGCTTAAGTTTTTTAAGCTCATTTTCCGAGTAAAAATTGCTAACCAATATATCGGATTGAGAAATAATTTTAATAACCTTTAAAGACAAATCGTCCCAATCCAACCCTACCGAACAAATATACAATTTTTTCATAAAAACTATTATATAAATTTACAAGACACATTATTTGTTTTCAAGCTTAAAACTATTCTTGTAATATAAAGTTATAATATATTTATGAGATTTTTATTTTCTTTTTTTTTATTTATGATAGTTTCTCTTAATATTTATCCGGCCGAAAACCAGAACACGCTTAACTTTGAAAAGGCGAAACAAATATTAATAAACGAAAACAAAGAACTTAAAGCCATAAGATATCAAATAGAAAAAGCGAAATTAGAAAAACAAAATTCTTATAAAAAATCATACCCCGATATAAAAGGCGTTTTTTCTTATTCCAGAACCGGAACTCAATTATCATCATCAAATTTATATTCTTTGGGCGCAAATTTGACTATGCCGATAATAAACTATGAAATAAATTATTTGAAAACATATTCCGATATAGAGATATCCAAAATAGAAGCGGAGTATAAAACCAAATTATCTCAACTGCTATATGAACTCAGAGTTTTGTTGGCAAACATAACAGAATACAAAGAACTATATAATATATCGATTTCAATAGCCGAAAAAAGAAAAAAGAATTACGATATAATAAAAATGAAATACAATTCTGGACTGGAAAGCAGATCGGCTTTGCTTGAGACCGAAACCGCCCTAAAGTTAGCTTTATGGGAAATGGATAACTATAAAAACAAAATATCAATATATGAAAAAAAACTAAATCTATTGTTAAATAGGCCAATAGACAATAAAATAGAAGAAATAGAAATTGCTCTGCCGGATTCTGAACTTAATTTAAACTTAAATGAGATTGTAAATCTACATCCTGAAGTTTTAAAAACCAGACTATGGATAAGCCAGCAAAAGGCTTTGATAAAATTAAAAACAAACGAAAGGCTTCCACAACTTAATTTTTCTTCCAGCATATCCAAATCTGGCGCAGATATAAAGCTACAGAACAAAAGCTGGGACATATCCGCATCTCTTTCGGTACCGATATTTTCAAGCGGAAAAATATCTTTAGAGGAAACTATAGAAAAGAAAAATCTTTCTAAATTAGAAGAAGATTTAAATACACTGATAGAAACCATTTATGTAAATTCCTACGAAAAATTAATAGATTTCAACCAATCCCTATCATATTATGAAATCGCTAAATCTTCTTTAGAATCGGCTAAAACCAGGGCATGGCTTGTAGAAACACAATACTTAAACGGGCAAAGCTCTTATTTTGAGTGGAAAACCGAACAGGACAGGGTTATAAATGAAGAAAAAAATCTTATAATATCAAAAAGTGGAATAATTATAAAATATGCTGATTTTTTAAGATCTATCGGAGAATAAAATGAGAAAAATATTTAAATCAAAAAAGATTGTTATAATTTTAACAATATTTTTTTTAATATCTATAATATACGCTCACTCAAGAATAAAAAACAAAAAACAATTAAATAATATTTTAAAGACAATGCAAGAATTTACCATAAAAAAATCAAATCTCACTATAAAGACGCAGGTTAACGCAATAGTAGAATCGGATAATAGGGTAGGAGTAATGCCTACGGTAAACGGGAGATTAGAAGAACTATACGTAAAAGAGGGAGACAAGGTTGAATGCGGGCAAATATTAGCAAAAGTCAGTTCAAGCGAAAGAACCGCTCTTTTAGATTCCATTAAAACCTCCTCATATACGGAATATGAAAGAAAGATAATAGAAGAATCTTATAAATTGACGCCGGTGGTATCCCCAATAAATGGAACCGTAATAAAAATATACGGAGAGGTCGGGCAGTCGGTATCGGTTTCAAAAGAAATACTTGTAATATCTCATAAGCTTATAATAAAAGCATTTGTAGATGAAATAGATATAGGTAAGATAAAAGAAGGACAGGACGTAGAGTATTATCTGGACTCTTTTCCCGAGTTAATATTAAAAGGAAAAGTGGCTTCCATATCCCTCGACTCTGTCGAAAAAAACGGCGTAAATGTATACGAAGTCAAAATAATACCGATTGACAAAAAAGAGATATTACGCTCGGGAATGAACGCTAACGTAAATATATTAACCGGGTTTAAAAAAAACGCAATAACAATACCAAAAAAAGCAATTACATATATATCAGCAAATCCTTATGTGAAAATAAAAGAAAATGATAAATTAAAAGACATTCAAATAACCTTGGGAGATTCCGACGAAAATATGATAGAAGTGAAATCGGGATTAGAAGAAAATATGAAAATATATTATTCAACTCACGTAAAAGAAGAATCATTTCGTTTTATAAACTGAAATGAAGAGATTAATAAATATAAAAAATGCGTCCAAGATATACTCTAACGGAAGGTTTTATGTTAAAGCATTAGATAATGTAAACTTAACAATAGATCAAGGAGAATTCATATCTATAGTAGGACCTTCCGGATCAGGGAAATCCACATTACTTCATATAATAGGATTTTTAGATAGGTTAGACGAAGGGGAATATTATTTCTCCGGAGAAAACGTATCTAATTTCACGGATATAAAATTAAGTTTTTTAAGATCGAAAACAGTTGGATTTGTTTTTCAATCTTTTCATCTTTTAAAAAATACCACCGCATTAGACAACGTCATGCTGGCAATGAGCTACGGTGGAAACCAAAAAGACAAGAACAAAGCTTTAAAAAGTCTCGAAATGGTGGGACTTTTGGATAGAATAACCCATAAACCGAACGAACTATCCGGTGGGCAATTACAAAGAGTCGCCATAGCAAGAGCTCTTGTCAAAGATCCTATATTAATACTCGCCGATGAACCAACCGGAAATCTCGATTCAAAATCAAGAGCTGAAGTCATGCAAATATTTAGGGAGTTAAATAAACTCGGTTTTACCATAATTATAGTTACACACGATGAGGATATAGCGAGAGAAACCGACAGAATAATTAGAATGAAGGACGGAAAAATAACAAATCAGGAGATTATTAAAACCTCGAAAGAACCCTCAATAACAACAGGAAACAAAATAGTATACGAAAAATCTTATTTTTCCTTTTTTGAATTAAAAGAGCAGATATCTTCAGCTCTTAAATCAATATTTACAAACAAACTTAGAAGCTTGCTTACCATACTCGGGATATTTATAGGGGTTTCTTCCATAATATCTTTAATGACCGTAAGCGATGGATTAATGAAAATGATACTTTCCTCAACCACCTCGGAAGATAGTAAAAAATTATGGGTTTCTACAAAATATCATCACATCAAAAAACCAAAAAAACTTACGATAAAAGAAGTTGAAGCGATAAAGACAATGGTACCTCTTGCCGAGAAAGTAAATCCTTCCATATACAGAAAAGTTAAAACTTCTTATATGGATAGAAAAATAGAAGCATACATTCATACTCCTTCAGGAGAAACCATAGAAAAACAAAGCCAACAGGATTTTAAGTTTAACGGCTTAAAAGTATACGGCAGGGTATATACTCCAGAAGAAGAAACACAAATGGAAAAGGTGGCGGTGTTAAACAAAACAGCCGCGAGCAAGTTATTTAAAAATGATAATCCGATTAACTCTCAAATTAAGATAAACGAAATTACTTTTAAGGTTATAGGTGTAGTAGAAGATAGAGAAATAGAGTCGCTATTTGGAACCAGCCCTCAAATATATATACCCATCAATACAGCCATGAAAAGATTAATAGGTGAAAAATATATAGATTCTATAGAAATCATAGCACCGTCTCCACCCCAGGCCCAAATAGCAAGAGAACAAACCGTAACTGCCTTGAGAAAATTACATAATAAAAAAGATTATGAAGACGATGATTTTGAAGTAAATACTTTCGATGTCCAGATAAATGAATTTAAAAATATAATGTCGAAAATATCTTTGGGTGTATATATAGTTGCGGGGATATCTCTCCTTGTCGGCGGCATAGGAATAATGAATATAATGTTTGTAAGTGTAACCGAAAGAACAAAAGAAATAGGAATAAGGAAAGCTTTAGGAGCAAAAAAAAGCGACATATTGATACAGTTTTTAATAGAATCATCCATACTTTGTTTAATAGGCGGAACTATGGGAATATTCGCAGGATATTTTATATCATGGATAGCGCATTTTATAATAAAAATAAAGCCTTCAATAAATATTGGAACTATATTTTTCGCTTTTGGATTTTCAACGCTAATAGGAATAATTTTTGGAATATGGCCAGCATCTAAAGCGGCGAAATTAAACCCCATAGACGCTTTAAGATATGAATAGCTCAAAGCCAAAAGTCTCAAGAAGTTCAATGTCTAATAACAGAGAATAGAGAGGAGAGATTAGAGACTATAAGTTATATGTTTGAAGTTTAAAGTTGCACGAAAGGAATAAAAAGTCGTAAGTTTAAAGCTTAATGTTCAATGTTTTATGTTTAAAGTTGTAAGTTTTAAGTTAATTCAAATACCCAATAAAACAATACAATTTTCTATACATCCATACATCTACACATCTATACATCTAATTGTCTAATCGTCCACGCCTCCATACATCTATGCATCTATACAACTTTATTAGAGAAGGGTTTTAATAGTCTGATTTGGGGTTATGTAAAATTATGGACTGAACGGAAGATTCGGGCTCTATCATAAAACTTTCGGTTATGGACGAGCCAATCTCTTTTGCGTTTAACAAATCGTATATTTTTTTGTTTGCGGATATATCTATCGAAGGATATCCCGGCGAAAATCTTTTGCCAGACCCGTTAGAAAAAACAGAGTTTAAATTTAAACTATTATCGATACCGAAATCCACATTAACCTGTTTATGAAGTATTTCGCAAAAAGCCTCCGCGCTCATTACGGCTATGGAGTTTATTATGTATAATTTTGAAAAGTCTTTATTGGAAAGAAGATTTTCAAATACCCCTTCGTTTAAAAAAACGCTTACAGAACTAAAGCCCACGTAATCCTCTTCTCCTATAAAATCCGCGAGACAAATCCCTTTAGAATTTTGTTTTGTTTCTATTCGTTCAATCTCGTTTCCTTCATCGTCTTTTATTATTATAAAATTTGAGAAAGAAGAGGCTTTAAAAACTTTGGAAACGCCTTTCGGTATTATCGATTTTTTTTCTATTATCTCTTTTTTTATCTCCGATATCTGGTTTTCAAGTTTTACAAGTTTATCTTTTTGAGATTTTTTTAGATTGAAAAAACGGAAATAAAGCATATCGTAATTGATGGCTTCAAATATTTTTTCAATATCGTAATCCTCGAATTTCCTTCTTGTTAAATTCGGATTTTTTAATTTATAATCGGGTTTTAGATTTTTTTCCATTCGCAGGCTACCTTTACTCCGTCGATCGCATCTTTAGAATAAAAAGAATTTTCGTAAATCGGCTTTATTTTGGTTAAAACGAATCTTTCGGATAGTGCCGCTCCGCCTAAAAGCAAAGGAACGGCTATATTATTTTCTTTTAATTTTAAAGCGGTTTCTATCATATACTCGCAAGATCTGGCCAAAAGCCCGGAAAGACCTATAAAATCCGGCTTTTCTTTCAATACGCTTTCGACTATTATTTCGGGCTCCACCTTTGTTCCTAAGTCCACCACATCAAATCCGTTAGACTCAAATATTATAGAAACCAGATTTTTCCCTATATCGTGAACGTCCCCTTTAACCGTAGCGAGCAAAAGTTTGCCTCTTTTAAACGAATCTTTTTTCATATGAGGTTTTAAAAGGTCTATCGCTTTTTGAGAAACCGAAGCGCAGGACAAAACCTCGGTAACTATATACTCCCCTTTTGAAAACTTTTCTCCGACCTCGTTCATGGCGGGTATTATAAAATTGTTTATTATAAAATCGGCTGGATATTTTAAAAGCAAAGAATCGATAACGCTTTTAATTTCCCCGGCCCCTTCCACTATTATTTTTCTAAGCGATTCTTCCTCGGACAACCTTTTTTCTTGCATATTGTTTTGAGTTTTTTTGCCCGAAGTTTTCTCTACAAGTTCCTTTATAAGATCCGGCTCTCCGTTTAAAATCTTCTCCGAAATATATCTTATTTCCTTATCTATCAAGGCGTATGGGATTTTTTCCATAACGTTTAGTATCGCAAAATCCAGACCTTTTTTAATACTCATATAAAGAAAAACCGAATTTAAATATTTCCTTGTTATTTGGGGCAGACCGAAAGAAACATTGCTTAATCCTAAGATGGTTTTAAAACCTTTTTTATTTATTTCTTCTACCGCCAAAAGAGTATCGTATGCGGATTTTTTATAATCAGCCGTAGCGATAGGAAATACCAGAGGGTCAAATATTATGTTATTTAGATCCGCATCTTTATCTTTTAAAAATTTAACGGCTCTTTCAAATATTTTCATCTTTTTTTCAAACTCGAAAGGCATTTTTTTGTCTTCGTCTATAAGCCCGCAGACCAAAACGCAACCGTATTTTTTTTGAAGATAAACAGCTTTTAAAGTTTTTTCTTCTCCGTTTTCGAAATTTATGGAATTTAATATAAGCTTTGAGCCGACAATCTTTAAAGCCGTTTCGAAAGAGTCGATATTTGTGGAATCTATCATAATTGGAATTCTAACATTAGAAGCGACCAAAGGAAGAAATTTTAAAATATCATTTTTTTCGTCTCTTTCGGGATTTATAAAAGATATATCGAGCAAATGCGCACCTTTTTGAACCTGTTCTTTGGCTAAGCTTATTATACCGTCGGTATCGGAGTTTGAAACCATATCTCTAAATTTTTTGCTGCCTAAAGCATTTAACCTCTCTGCGGCTAAAAACGGTTTTTCTATATCATCTTCAAATATTGAGATTTTATGCGCTATTGAAAACTTTTTTTCTTTTTTTATATCTCTCGGTTTTATGTTTTTAAGCGACTCGGAGATGGATTTTATATGTGACGGGCCCGTTCCGCAACAACCGCCCACTATATTAATAAATCCCTTATTAGCGTAATCGGTTAAGGTTTGGGAAAACGATTCGGGAGACAAATCGTAACCGCCTTTTTCATCGGGAAAACCCGCGTTTGGCATTATCAATGTGGGAAAATGAGAGATATCCGAAAGAGTTTTTATAAAAATCTCCATATCCTTTGGACCTACGGAACAGTTTATTCCTAAAGCCAACAAATCGAAATCGGATAAGTTTGAACAAACGGATTTAATATCGTGCCCGCTTAACATAAAACCGTTTGAATTTAGTGTTACCGATGCTATAATCGGAAGTTTTTTAGGTCCGAATATTTCATACGCCGCGCAAAGACCGGCTTTTAAATTAATCATATCGTGAGCCGTTTCAAATATCGCAAAATCCACTCCGTAATTAAAAAGTATTTCCAACTGTTTTATGTAAGCGGTTTTTATTTCGTCAAAATCGTATTTTGAACCCAAAGAAAGAGATACGGTTAGAGGGCCGATACTTCCGCATATATAAATTTTTTTATTTGCCTTTTTTACGGCATTTTTGGCTATTAAAACGGCTTTTTCGTTTAATTCTTTGAAATATTCTCTTTTACCAAATTCCGTAAGAGATATTAAGTTTGAATTAAAAGTATTCGTTTCAATGACATCCGCTCCCGCTTTTATATAAGACAAATGTATATCTTCTATTATCTCCGGTTTGGTAAGATTTAAAAAATCGTTCGGAAGGTTATCATTTTTTTTAATTCTTTTAAAAACCTCTGTCCCCATCGCTCCGTCGAAAATCAAAATACGCTGGTTTAATTTTAAATCCATAATTAAATTATATCAATATAAAAAAAAATATAATCGGATTATAACGGGAATTTAAACGCAAGTTTTATTTTTTAAAGACTGACCGTTAAAAAATCAGTTTCTAATTATTTTTTCTATATCAGCTCTGTTTATCTTTTCCCATTTATTGTCGTGTTCCACTATTACATATTCGTTGGTATCTTCGGTAATTTTACCTTTTACCACCGTTCCGTTTTTAAGATAAACGCTGTCCGTCACTTCGGTTTTTATTATTTCTTTTTTAGATTGAGTAGCCGGCCCGGCCGTAGCCGATATAAGCTTATCCGCCCAGATATTGGACATACCGGGCATTGTTATGTCCGCGGTAACCGGAGTTTCCCCTTTGGCTCCTTTTATATTAAGCTGAGTACCTACCGGGGGATTTACAAAAAGGGCCTGTCTGCCCTGAACTTTTATGACGCCATTTGATTTATCGGCTTCATAAACCAGAAGGTCCGGATCTGAACATAAATTTTTTACCGTTCTTTTAAAAACGGTATCGTAATCGTCGTCCGGATATGTCGCGGTTCTGGTTGTCAAACAGCCGGTTAATATAGGTAGAGTTAAGGCGATAAGATAAATTTTTAAAATTGAGTTTTTCATAACATCCTCCTTTAATTACAACTAAATTCCGCAGACCGATCTGAATTTGGTCTGCCATCTTAAATGGAATGTGGTTGTTTTTACGTCTTTCCCGCTTCCACTTGTGCTTTTCATAGTGTTTACCGCTCCACCCAAGCTAAGCCCTATGTTCCTAAAAACTATATCAAAACCTGGAGTAGCGCTTAAAGGTGTGGATTTAATGCTTTGAGAATCGGAGTAGGTACTACCTACCATGGTGGCCGAATAAGAAACGCTACCTCCCAACTCCTGATTGAAATCCACATAGGGCACAAACTTAACCGGGCCCATATTAATTCCCGCCTGTATACCGAACTGCCAGCCTAACATCATGGCAAAGCTTGTAAGATAAGCGGTATCTTTATACCACGTTGGAGGAAAACCGGAAGGATATAAATATTCGAAACTTCCGACAAGCATTGTAAAGTTCATATGAGGTCCGAAATAAAAAGGCAAACTGAAATCGTCCTCTTCTTTTCCGGCCAGATCAAAATAAAAATTAGGCCGCATACCGAATGTCATACCGGTCATATTCATCTCTGAATCTAAAGAACCAAGCCCGGAAGCAAAGTTTCCTTTTCCAAATACGCCGCCGAAGTTATAACCCCAGCTAAAACCCCCGCTTTCCCATTTTTTAACCGTTCTTGCGGCGGAGTAATTTATAGCTTTAAACTTAATATCGTCGACTTTAATGCTAACATAATCTATACCCCCGTCCTCTCTCGCATCTACCGACCTTAAATTCAATATATTAAACGGCGGGGGTGCAAACTGGAAAGTTTCGGAGGCTTTAATATTATTTGAAAATAAAAAAGCCGTAAATAATAACAAACGGATTTTCATAATTCCTCCTCCCTTCTAAACACACCGGATATGTGTTATAATTTGATTATACTAAAAAAAGAGGAAATATGAACAAAATATTTAAACAAACAATTAAAATGAGTTTTGTTATATTACTATATTCCTGCGCCTCCGCTCCGCTAAAGCCGAAACATACTACTCCTTTCCCGGAAAAACTGGCACTTTTACCTTTCGATAATATGAGCGTAGATATAGATGCCTCTTTTATAATGGAAAATTTATTAGAGTCTTATATAGACTCTGCCGGTTTTGATCTTCAGGACAGAAAAATAACTTACGAAAGACTCAAACTCATAGGCATATCCGACGGGGGACAGCTTAATTCTGTAACTACGCAGGAGCTTGGAAAAATTTTGGACGCGGACGCTTTGATATACGGAGAGGTTAGAGAATTTAACAATAAAAACATAGGCGTTTATTATTCAAGAACCGTAGAGGTTTCGATTAAATTGGTAGATTCGAAAACAGGAGAGATTTTGTTTGAAACGGTAAAACGAAAATCCAATTCAAAATTGGGGCTTTCGAAAGAAGCGGCATTGGATAACTTAAAAACAGGATATGCTCAAAAAGCTTTGGAAACCATAACAAAAAGCCCGTTAAAAGAAGAAGCGGACGAAGTAGCTCGGATGTTAGCTAAAGAACTTTCAAAATTTAGGAAAAATTGGTAATCAGTGTATTATTCCTATTTTCTTTGTAACGGTAGTAGAGCCTTTCGGGCTTGATGCTTTAATTCTGACTATATACCCGCCTTTGGATACAGTAGCTCCTAAATCGTTTTTCCCGTTCCATTCTATGTAATTGGAACCCATCTGAGCGCCTTTATTCCCTCTCGATATCTTGATCTCTTTTACAAGATATCCCAATAAATCATATATACTTATAGTAACCTCGGCATCGTCGTTGAGTATATAAGCAATGGTAACTTTACCCTCTTTTCCGCCTTTTCTCAAATCTACTGGGTTTGGATAAGCGTCTACTTTTTGGATTATCTCTTTACCTATGCTTGTAGCCGCAGGTTTGGAAACCTCAGACCAATCGGAAGACAATCCCGCAAAGTTCCATGCTCTTATTCTATAAGTATAATAATTACCTGCGGGTCTTGGAGACTCTCCTGGGATTATCGGGTCGCCTACGGTGTATAAGTTATTTATACCGCCGCCGTATTTATAACCCGGTATGCCGTTAATTGTTTTCCATATTGGGCTTGTGTTTTCTCTTTCTTGTATTTCGTAAGCCATTATGTTGGACTCGGGATCGGTAGATTGAGTCCATTTGAGCGAGTAGCTCTGACCTGCGGCCACGCCTTCGGGAACCTGAGGCTGAGGCGCACCTGGTGTTGTGGGTTTGGTCGTATCTATTCTAAATATTAACACAGGCGTTCCGTTTTCATTTGGTATATAACCTCCGCTGGAAGTAACGGCTCTAACCGAAACTATATATGCCCTATCGGATACCACCTCTCCCCACGGAGTATGCATTGAAGAGTATGAGCCCTGTACTCCTCTTTCAAGTATTCTAAATGTCTGGTTGTCTATCTTTGAAACAAGCATTATCTCGCTACCGACATAAACTATACCTTCCTGAGCGAAATTAGAAGCATCTTTTACCGTAAAGCTTGAAGAATCCAAAGTTATTCTTGAAGTAAGAACGGTCATATTACCAGGCGATAATGAAATATTTTTAACAGAACCGGATAATACGTTTCCTACAGAGTCCCAACTCTTTTTAATACCGGTAACATCTCTATAATTTTCACCGACAGTCACCTCATACCTCACAACTGATGTTGTAGCCGGCTGCCATTTGGCAATTAATTCATTTGTTTTAGAAGACCAAACCGTAGGAACCGCTCCGACCTGGGGCACGGAATAATAAAGTCTCTGGTTTTGATATCTGTCGCCTATGAAGTATAAAGGCTCGTTCCAACCGTTATCTACTATTCTATCCGGTATATAATCAAGATTAGACTCAAAATCTACTATTCTATCTCCGTCTATATCGAACGAAGGATATTGAGAGTTATTAAGAGATATGTTAACACATTTGCCTTTATTAAAGAAATCGAAGTTATCCGGGACTCCGTCTCCGTTTATGTCTATCAAAGGTTCGTTGGGCTTGCAGGAAGTCATAGTGGAAGCGTATATCCATTTGGTCTCATCCGGCAGAGGATAACCATCCGAACCTACTAAAATATTTCCGCTTGAATTTACAAGCGCATAAGCGGGATAGCCGTTTGGCGCTATTATTATAGGCTGATAAACGGGGGTAAGCTTAATATTACCCGAAACTATGGCTATTTGATTTATTGAAATAGGATATCTGTCGGAAAAATACTGACCAGCAGCTAAAGGCAGGCCGTTAGGACCTTTTATATCTATAAAATTATTTATAGATAGTCCGGCTCTGTGACCTATTATGGAAGAGCCGGATAGATCGGTTTGTCCCGTATTTATAAGAACGTGCAATATTGTCGTATTGGTAGTAACGGTTATATAAGGGAGTTCGTTTTCTTTTAATGTTACGGAAATACCGTTTTTGAAAGTAGAAGTGGAATACCAGTAAGTAATTCCGAGCCTCTTATCAAATAGCGGAGAGAAAGAACCGTCGTTATCCATATCTTTCCATATACTTACTCCGCTAAAATCTCCGTCTCCAAGTCCCGTCGAGGATTGTTCTATAGTTCCGGTTTGAGTAAAATTGATCTGACCTATCCTTATAAAATCCTGAGTTGATTTCAGTTTAAGACTCATAACAGGCAAATCGTTTTTATTTATTTCCGCAGAAAGAGGTGATATATCGATACCAACAATATTTAAATATACTGCTCTTATAGGTATCAAGCTTGAACTAAATGGGAATGCGCTTATTCTTGTGCCCTCGGGATTAAACTTTGAAATATTTACAAATATGTTTTGATTTACATTGTGCGGGTAATTAACATTTATCCAAGAATTATCGTTTATTAAAGCTCCCACTTTGTTTCCTGGAATCGCGGTTTCCCCTATGTCATATGCTATAAAAAAAGTCTGAGGCAAAGGAGATAGCATCTGAGTTTCGCTAAGATTTATCTCGGCCTGCAATTCCAATAATTTTTCCTGGTCGTATAAATCGACCTTTTTAACCTTAGAGCCGATGGAATGATTTATTTGCGGAGTATATCTGTCTCCGAGTTTCATACCTCTTGTAATAATGCTTATATAAGGTTTATTATATGAAGAACTCCAGCCGACTGTTGAGAAATAAACAAGCTCCGAATCGCTTAACATCAAATATCCTTTAGACGGGAATCCTTCCGTAGATTCCACAACTAAGTTAAACGGAGTCGTTTCGGTGGCGGTATCGGTTGAAGCGAAAAGGATGGAGGATTTCGTTTCTTTTTCCGAAATATTAACATCGTTTACGTCCAACATATCGTTCTGATTTGCGTCTCTATAAATCTTTATAAACTTAACGTCGCTGTTTTTACCGAAAGGCGCCGCGGGGTCGTTTGAAGCTCCGGTTCTTCTCATCTTGATTGAATACCATTTCGCAAAACCCGCATCGGTTTTCATATTAAATCTAAGAACGGGGACATCCTGTTGAGCCTGCCCAACCCCACCGCTGACCACTACTTCATCAGCTATATCATAAAAACCTAACCTTACATCAGAAGGAACTTCTTGAATTACCATAGGATAGGTTCTGACCGGATATGTGGTAAGAACTATGTCATTGGGGATAGATACGGTGAAATAAGAAGTATCGGGCAATAACAAACCTACGGTAGAGCCCAATATGCCGAACTGAGATATGTCGTAAGCGACAAAGAAACATGCGGTGGTTGTTGTTACCACAAGCGGTTTTTTAAGAGTAATAGCAACCTGGTTTTGAGCGAAACTTTCGTTTCCGTAAGACATCAAATGCTGATATATCCCATTTTCATCTTTTGATTTATCCGCCGTGTCGAATATACAGTTATTGTTTGAGTCTTCAAAGACCTTAACAAGGTTTATATCCGTATCGTTTGCGCTTCCTATTTTATTTAACCTTATAGCCTCAACTTTCGCCGAAGTTTTATCAACCTTCATCCTCATTGAAAGAACTCCGACATCCTTATCGTTTTGTATGGTATAAGCGGGGGAAATATCTTCCGGAATTACCGTAACGGTATTTACTTCTGGCAATATCAAATTAGCCCCGGAGAATATCGCGCCTTGAGGCAAATTGGCCTTATGACCGGCGTATGAAGGACCGAATAAGAAATGCTCGGGATCCACTACATTCGCGCCGGTAACGTCGTTCTGAGGATCTAAAAGTATATGAGAGAAATTGGATGTGGGAGATATGTCTACGGTAACAAAAACATTTGTCGGAGTGGAACCCAATATGACATAATTTTGATTGGGTCCCAACCTCGGGTCTTTAACATAAACGGTAACTTTTCCCATCGGGTCTATATTGCCAAACCTTCCGCTTCCTATAAGATAATCGCTAAGATTTTGGCCGGAAATCGGGTCTCTGTCGAAAAGGCCGTTACCGTTATCAAGCCAAACTTTTACGTTTAACACATCAGAATCGTATCCGTTTAAAGGAGCGGGCTGGCTTCTTGTAAACTTAACCCCTTCCCACCTGACGCCAAAGCCCGGAGTGGTTAAAGTCATTTTCATTATGGGCCAGTTTGTTTTACCTTGATAAACCGAACCCGTTAAAACGGTTCCGCTTGTGTGATTTACTATCGGCGAGCCGAACTGACCTCTATCTACGAATGTTAAAGTATTGCCGGAGATCCCGTTATATTTTATTATTTCATTGTCTACGACCAGATAACCGCTTGGAGCAAGCCCGGTAGTAGAACTTACGTTCCACGCGGCGTCCTGAGGTCCCGGGGTTGTAACATCCTGAGTTAATAATATCGTCGGAGCGACCACTCCGTCGGTGGAAACCATTAAAGGAGTAGCAACCACCGTAATAGTCGAAGGAGCGGCTATTATTTCTCTAAGTATTGAGGAGTAAGGAAGAGTAGAAGAAGATAAATCCACATAATTTGGAAGCGAAATAGAATTTTTTGTAGGATCGTCGAAAAGCGGACTGTTTTGAGGAAGAGAATCGGATTTAATATAAGCTCCTAAATATCTTTGATTCCCAAACTGGTCGTTAGGCATTGCGCTTTCTTTAATATCGTAGGTTACAAAATATCTCTGAGACACATTCTTTGATTGAGCTTCCAGATCGGTCATTATTCTAACGGAAGTTGAAAAATCCACTCTCGCCACAAGAGGACCGTATATAGTATTGCCGAATGTTCCGCTTCCTATGAAAACGTCTTTGGTAGCGTCTAAAAATCCATTATTATCGGCATCGTAATAAATTTTGACTGCATCCACATCGTTTAAAGCGGAACCTTCGGAAATAACCGAACCTGTCGCATATATCATTATCCAACCCCATTTTGCGTCGGCGACATTAGTCTTAAATTCCAGATTCAAAACCGGTTGATCTTTCGCTTTTTGTTGTAAAGTGGGACCTTGAGTGGTTTGAGTGGCTATCACTATCACTTTATCTGCATATTCTCTCATTCTGGAGACAAGAGAAACCGATTTTCCTGGAGGCGTAACGCCAACGTTGTAAGTGGACATAATCTTTGGAGATTGTAAATTAAAATAATCCGTAGTTCTTATCGCTATACCCAAATTGGAGTAGTCGCTTACATAAGCAAGCGGAGATATATCGTAGGTTATGAAATAATCTTTTTCTTGAGGATATATAACCTGGCCGTCCGGGTTATTTTCATCTCCGACAAGTGGAATTATAGCCTGGCCGGATATAACCGTACCGCTGGACCAATCTCTGGCCATAGTTCCTTCGGCGCCTCTTATGACCTGAGTGAAACTGTTGTTTATATAATCGACGCTCGAATAATAAATAACTTCTTTCAAATTAGGATCCGGTTGATCGTCGTTTATTATAAGTCTTCCCGGAGCTGGCGGGAAAGGGCTGTCTACGGGGAAATATTTAGATATGTCTGCGACTCTTATAACGGTATCCGCCGATGTTATCGGGCTAAATAAAGTGGAAGCTGGGAATGTCCTTTTATTTATTGACGGAAGATTGACATTCCTATCTTTTGTTTCGTCAAAAAGCCCGTCTTTATCCAGGTCGTACCAGACGTTTATGGAGGTGACATCGTCGTATTTGTTATAAACCGGAGTTCCTCCGTTTTCCAAAGATACTATCCATCTATCCAATTTAATGCCTTTCCATAAAGCCGACCCTTTTGCTGCGTTAATTTTCAAAGTCATTCTTACTATTGGTTTATTCTTATCGTTTTGTGTTAAAAAGGACGGTTTTGAAAAGTCGTTTGGAGAGGATCTGTTTACATCCTCCAATCTTACGACGTCTCCCGTAGCTATGACCGGTATAGTGGAAGAAACTATCGGACTAAAAGACGCTACTTTTTCCGTAACTATGCCGTCTCCGTCTACTCTTGCTCCGTGATATGTGCCCGGTATGGCTGCTTCGTCAAGTTCGTATACTACAAAATATGTTCTGGTTGAGGTATCTATAAATCCGTCTATTGAGGGATATTGTATCGGCAAAGCCCACATATTAGGGTCATTAGGATCGATAGTAGGCGGATTTAACGGGTCGGTTATTTCTTTGTCTATTGAAAATTGAAAGTCTCCGTCGCCCAAAGCAGGATCTCCGCCTATGGAATCTAAAAATAATCTCATTGATTTTATATCCGCGGGGTTGCCGTCTCCAGTTTTTATTACCTTTATAGTCCTAATATAACCGTAGAATTCATTTGTCCAAGCTTTTATCTTAAGCATACCCACCCTGGACTGACCTTGCTCTACATACGAATACTTATCAAGCGGCATTGCCGTAGGCTGCCACCATGCGGCTATATCCTCACCCGCTATCTGTATCTCGGCCGGTGCTCTTGTAACCGGAGATGTGGATGTGGCTATGGGGAAATTATTATAAGCAACACCTATATTGGTAGATACTGTTATAAGCGTCGGATTATCTATTGCAAGAGCTAAACTCGTAGGAACGTTCGCAGTAGTGGAAATTCTAACCGTTATAAAATAATTTTTAGGCACATTGGTTATCAATGTGGCGGTAGAGTTTTTGGTATCTAAGCTTTCAAACCTCCACCCCTGTTGATTAACATCCCAAACTCCGGTGGATATAAGTATATCTTTAGGCGTGCCGCCCAAAGTATCCTCTCCGTCAAACAATCCCGCCTGACCGTCCATCGGATTATCCCAATATAAACCTATTTCTCTTACGTCTCCTGGCGGCAGAGTGCCGCTTGATTTTACTATAAGAGCTTTTAATATTCCATCAGCGGTACCTAAGGGTTTTGTTTGTAAGGTCAAACGCAACATCGCAATAGGAGACGGAGAGCCGTTTACAAGCCCGTCTCCCTGATATATGCTTGTCCTGTAAAGTCCCATTGAAACCTTATTTGGCGGAAGCGGATTTTCTGGAGCCATATCCACTGGAGTAACGAGAACGCCGCTTAAAGGCACATCTATATCCGAATAAACCGGTTTTCCTCTTGCCATATCGTTTGTATAACCGTATATGGCCGGGTTAAAATAATCTGTTACTCTTATATTCAAAGTTTCTATATATCTATCTACCAGCCTGAAAACTCTTACACCCTGATCGGATTCTGTAAAAGTATAATAAGTATTATTAGTATTAAGGTCTCTAAAATCTGCGCCTTGAACAGAATTGTTAGTTGAAATTATAGTACCGGTATAATACTGACCGTTTATTGGATCCCCAGTGGCTAAATTTCCAAATTTATCTCTCATATTTAATGTAATAAAACCATTTTGCAAGACCCCTAATGGGTTTGTAGGAGTATAGGGATGATGAAGTGTTATATAATCCGCTTTATTAGGAGTTATGTAATGATACTGGGTTACTGAATTTAAAAGAACGGAATCAACACTTCCGCTCATAACCAGGCCCACTGTTCCGACAATCGTATCCCAAATATAATAATTGGCGAAAGAAGAGCCCGGAGGTATTATGGTATTTAGCGGATTTACAGACAACAATCTCCAATTAGGATTAGAAGGAACGGTTTCCTCTTCCGGCAATATACCGCCGTAAACCGTAGTTCTTGTAGAGGTTACCGTTAAATTAACTATAGAAGAAGTTGTTGTGACATTGTCGAATATATCTCTTATCGAAACCGTTATGTTCGTGGGCGTGGTAACTCCCAAAACATAATCCGCATACTGAACCGTAGTTCCGGCTACAAGCCTTCTTGAAGGCGTTTCTATATTAAAATGATGAGGAGCCGCGGGTATAACGGAATAAGAAGTAATGGCAACCTGCCAGTTTTTCTCTATAACCGTATCGACTGTTAAAGTATGGGTAGAGTTATAAGTAGCAAGAGTATCAATGAAATAGAAAGTAGTTGTAGATTCGCCCAATTTCATTTTAATGGTAGCGGGTCTTGTCGAAACAAAATTCTGATCATCCGGCCAGCTTACTCTAAAATTACCGCTCGATGTTGACATAACATAAAAATCAATACCGTTACCCGGAGAATCTTCGGCTATTACCGGAGTTTTGTTTCCGAAATAATCTTCTATAGAAACAATCAACATTTGAGATGTAGTTCCGGCTACCACAGACTGACCCGCACCTTGCCTGAAACCTATCTGGTAAGTGTAATCGGGAACCACTTTTACGCTTTGAGTGGAAGCCTCCCAGCCTGTTTTACCTACGACATTCGCCGATATTATCGGTTTGGTCGGCAGATATACCGAGTACTCATCGCTCGATTTTGTATCTATATAATAAAATTTAACTTTATAATTATTGGTAGTAATATCCGCGGTAGATGTAGGAGATGCAAATTTATAAGTATATGTCGAATCCGTTTGAGTCGAAAGAGAAAATCCGAAATAATCGTAATACTTCGAAGCTTCTCTTGTAAAACTGGAAAATCTTATGGTGTAAGTATAGGTCGCTATGGAGGGGTTATCGAAGATGTCTCTTAGCTGCGCCTCAAACTCCTGAGTGGTCCCGACATAATCAGTTATCTTTCCGGCCACAACGGTTCTCGGATTATTTACTATGGAAACCTTCGCCACATCTATTGGTCTTGTCTCCAAATCGTAAACCGCCGGAGCCAGAGCCCCGCTTCTTGCCTCTATTCTCCAGTACCCAGGCCTTCCGCCTTCGGCTGTGTTAGAAGACGGAGAAGTTCCGCTAAATGAAGCCACTCTGTCGTGATATCTAAACGAAACCTGAGACTGACCGTTGTATATTACGGCCTGAGGTATAAAACCGGTGTTAGCCAAATTCCTAAATCCGTAATCTCCAAAAGTCCCAAATGTTCCCATAATCTTTCCCAAATTGGTATGAACATCGACATGGGAAGCCAGTAAAGTTGGAAATACTACAAGATCTCCGTCGGTAGATATATTATCGAAGTCGTCTCTTCTTTCAACAGTAAACAAGCCGCCGGCCCCTGGCACCTCATCTATTCCAACAGTTATATAAGCCGGGGTTGATACCCATACCAACTTAGTAGGAGTTCCGCCTTTTGTCACAAGCCTTCCAGTAACATTTTGCTTCTTAGCTATATACCCGTCAAGCATGTTGATGGTAGTAGTTCCTATCCAGACCCTAGCCCAATCGTTTGATTTGGACGAAACTTTGTAAGACAACGGAACCAATCCACCTATAATACCGGAAGAGTTGGTATACCAGATTGTTGAAGTACCGATATCGTACCACAAACCGCTACCGCTATCCTGCCATTGCAAAACCCCGGTAGAACCCGAAACTTGGGCTATCTGGATATAACCGGCTACTCCGGCTGAAGATATGTTATTATCATAAGCATCGACAGCCTGAGCTGTAAGTACTTGTCTTCCCGGGTTAGACAAAGAACCTGCGCCGACAAGCGTATCCTCATAAGGATTTACTTTAAAAGCATATAAATCTCCCGGCAATACATATAACTCTTGAAGCGGATTAACGCTTACTAAAGGATTATATACATCCACAGCCCCTATATAATCTGTGCCAGATTTTTTAAGGGTAAACCAGAGAGGTAAATACTTAAATCCTTTATCGGATGTAAAGAAATTGGTAGTGGCAGAAATAAGCGAAGGTTGTTGATTAGGATTAGACTGATTCGTAACTACAAAAGTTACAGTTCCCAAATAAATATTAGGTCCGGTTGAACATAAGTTATCGTATTGATCGTAAGCTCCCAAATAAGCATCAAAGGCTACACCGGCAACAACCGTTGTTGAAGGCATCGTGTATTTAAGTTTAGAAACTGGGGCCGGCCAAACTACCAAAGAAGCCGATCCAGAAGAATAGCTTACTGAAGATGAAGAAGATGTAGAGGCTATTATGTTATAAGTATTTGAAGAAACTTTGGGTAGAGCGGAAAATAAAGCGTAACCGTTAGAAAGAGTTTGATTTGCCGGCGGAGTTATTTTGGAATCGTTCGGGAAAGACAATTTTACATCCGGCATAACGGCTATAGGATTAGTATCTTGACTAGATCCGGTCTGTTCGGTAGCTATATTATAAAAATCGTCAACCAGATAAACCTTAACGTTTAAAGGACCTGAATCTATGGTATAAGGTAATGCGGTTCCGGATTTGCCCGGGTTTGGATTTTGTATCTGAGTAAATTTACAAGGCGGATTTATATTACAATAACCTTCCAATATATTTTCTCCGGGTAAAGTTATATGAAGTTTTGTAGCGGTAGAAGAATATACTTTAAATATTGATTTAGCTTGTAAATCATTATTAAGACATATATTTGTAGGAGAATTGGCGGTACATATATCATTACCGACAGCTGCGGAAGGATAGAGTTTAATAAATGTTGATGTTGATTTTTTAACAAGATTAACCGGTATATCTACGCCCCCGTAAGACATCGTAACGGTAGAAGGATCTATATCATAGGGATCGTTAGTATATATGTAAACATCCGGACCGGTCACGACATCTTTACATATATTAAAATATCTGTCTACCAAATTGGCTCTTACATAAAACATTGTTCCCGCTGTTGGAGTAGATATATTAATAGTCTTACCACCGTTAGGATAAATTCCATTACCGGGTATATTTGTTTCTCCGGGCATTAACAATTGCAATCCGTAAGGATTATTATGTTTTACGGTAAAAGTGGAAGACTGAGGATCGGCCGCTATCCCTGAATCGTAATAATCTATCGCGGTTATATATTGTTGAGTCGCTATTCTAAGCTCTATGGGTATTAAGTCGGTATATCCGAAAGCTGTATTTATATCCACTGTAGAAACCGATGGAGCATAAGAATCGACCGGAGTATTTATTTTTACGGTTACCGCTCTTCCGGGTACCAAATTAAAATAATCGTCGACAACGCCTACTCTTACATTAAACGAAACTCCGGCGGTAATCGTCTGATTCAAACTTCCTTGTTTGCCAATATAAGAACCTTGCCACCAGTTCTCTCCGGGCAGTAAAGTTAAAAGCCTTCTCGGAACATTCGGATTTATGTTAACCGGTGTGGCCGTATCAACACTCAAAACCGGTCCCCACACCGGCGGATCATTAACCAACTCGGCTCTTATCGAAATTGGGCCGGCTCTTCTTGGAGTTATGGCGAATGTGGCACTCGTAATTACAACCTGAGAAGAAGGAACCACAGCTCCGAAAGGATCGTCTATTAATACCCTTATCTCTTGACTTGCTCCGGGAACTAAATTCCAGAACGAATCGGTTATATCTACCGTAACATAAAAAGTATCTCCGGCTTTCAAAGTATTAGATGGAGTTCCTGTTCTTCCTTTGGTAATCGGATTGTTATCTCCCGGAACTCTCGATTCGCCCGGTAACAAAACTCTTAACTTAGTCGGAGTGTTAGGGCCAACAGGAATGTCCACAGATGTTTGAGAAATAAGAGTCGGAACTCCGGTTAAGTCGACAGCCGTGAGTTTCCTTGGAGTTGCGGTCCTGAATGTTATTCCGCTTACTACCGCCGTTCCACCGCTCATCGTAAAATTACCGACCGTAGGATAGAACGGATCGTCCGAGGTTACTCTTATGGTTCTGTCGGTTACAGTCGTCGGGTTATATCTTGAATCTACTGCATAAACATATGCGTTAAATCCTATGCCGGCAGTTTGAGTCGAAACGCTTCCGTCTACTCCGTAAGTATAAACATTTTTACCGGCAACCAAATATTGGTTTGGAATCTGCCACATAAGTCTTACCGCGGTTCCGGGGACTACAGAAATGCCGCCGACTGTGGAAGTAGAAAGTTTTGGATTTATACTGTCATTATCTATACTATTTATAACAAGATTGGATGTTGCGGCCGATGGGACAAACCCGTCGAAAAGTATCTCGCCGTTTGCCAAAGGAGCGGGTAAAGGAATATCCGCAAAAACATCGTTTGCGGTTATTTTTACGCTTCTTCCGTCGGGAGATTTATTATTATAAAGGTCTACGCTTCTTACAAGCAACTGGTAAGTTGTTCCCGCCACAAGCGTATTCAATGTTCCGGATTTTCCGGTTATGCTTCCTTCCGATGGCGTTTCTCCAGGAGCGTAAAGCATTAAGGAAATCGGAGTATTTGGATTTACTATTATACCGCTTGCCGTATCTGTGGAATAATTTGTTCCTATAGCTCCGATATCGGTAGCTCTTATTGAAAGCCCAGAGGCTTGGTTTCTTGTAACCGGAATAAAAGCGAAAGTAGTTGTTCCGTTTATTAAACTCTTAGTATATGGATTAGGAACAAGCCCTCTTAATTGGATATTCTGGTCATTTAAGAAATCTATCTTGACAATAGGATTATTATTTGCCGGATTAAGCCACGGGGTCGTCCCTTTAACAATATTGAAATAATTATCGACTAAATTGACGGTAACATAACTTGTAACTCCCGCAGTAAGCTGAGTTTTTGTTCCGGATTTTCCGCCTGATGTAGGATTAGAGTCATAAGGCGGTTTGCCGCTATCTATAAATTCACCCTCGGCAAGTATTTGAAGTTTTACTGGCGAGTTCCACCAGACATTTACAGGATTAGGAGTCACATAATAAGTATTTGAAAGTTGTAAAGTATAACCAAATATATTATGAGTAGAAGCCACTATCGGTGTAAGAGTAAATGTTGTTGAACCGTTTACAAGCGTCTGGGTTGGTTGTTTTATATAATATTTATCTGTGGGAATATCTATCCAAACTTGTATATTATTTGTAGAAACTATATTATAGTAGGGATCAACCGAGTATGCGTTTATATTAAAAGGAACTCCGGCTCTTTGAGGATCAGGCGTTCCGTTTTTGCCTTTCGGCTCAACGGCAAATTTACCCTGGTTAATTGTCTCTCCCGGCATTACCAATAATAACCTGTCTGCGGTATTTGGATTTACTATAACCGGCGAAGAAGGATTATTGTTATTCGGATAATTTCCTGCGCCTAAAGCGTTAACCTTCCATCCCGAAGAATTGGCTGAGACAAAAACTCTTGTTATTGTAGCCGTTCCGGTAAATACAAAGTTATTTAAATTCGGACTTATTGAATCGTTATTTGGGTCGTCGTCCGAAACATTAACGGTAGTTGCGGAAGACATTACCGGGTTCCAGTATTTATCGGTAACCTGTAAAAGATATGTAACCGAAGCTCCAGCCAATTTTTGTCTCGGAGTTCCTTTTTTGCCGCTAACAGTTCCGGGGTCCGGCTGTTCTCCCAACAAATCGTAATCCGCTATTATCGATATTCTATCCGCAATATCGGGGTTAACCGTAGTGTTTTGAGAACCGTAAATGGAAGGATTGTCCTGGTCCTGAACTCTTAAAGCTCTTATACCGGATTTCCTAAGCCTTACCTTAAAAGATTTTAGTCCATAATCTCCGGGTTCGAATTTCGTAGCCGGAGGCAATCCGTAAACATCATCAAGTATATAATCGCTATCCATAACCTCGGGTCCGCCGGGAACCCCATCAACATAGAACGTCACGGTGCTTTGATAAGCGGCGGCTCTCGCGCCTGTTCCATTATCCCCGTCTTTTGCTTCTACTATAACATCGACATCTGTTCCAGCAGTGAAATTACTTTGAGCAAAGCTAACAAGGAAACTTCTTGCTGGCGCCGCTATATAAAAACGAGGCCCGGCGGATATTATAGATTGTAGATTATTTGCGTTGTCCTGAGCTCTTATCCATGCGTGATATGGATAACCTTTAACCCAACATGTATTGTTGGTTCTTTCGGTATCGTCGTCGCAAACTAGTCCGTCATAACTCCAGTTGCCCAACTGATCCGTAAATGTAGCATCAACCCAAACCGGCCCGCCGCTTACCGCCGTCCAGGTCGATCCGTTCCAGAAATAACCCGAGCTATCCCATCCCGTACCGGCTCCGTAGGTTGCGGGACCGGATATCCCCATAAGCGGCTCGGTATCTCTAAATATACAAACCTGAACCTTACCTTTTCCCCATCCGGCATACGGATAAACGCCGCTTCCGGTTCCATTTATACCCTGATGTATATAACCGGGATCGGAGGCGTTTCCAAGCACGACTCTGTCGTCGTTATAAACCAGACCGTTTTGAGGTATAGCGACATAAGAGTTAGGTTCCGATGTATCGTATAAGAATCTTACGCTTCCCTGAGACGATTGTATGTTTCCTATTATATCCGTTCCACTCGATTTTATTACATAATGATTACCATTAACATAACTTAACAAACCGTTTATATATGTCCAGCTTGATTGATAAATATTACTTACATCCAGCCAAACCTCGGTATTTGAATTAAACCCGGAACCATCAAAATATTTTGTAGTATCTTGATTTAATATCGAAACTTTTATCCAGTTAATCGGGCTATCATCATAAACAGTACCTATAATAGTTGGAATATTATTATAAGAAGAATTAGCCTCAGGGAAAGTAGGTTGAGTTATGGGTCCTTCATTATCGAATATAAATGTTCTTGTGGTATAAGAAAATTCCATATTGGTCGTCATATCCACAGACCTTGCCGCAATATAAAACTTTTTACCGTTCTTTCCGTCGTTAGTGGACTCCTTCCAAACGAAATCTAAGTTGCCTGGATTTGTAAAATCGGAATTTGTATAACTCCAATTGTTTATTATACCTTTCGGAAGATTATTTGTTCCGCTAACCGACCACCAGCCGGTATCGGATACGTTCCAGTGAGGAGTAGCGGGACTAAAATAATAAGTGGTTCCTCCGTTTATATACCACATTCTAATATAAACCGAGTTTATATTCGAAGTCTGATCGTAAACAGTTCCGCTTATCGCATTCATAGATGAATATCTAACATCGTTTACCGGGGGATAAGTTATATTGGTTTGAGGCGGAGTTTTATCGAAACTGAAAGTGGAGTTAAAAATATTAAAGTTACCGGCCCTGTCTATTACCTTAACATCAGCTCTAAGCCCGTTGTCTCTATCGGGCCAATTAACCGCGGAAGTATTTAAAGACCAACCGAAAGGTGAGCCTGTAGATGATGAAGAATTTGTAACAAGCCATATTTCAGGATAATTCGGATCGTCAGTAGTATCCTTTGCCCATATGCTCCCGTTCCAGTAAGCGTTAAGCGATATATCGTAGATTCTTACAAGCGGGAATTTTACATTATAACTATCCTGAGCGGTACCTGTGATAGAGTTAAGAGAGTTATATCTGTACCCGTCTATGGGTTGAGTTATTACCGCGGTCGGACTTGATGTATCGAATCTAAAAACGGAGCCGGTAAGAAGAACCGTCTGAGTGTTTCCCGCTATATCGAAAGCTCGAGATTTTATTTCGTATAAACCGTTATCTTCAAAACCGCTCGGAGTATTATTGGGCGGAAGTTGTGTGGTTTTAGTCCAGTTAAGGCCGGAAACCGGGTTAAGCCATGTCTCAGCGCTAACCCATAAAGTCCCGTTCCAGTAATAATTATTACCGAAAAGTTGTTGTATTCTAATTTGAGTGTTTTTTACACCGCTTGGATTTGAGTTGGGATCCGAAGATGTCCCGGTAACCGAAGATATGAAATTATAAAATTCAAGGTTAACCGGGAACGAAATATCGGATACCGGAGGAGTTACATCGTATCTTAATATAACGGTAGCGTCTCCTACCTTGGAGTTTGAAGCTTTATCTCCGGCCTTAACATAAATATTATAATTTTTATTGTCAGAAAGAGTCGGGGACAAGACGGAGAAATTATAATTCGGTCCGGTACCGGTTATAGATGCGCCTATCCATTTTTGAGTTAACGAATTAAATGTAGATGTTTGAGGATCGTAATAGTTTAAGCTGTCCGCTTCCTGCACCGCTATTGAAGCGTAATCGATAGAAAAAGGCTCGTAAATACTTCCCGAAACAGTAGGAACAAAATTAATATTTCCTTTAGAGTCCGGCAAAGAAATAGGATATGTTATTATAGGCTCTGGCGGCGTAGTATCATATACAAAACTTATTGAGCTTATATTTACTTCCTCGTTATAAGGTACCGCATTGTCTCGGGCTTTCACCCTTACACGGTATTTATATCCGTCCCTAAATGCGGGCGCGTTTATCTGCCACGAACCGTTTGAATAACTTCCGTTAAGCGATGCGTCGTTATCTAGCGGATAAAATACTTCCCCAGCAACAGTAAACGTCCCCGGCACCAAACCGTTCCAGCACATTCCGACAGGCTGCACCTCGCAGATGCTTAACAATATCTGAGATTTATCAGAAACTCCGGCCATATTATCGCTTACGCTTCCGGCTATTATACTTACGGCATTTACGGTGGAACCGTTTATAGGAAGAGTTACCATTGAAACCGGAGGAGTGGTATCGTAAATTATGTTATAATTGGTAGCCACGTTAAGCATCAGGTCCGATGGATTTGGTATGGGTATGGCGTTATCCTGAGCTCTGGCTCTAACTCTATAAATCTTATTACCGACTAATGCCGAAGAAAGTCCAGCTGGCTCAAAAGTCCAGGTTCCCGATGACGGACCCGAAGCCGACCAACCGGTAGCGTTAAAGAAAGAGTTGTATTCGTTTAGAGTATTTATAAAAGAAGAGGCGCCGTCGAAATAATAAGTCGTTCCGCCGTCCACATAAGAAACCGAAACCTGAATATTGGAAGCTCCGTTTATACCGCTTGCGGTATTTGGATTTTGGTCCGATGCCGTGCCGTAAACCGTAGGGAAAACCGAATATATCCCGCTTTGAGCCGGCGAGGACACTGAAACTACGGGCATAAGTTTGTCTATTCTTATCGTATGAGAGGATGATCCTACTACGAAATTATTTTGGATATTTCCTGCTTTGTCGTATGCCTTAGAATAAAAGGTATAGGTGTAATTGTCGGTCCAGAAAGGCATGGAAGAAACGGACCACGAGGATTGATAAATATTGGCCGAAACGTAAGTATTGGGGTCTAAACTCCAGCCCGAGCCGTTCCAGTATTGATTTTGATTATTATTTTTCAAAAATAATCTTATCTCGGATATCTGAGCCGAAGGATATCCCGAGATGTTTTCTAAAACCAAATCTTCCAAAATATTTCCGCTTGAAATGGAGACGTCGCTTCTTATCTGACCGTTTGAAACCGAGGAGATAGTAGCGGTGGGAGTTATTATGTCGTAATTAAAATTATACGGACCAAACCATGCGGAATCGTTTCCTTCAAAAATCGCGTCTTTATAAGAATTATCGCGAGCTTTCACTCTGACAGAGTATTTTACTCCGTTTATCAAAGCGGCCGTAGGAACGGATATGGAATAACTCCATGTGGAAGTGACCGCGTAATAAGAGGCTATATTATTGGACTCGCTCCAGCTTGATGTAAAAGTAGACAAAACGTTATCCCAGTATTTATCTTGATAATCTCCGTTTAATGCCTTTAACTCGACAAAAACATTGTTTATGCCGGCAGACGGAGGAGTGGTTCCAGGCGGATCGGTTGCAGTACCGGTAAAAGCGGATATATTGTTGTAATACTGTTTTATACCGTCCGGAGTAGTTATTGAAACTGCCGGGGGGGTCGTGTCGAAAAATACTATATTTTCAAGGGGAGAGGCTTCGGGAACATTATAGAAGTTTATACCTTCGGATATAAAGGTATAAGATGAGCCGTCTACGAAATTAGGTAAAGACGCGGAGTAAGTCCATGCTCCGCCGGAAGGAGTAACCGATGTGGAAATTTTTGTAGCCGTAAAAGATCCAGAATAGTTCCACCACCAACTGTCCGAGTTTCGTTTGATATAAACATTCACCGATTTTGTGTCCGGGTTTGCCGTTCCGACTATATTGCTTATCTGTTTTCTATACGAATTATTGGGCGGCTGGGTTATTGAAGTAAAAGAGGGCGGTGGAGCGAATTTAAACCTTCTTGAGCCGTAAACGCTTTGAGCATTTCCGACATTATCTGCGGCCGAAGATTTTATTATGTAATAACATAAGGGGTTTAGTTTGGTTGGGTCTATATTATAAATCCATTGTTTTGTTCCGCTGTTATACGAAGAAACTCCAAGCCACAACTCCAAACTCTGGAAACCGTTTCCGTTAAAATACTGACCGTTATAAGCAGGAGCTACGCAGTCTCCGCCCTGAGTGGTATCTTGCTGTATCCTGATTTGAACCGTGGATATACCGCTTGTGAAATCATCGGCAGTACCAGTAATTTGAGCAAACGGCAGGAAACTTCCGTTTTCAACGTCGGGATAAGTTACGGTTGAAGTAGGAATTATAATATCGAGAGTAAATGTCGATTTATTCAAATTAAAATCCAAATAATTCCCGGCTTTATCGTTAACCCTTGCTCTAAGCTCGAATGTCGCGCTTCCTCGTCCGACAGACCAGCTGTTTGCCGAGTTATCGTTTAAGGGAAGCGCCGTAATTAACCAGTTGGAAAGATTGGAGGTTATAGCCGTAGAAACATAAGTATCCGACCAGGTTAAACTATTAAAGTTCCAGTATTTATTTCTCTCCATGTCTTTCAAATCTATTACTACGTTATTTAATCCGGATATTACTTCGCCACCGATCTCCGGATCCGAAGCGGTTCCCGAAATTTGAGTTTTAGTTTTAAAATAAGTGTTATTATCGTTAACGGTTCCTATCGGCGTAGAATAATCTATTATAAATGTAGCCGTAGAATAAACGGTTTCCACATTAGGTCCGCCGAAAAACGGTTCGGTATTATCTTTAGCGTAAGATATAACTTCAAATCTAAATCCGTTCCCTTTATCTACCGACGGATAGCAGTTTCCGCTATTGCTTCCTTTAAACGCGGTATCCGATATAGTTCTTATCCAGTCGTTAACTGTTCCCAAGTTTCTGTTAAGCCATCCCTGATCAGTATTAACCCAGTCGTTGTTTAAAAGGTTATAATAACAGGGGACTTCGTTTTTATCTTTTCTTATAATCTTTACATAAACCTCGCCTACACCGCTTGGATAACCCGATTCGTATTCGTTTGCTGTTCCCGCTATATTATTTATCGGATAGTTATAATAAAAGGTTGAGCCGTTACCCAAAGCCGGGTATGTGGTTATTGAAACCGGCGCCCACTTGTCTATTGTAAATAAATTGTAACCGGAGGATGGAGCGGGGGTATCCGGAATATTTAAGTTATTAGCTATATCCTTAGCTCTTACAAAAACTTTAAATCTCAAAGCCCCCGAGAGAGAATTAAAATAAGTAGAAAGATTAGAGTCGGTATAAACCCATGAGGATTGATATATCTCCGTCGCATTTTTCCAGTGAGAGGAGTAATTGTAAGTTCCATCCCAACCTGTTCCATTCCAGTAAGCGCCGTCCGCATCTCTTTGTATGAGAACCTGAACGCCGTCGGAAGGAAGATAAGATATAGGTTCGCTAACCGTTCCGCTTATATACGGCAAAGAAGTATAAGCTTTTGCGTCCGATGGAGTAGATACCCCAACGGTCGGAGGAGTATTATCGTATATAAAAGATTTTTCAATGTAATTTTCCAAGTTCTCCGATCTATCTACCGCTCTAACTCTTACATAATAAGTAGTACCTTCCGATAACTCCAAAGTCGCGGGCCACAAATCTCCGGTGTTTCCGGGATATCTCCATGTCATAGAAGAATAAATCGTTGCTCCGATATCAGCATCCGCAACTCCGACAACGCTAACCGTAGAAACAGCTCTCCAGTTATCACCGCTTACAAACCCGCTCCCGTTAAATGTTTTTCCGGAGTTGTCAGCGATTTGAATAAATATGCCGTTAGGTTTTATACCGCTCATAGATTCGGTTGAAGCGTTTAAAACCCAATCTATGGAATTTCCGGTTATTGTTGAAATATCTATTAATTTTCTAAAACCGGAGTTAAACGAGGTTATTGAAGAGGAAGGTTTATTAACATCGTATATGAAAAATCTTCTATATGCGCCATCCGGAGTTTGATTGCCTGCGTAATCTACAGACCAAACATCCAATCTGTACTTTTTATTGTTAACCCAGTTAGAAACGGAATAATCCCAGGGATTTATATTATTTACACCCACATAAGTGGAATCCACTACGCTCCATATGTTTCCGTCCCATTTTGGTTTTACGGCCCCCGACTCGGAAACATTTGTAATCTGAATTTTAATCGGCGGAACTATTCCGGCCGGAGTATCCGCCCCCTGGCCGTTTATCGGATTAATCGTTCTATTTGTACCGTAGAAAGCGTTTGAACCGCTCATAGGAGTCGATATTACTATTGTCGGATAGTTAAAATCGGATGTTACTTTTATTGTCTTTAACGACTCCACATTTCCAGCCTTATCCGTTCCGTAAATACCCATCCAGTACTCTTTATTGTTTATTAAAATAGCAGGCGGATTATAACCTACCGGAGGATAAGACCAGGTTATAGTATCTTTTGAAACCGCAAAATCTACCGGAAGATCGGTAACCGTATTTAAAAGCCAGTTAGAGTTTCCATCCCAGTAATAAACATCCGCTCCTTCATAATAATAAATTCTAAGTTTCAAATCCTGTAAACCGCTCAAACCGCCATAGCTATTGCCGGAAATACTGTTTATATTTGTCATATAACCGTTAGCGGTAGGAGTCGTTATATTAGAATTAGGAGGCGTTCCATCCACTATAAACTTAATTTCTTTGGGCGGATTTTCAACATTCCCGCTCGGTTTTGCTTTATCCGTAGCTCTTACTTTCAAACTATATTCTTTATCGGATATGAAATTAGAAGCCCCATCGAAGGGATAGCGCCAGGTGCTTGTGCCTATCGCGGTAAACCAGCTCGCAGTCTCCGTGGTATTGCTTGAAAAAGCGGAGCTTAACCAGTAATAAGTCGCGTTCCCGTCCAGATAGCTTAAGTTAAGTTCTACCTTTTCTAACTGAATGCCTACAAAAGGAAGATTAGTGTCAGTTGCGGTTCCATTAAAAGCGTTAGGTCCCGATATATCCGATGGTTTGTATGTTCCGCTTGAAACCGGGAAGATTATAGTAGAGACGGGAGGAGTTTTGTCCCATATAAAAGTTATCGAAGACTGACCCACTACAAATCCGTTCTGAGTATTTCCCGCTCTGTCTTTCGCTCTTGAATTTAATATATAGTATCTATTAGAGATAAGAGCAGAAACTAAGTTAGGATGAGTATAAGACCATGTATCTGTTCCGTTTACTATATTGAAACTTGAACCCAATACGCTAAAGCCGCCGTCTCCGTCATACCACCATTTAGCCCCAACCTCGTCGTATATTTGAACTTCAACCTGTTTTAAATCCGATTTTAAAGGACCGTTTGTACCGTTAGGGTCGTATGCCGTTCCGCCGATGTAGCTTAAGCTGTTAAGTATGGCTAAATTAGTTGGAGTGGATATATAAGAATATGGAGTCGTAGTATCGTATACTATTTCAAAATTGGGAAGATTATTTTCTGTGGCCTCGTAATTACCCGCTTTATCCACGGCTCTTACAAATATCTTATAATTTTTGCCGTCCAATAAAGAATTGTTCAACAATGTGGAAGTAGACCAGTTGAGTACATTTGCGTTTATCGAGTCGTTATTTGCCAAAATCTCCTGCACCCCCGAAACAAATCCGGTCCCGTTAAAATATGTTCCGGCTCCGGCGTCCACTACTCTAACATAAACTTTATCCATACCGTAAACATAAGCCTCGGGAAGTTCGGTTCTTTGCGGGTCGTAGGCCGTCCCGGATATATTTGAAAGATAGTTTGTATAAATATAGTTAGGTTGAGTTATTGCCGCGGTAGGCTTTGTATTATCCACTATAAAAGTTCTTATGGTAGGCGGGTTTTCTTGTTCGTTTGAAGCGTTCCAACCTCTTACTATATACTGGTATGTGGCGTTATCTACAGTAAAAGCTAAATTGGGAGTTATGGGCATAGACCAGTTGGCTCCGACGACATTTACAAAGGTATAAGTGTCGGTATTGATCCAGGACTGAGTAGGCTCGTACCAGTAAGACGCAGGTTCTTTTAATCTCTTTAAATGCACCTCGACGCTGTTTATCGCCCTTAAATTTGTACCGGTACCCTGAACGCTTCCCAAATCGCTCGACTTATAATTTCCCATCTCGTTAAGCGGTTTTGTTATAACGGTATCGGCCTGAGGAGTAACGACTCTAAATGTTATATCCGGAGAGTTTGCTCCGGGATAAGGCCTTGCATTTCCGGCTTTATCTATAGCCACCGCCTGAAGGTCGTAATCTTCGTAGTTTATCCAGTTTATGCCGCTTGTGTTCCAAGTCCAGGCCGAAGGCTGGCCCTGGACATCGGCGACAACGCCGGTAGCAACCCATATCCTGTCGTTAGGATACTCGCCCGTAGGACAGTTTGTAAAATTATTAAGATTTGCGTCATAACACTGGACTATTCCGCTTGTTTTTCTCAAAGCTATTAAAATACCGTTTGTGGCTCTTAGTTCCCCGGGTAATGTATCCGATGCAGTTCCCCCTATCCTTGAAACGCTTTCAACGGTTCCGGTAGGATAAGTGGCTATAGATACGGGATCGGTCATATCGCCCGTAAAATAATTTGTTGTCCAGAGTTCCTGCAGGTTTCCCACTCTATCGCTAACTCTACTCATTACATAATAAGTAGTTCCGTCTTCTATCGCCGTAGGAGGCAGAGAATAACTCCATGTTCCGCTTGAAAGACCGGTAAAAGCTGCGCTACTCCATACTATAGATTCGGAAGCGAAAGATGTACCGTTCCACCACTGGTTATCCTTAAGCCTTCTAAGAGCTATACTTACTCCGTTTGAGGCTATGCCGCTTTCATAAGTTCTACCGCTTTGCGCATATCCTTTCAAATTCTCAACGCTATCGTCCGCGGTACCGGTTATGGCGGAGGCCCCGCTTAAGAAACTATTATTTGCGGGGAATGTAACAACCGATGTGGGAGTAGTAAAATCGACAATAAAAGTGAAAGTGGATTTAACCGCATAATTTATATTATTACCCGCAATATCTTTTGCCATCGTTATTATATCGTACTGATATCCGTCTTCCTCATCCGAAGGTATTATTCCTCTTATCCAGGATGAAAGCCCGGTTACGCCGTAGTTATCATTTGAAGTTGCATTCCATTGGGAAGTAGTAAAATTATAATAATTATTATCGCTTCTTCTTAACGATATTCTAACTTCCGATAAACCGGAGGGCTCACCGCCGGCATTGGGATCTGTTGCGGTTCCCGATATGGTGTCGGTTGAAAATCTTATTGCAAAATTATTGGGATATGTAACCGAAGTCGTAGGCGTAGATGAATCGAAACCGAACCAATAAGCGGGTGAGTTATCCGAATTTTGATTGTTATCTATCTGAGCGGTTGTCGGTTTTGGAGTTTCGTTTCCGGCGCTATCTTTCGCTATAGCCCATATATATAGTTTTGAGTTGTTAACCGGTGTTAAAAGCGGAAGGGTAATATTCCATGACCCTCCGGAATAATTGGCGGTTACCCAATTGTTATATTTTGTAGTAACGGAATCGTCCCAGTCGTTGCTTGAGTTAGTGTATGTTCCTTTCCATGTAGAGTTATACATTCCAGCCGACTTAACCAAAACCTTAACCTCGGTAATATTCCCAAAATCCGAAGCGGTACCGTATAATGTCGGGACATAATTTATATAAGCCTGAGCGGGAGAAGTGGTATTTGCTAAAGGATATTGGTTATCGAATCTTACGGTTATGCCCGATCCTGTCGGAAAATCCGCAGGAGTTGGTTCGGAATATGGCGGACCGAACTCCTTATTTAAAGCCAAATCATAAGCGTATGTTATTACAAAGTAATCTTTCGTTCCTATAGATTGTATTGCGGATTGCAAATTGGATGGAAGATTATAAACCCAACTTACCGTAGCCTGACCCAAAGAATAAGGAGCTGTATTAACGCTTGTTTCAAACCATACCGGATTAAGCGACGTAAAACCCGTCCCATCCCACCAGTTTCCGCCGGAAATTTGCAAAGCCACTTTTACGGTATGGGTTCCCAATTTAGATTCGTAATTTCTTGTTCCATACCTTTCGTCTGTCGCATAACCAGATATCTGAGTCCAGCTGCTTATATAAACATTATTTAAAGGATATGTTATGGCCGATGTCGGTTTTTCTATGTCGTAGTATATTGTTCTAGATACTATGGTTGAAGTATTTCCCGCAATATCAAAGGCTTTCGCTTCTATCTTATATTGTTTATCGTTTTCAAAATAAAGATTTGAATTATTATAAATCCATGAAGAAGTGGAACCGCCGGTATAATTTAACCATAACGAAGTTCCGCATCCCACATAATTTGTCCCGTTAAAACATTTCGAATCGGTTAAGTTTGTTATCGCAATTTGGATATTATTGGTCTGAGTATTTTGAGAAGTCTGAGTATTGGATGTGGTTCCCGTTATGGGGGTTGAAATTTTAATCCCGGAATAAACAGCATTATCCTGAGGATAAGTAATGGATACGTTCGGCGGAGTTATGTCGTATGTAAAAGTATATGTAGAATAAACTTGAGATATATTTCCGGCATAATCGTAGCTTCTGACCACCGCGGTATAAACTCTGTCGTCTATAAGCATAGACTGGTCTATTGTAAACTTCCAACTCGAGGTGGAAGGATTCGGCCAATCGGTAGGAAGCCAGGTTTCCGATGCGCTCCATGCCGAACCCGTCCAGAATCTTTCGCTTGCGCCCGTTCCGGTTGAAATCTTAATCTCCGCGTAATTAAATCCGGCTAAATTATCGGATGCGTTACCGCTTATTTCGTTTAATAAATTCAAAGCGCTTTGGGTCGGAGTCGTTATTGAAACGGTCGGAGGAGTATCGTCGACTATAAAATATCTGACATTCGTAGGCCTTGTAAGAGCGGTTTCCTGATTTCCGCTACCGCTGTCGTCTGAAAGCTTAGAATCGTCTTCGGATAATACTTCCAACTTATACTCTCTATCGCCGTCCCATGTAATATCCGGCAGATAAACCCATGACGCGTTTGGAGGATTGGGAGTAACAGAGACATTAAGCCAGGCGGTATCAGAGGATATGTTTACAAACGAGGTTCCGTTGTAATAATAAGTGGTCCCCGAGTTTATATAACTGAGTCTTATTTTTGTAGAAGCTATGCCCGAGTTATTTTCGGTATAAAAATTATCGTAAGCGCTACCCTGTAATCTTGAGTTTGTCGCCGATTTTCCTATATGAGTCGACCTGTATCTTCCTCCGCCGGACACCGAATCGTCCTGTGGTAAAGTTATAGTGGAATTAGGAGCGGCTTTATCTATCTTAATAACCATCGAGGATACATCGACGGTAAAAATCTGAGTTATATTTCCGGCTTTATCTATCGCTCTAACCAAAATCATATATTTTAAGCCGGTTGTTCCCGGAGTAAATTTAGAGTCAAGCCCGGAAGGCGAGAAAACGAAGTATGTTGCGTTTGGCGAAAGATAACCGTAACTACCGACATTAAGCCATAGAGGATTTACGCCGGAGTCTAAGAAATCCGAACCGTCAAACCATAACCTTGGATTTCCAAATTGCTGTATCGCTATCTGAATGTTTTGATTGGAATCCGACCAGTTGTCCGCCGAAACTCCTCTGATTTCGTTTATATATCTTATACCGCTCTTATTTGCGTCTATCGGTATTGTTATGGAAGCGGTCGGCGATGTTCTATCTATGGTAAAAACGAAAGATGCGGACGATCCTTCGTTCCCGGCCTTGTCGGTAGCGTAAGCGGTAACCTCGTAACTTCTATCCGGCTCAAAAGCTAAATCGTTTTGGAAATAAGTTGTTGTGTAATAGAGGGTTCCGGATTTATTAATATCGTCCCAGTTAAGTGTGGCGTTAAGTTTAGTATAGGGGTCGTTTAAAGCAGTAAATGTCGATGACTGCCAGTTCCAGTACTCGTTTGCTTCGTTTCTTTTTATTCTAAAATATCCACCGGTAACCGTTCCTACGGAGTTATCGGCCAATACCGCCGAAACCGAAGATATGGTTATATTATATTTTTTATTCGGGAAAGAAACATTAACGGTCGGATTAGTGTCGTCTATTATAAATACATTTCCGACACCAGGAGTTTCTTCCATATTAAGAGTTTGATGAATCGCCTTAGACTGTACTCTATATCTTCTGTTGTTTGTCCAGGGCGGAGAATTGATGCTCCAGTTTCCTCCCGCAAAAGAATTAACCCCTATAAAATCGTTAAATATGCTTTTTAAAACCCACGAACTTCCGTTGAAACACAAATCGTCGGCCGTATTTTCGGTTAAATCCGGTCCGAAATCCACTATCTTTACGGCGACCGTTGTCGCAAAAACCGCGGTACCAGTAATTTGATTTAGGTTAGCGGATTTAAAATGAGGAACGGTATCGTTAGGCGTAGTTATTGTAGAAGACGGCGGAGGAGGGAACAACTGAAATTGTATATACTCATATCCATTTGGAGAGGCGGGTTTTGCCGTTTCATTGCCGGCGGTATCCACCGCTTTTGCAAAAATTCTGTAATAAATACCGTTTTTATCCAGAGCCCAGGTAGGAGTGGAAATCCCGGTTGCGGTCCAGTTTGTTCCCGGCGGAACAGTATAAAAAATTTCCGAGGAACTATTCCATAAGCCGTTCGCCGAGTTCCAGTAATAACCAGTTGAACAACCCGCATTGTCGCATTTAAAATAAGAAACCTGAATATTGCTTACGCTACCCGGCGGGGCGTCGGAAGCCTGACCGGTAACGCTTGATAAAGCCACACTTATAACCGAATTATGAGCCGGCCATGTAATAGTAGATACGGGCGGGGTAAAATCAGCTTTTACATTGGTAACAGTGGAGTAAATAATCTGAGTATTTCCGGCGGTATCCACCGCATAAGCGTCTATGTCGTATGTTTCGCCGGTTGCCCATGGAGAAGCGTTTAAATACCAGTATGTAGCGTTCGGACTTAAATATCCGTAAGTTTTAACATCGTTAAATACGCTTGAGCCGACCCAGCCGTTGGAAGAACTTGACCAGTAAGTGGGGCCGGTGTTATTTTTAATTCTAACGTAAACATTTGAAACCTTACCAGGCGAAGCGTCGTAAGAAGTACCCGTAACCTTTCCCGTCTGAGAAACATAACCGTCCGTAACCGGGTACGTTATTGCGGATGTCGGTTTTGAAATATCGTATATAAAAGAAGTTCTTAAAACAAAACTTCCGGAGTTTTCGAAATTAGTCGCATTATCCTGAGCTCTTGTCCAGACCTCGTAAGTTTTACCGTCCTCCCATGCGCCATCCGGCATGGCTCTTGTCCAGTTATCGGTGCCGGCGACCGCCAATTCGTTAGGAGAGTTAAAAACCCAGGATATTCCGCTCCAATAATAATTATCGTCCGCTCTTCTAACATAAATCTTTACATTACCTACGCCGCTACCGTTATTCAAATCCTGGGCGGTTCCAGATATGGTTATAGGCAAAGTGTTTATATAACTTCCGCCCGTAGGAAATGTCACGGTCGATACAGGAGGATAATTATCGAATTTAAAAGTGGCCGTTGAATAAAATGTATCCATGTTACCGGCCTGGTCGTAAGACCTTGCGGCTATTCTGAAAGTACAACCGTAACTTCCGCATGCCGCAACCCATGTACTATCGTTTATGGAGTAATTCCAGGAAGCCGATGTTTGATATAAAGTAAGGTTTGCGTTTGTCCATACCGCATTATTTTCTGTATCCGGCCCCACCCATACCGAAGATTGATTAGGATTATAATAATTACTAAGGTCGGTATTATAAACTCTAAACTCTACTTTTGTTATTCCTATATTATCCGTCGCACTCCCCTGTATCGTCGGCAAACTGTTGTGATACAAGGCATTTGGCATCGTTATCTGCGTAGTCGGTTTCGTGTTATCGTGCCTTATTACCCTTCCGACATAACCAGGTATGTCCGCCTCTAAAGGCTCTCCGTTTACAGGTCCGTATTCCCTGTTATCCGCCAAATCATACGCCCAGTTCACTATCCTGTACTGCACATCTTGATTCGCGGGATTTGTTAAATATGCGTTTAAACTTCCGCTAAAATTATATACCCACTGGTTGGGCGTCGTGGTAGTAGCGTTATTCGCTTCGTACCATATAGGCGTTCCGCTACTAAAATTACCGGCTAACTCGTCCCACCATCCGCTTGGCGCGGTTATACGCTTTATCGCTACCTTCACCGTGTGCGTTCCCAACCTGGCTTCATAGCTTCTCGTTCCGTATTTCTCGTCGTTTGCAACCCCGGTTACGCTCGTTATAGTTATCACATATCCGCTATTTGGATATGTTATGGTAGATGTCGGCTCTTCTATGTCGTATTTTATCGTTACGCTTGCGGTATTTCCGTCGTTTCCCGCAATGTCCGTCGCTTTAGTTTGTATCTGATACCTGTGATCGTTTACATAGGGCAGATTAGCGGTATACGACCAGGGCGAAAACGGCGCGGTTACGTTTATCCATTTAGGACAGCTCTGATCGAATCCGTTTGTCCCGTTATAACATTTCGCTCCGCCGGCCGCATCCAAATCCGCTACGCTTATGCTTACAGTGCTTACGCCGGTATTCGCCGATGTCTGTGTATTAACCGTATTCCCCGTTATCGGCGTTGAAAGTTTTATTCCGGAATATACCATGTTGTCCTGCGGATAGGTTATCGTTATCTGAGGTCCGGTAACGTCATATGTAAATGTGTATGTGGAATATACATTAGATACGTTCCCGGCGTAGTCGTAGGCTCGCGCTTCTATCATGTATTCTTTATCATCTACCAATATCGCGGGCGGTATCTGGTAATAATAACTTGTCTGGTATTTCAATGTTTGATTCAGCCATGTGTTTGCGTTAGTCGTCCAGCCGGTCCCGTCGTAATAATACTTAGGACTTGTCCCAGTGCTTATTCTTACCTGGCCGTAGTTAAATCCGGCTAAATTGTCGTTTGCGTTTACGTATACTTTATCTATCGCCTTTAACGCCGACGCGGTCGGGCTTGTTATAGTTACCGCAGGCGACGTGTCGTCTACTATAAATTTAACCCTGGTATACGGCGACTGCTCTATGTTTCCGCTCCCGCTTCCGTCCCATTTCTTTGTTAAATCTTCGCTCATAGCTTCAAGTATGTATTCCCTGTCGCCGGCCCAGCTTATGTCGTTCATATAGTCCCAGCTCTTTGTCTGTCCGCTTCCGCTTATGCTCGTTCCCAACCACATACTCGACGGCGTGTCCGTCGTTCTAAATACGCCACCGTCGTAATAGTATGTCGTTCCGCTTTCTATGTAGCTCAGTCTTATCTTGCTCGTACCTATTCCGGCGTATACATTATCCGGTTTGTCGGTCGCGGTCCCGCTTAGCTGCGTGGAATTAGCGGTTTTTCCTATTACATTGGATTTGTATCTTCCGCTCACCCCATCCCCGTCATCCACAGGTCTCGTTATCAAGCTCTGCGGAGCATCCTTATCCACGCCGATAACCTTAGACGATACGTTAACCGTAAATACTTCCTGTTCGTTTGTAGCCACGTCACGCGCTTTTACCATTATCAAATATCTATAATCGCTTACCATCTGGCTGTTTAATCCCGCGGGACTGTATATCCAGCTCGTAGCGTCCGAGCTTAAACTTCCGTTTATTCCGTTTTGGATTTCTATCCAGTTAGGCGTATCCCCGGTTATTAAAAAGCTCGTCCCGTTCCACCATACCGGCGTTGCCGCTAACTTCCTTATCGCTATGTATACCTTCGAGTTTTTAAATCCGTCATACGCCGTTCCGCTTATCCAGTCTATTTGGTTTACCAAATTGGCCGTGCTCGGTATTATTATGCTGCTCGTAGGGCTTGTTCTGTCTATAGTAAAAGTCTTTTCGGTAGCTACACCCTGGTTTGCCGCTTTATCTATGGAATACAACTGCGCCACATAGCTTCTTCCTTCTTCATACGCCATTCCGTTTACAAAATAATCCGTGGTATATGTCGCTACCCCGCCCATAACCGTAGCTACAAGATTACAATCGGCTCCCCCGGTTCCGCAGCTTGCCGTAAATGTAGATAGCTTCCAGTTCCAGTATTCGTCGGCTTCCTGTCGTTTTAACCTAAAATATGTGTTCGTTATTACGCCGGGACTTATGTCGCTTACGCTACCGCTTAATGTGTCTATGTTTTTATAATATGCCAATGTCGGTACGGTTATAGAAACCGACGGAGCAGTCGCATCTATTATAAACTCTCTGCCCGCGGTCTCGGCTTCAGTTAAACCGTTCCCCGTATGCTCCGCTATCGATTTCACCCTGTATTGTCTATTCCCGTTCCAGTTATTTCCTATGTTTATCGACCAGTTCGTCCCGTCAAAACTATCCACATATACATATCCCGTAGTACCCGCTGCTACCCACCCGCTCCCGTTCCAGGCCAAATCGTCACCCGTCCCTTCCGTTAAATCCGCTCCGTAATCCAATATCCTTACCTTCACCCCGGTAGCAAACTGCGCGGTCCCGCTTATAGTCGGCGATGGGCTCGGCTTTAGGTGAGGCGTACCGGTAACGGGATTCGTTATGGAACTAGTGGGAGAAGGCGTTTTTAAAGTTACTTGAATAAAAGAATAGCCGTCAGGCGAGCCGGGTTTAGGAGTAGTGTTTCCGGCTTTATCCAGAGCTCGAGCAAATATTCTATAATTTATACCGGCCAGAGTGGTATACCAAACCGGAGTAGATGTGCCTACCGCCGTCCAGGAACTGTTTCCCACATCGACATTTGCGTTAAAGAAAATCTCAGTATCCGAATTCCAGCCGGCGCCGTCCCAGTATTTGGAATTATCGACTCTAAAATATGAAAGCTGAACCTTATCTAATTGACCGGGTGAAACATCCGAAGCGTTACCAGATATATATGTAACCGGCGTATCGTATGTCTGGCCGTTTGCGGGCCATGTTATTGTTGATGATGGCGGAGTAAAATCGGCTATAACGTTTGCCGATGTGGAATAAACTATCTGGTAATTCCCGGCCAAATCCGTCGCGTATGCGTCTATGGTATAAGTTTTTCCTGTCTCCCACGGCGTTGCGTTTAAATACCAGTAAGTGGCGTTAGAGCTAAGATATCCGTTTGCGGTTATACTGCTTATTTCGTTAAATATCGAACTTCCCGTCCAGCCGGTTCCGACCTGGTAATACTGGTTATCGTCCCTTTTTATTCTTACATAAACCTTACTCACTTTTCCGGGAGCATTATCCGCGGAAGTTCCGCTCACCTTTCCCGTCTGAGAAACATAACCGCTTGTGACTGGATAAGTTATAGTAGCCGTCGGCCTCGATATATCGTAGTAGAAAACGGATTTTAATACGTAGCCTCCGGTTTCGTAATTCGTGGCGTTATCCTGGGCTCGAGTATAAACGTAATAAGTTTTACCATCCTCCCAAGCTCCGTTCCAGCTAACCCCGCCGACACTCCAACTTGCATAAGGAGCCAATACCGGAATAACCTGCTCGGAATTTTCCCAGCTTGCTCCGCTCCACCATTTACCGTCGCTGTTTATTAATTTCAAAGAAATATTGTTTATTCCGCTACCGTTATTTGGGTCGTTAGAATTTCCCATAACGGTTATAGGCAAAGTATTTATATAACTTCCGCTTGAAGGAATAGTAACGGCGGACTGAGGAGTTATATCGTCGAATTTAAATGTAAATGTGGAATAAACGGTATCCACGTTACCGGCGATATCGTACGAACGAGCCATTATGGTATAATCGTGATTTGTAGAAGCCGTCCACGTGGAGTCTCCTATACTATAATTCCAGGAAGCCGATGTGGTATAAATCGTAATATTTGAATTTATCCATGGGGCAAAGTTTGGACCCGAGCAACTATACCATACAGGATTTTGATTTGGATCGTAACATTTATATAAGCTTTCGTCATAAACTCTAAACTCTACTTTTGTTATTCCTATATTATCCGTCGCACTCCCCTGTATCGTCGGCAAACTGTTGTGATACAAGGCATTTGGCATCGTTATCTGCGTAGTCGGTTTCGTGTTATCGTGCCTTATTACCCTTCCGACATAACCAGGTATGTCCGCCTCTAAAGGCTCTCCGTTTACAGGTCCGTATTCCCTGTTATCCGCCAAATCATACGCCCAGTTCACTATCCTGTACTGCACATCTTGATTCGCGGGATTTGTTAAATATGCGTTTAAACTTCCGCTAAAATTATATACCCACTGGTTGGGCGTCGTGGTAGTAGCGTTATTCGCTTCGTACCATATAGGCGTTCCGCTACTAAAATTACCGGCTAACTCGTCCCACCATCCGCTTGGCGCGGTTATACGCTTTATCGCTACCTTCACCGTGTGCGTTCCCAACCTGGCTTCATAGCTTCTCGTTCCGTATTTCTCGTCGTTTGCAACCCCGGTTACGCTCGTTATAGTTATCACATATCCGCTATTTGGATATGTTATGGTAGATGTCGGCTCTTCTATGTCGTATTTTATCGTTACGCTTGCGGTATTTCCGTCGTTTCCCGCAATGTCCGTCGCTTTAGTTTGTATCTGATACCTGTGATCGTTTACATAGGGCAGATTAGCGGTATACGACCAGGGCGAAAACGGCGCGGTTACGTTTATCCATTTAGGACAGCTCTGATCGAATCCGTTTGTCCCGTTATAACATTTCGCTCCGCCGGCCGCATCCAAATCCGCTACGCTTATGCTTACAGTGCTTACGCCGGTATTCGCCGATGTCTGTGTATTAACCGTATTCCCCGTTATCGGCGTTGAAAGTTTTATTCCGGAATATACCATGTTGTCCTGCGGATAGGTTATCGTTATCTGAGGTCCGGTAACGTCATATGTAAATGTGTATGTGGAATATACATTAGATACGTTCCCGGCGTAGTCGTAGGCTCGCGCTTCTATCATGTATTCTTTATCATCTACCAATATCGCGGGCGGTATCTGGTAATAATAACTTGTCTGGTATTTCAATGTTTGATTCAGCCATGTGTTTGCGTTAGTCGTCCAGCCGGTCCCGTCGTAATAATACTTAGGACTTGTCCCAGTGCTTATTCTTACCTGGCCGTAGTTAAATCCGGCTAAATTGTCGTTTGCGTTTACGTATACTTTATCTATCGCCTTTAACGCCGACGCGGTCGGGCTTGTTATAGTTACCGCAGGCGACGTGTCGTCTACTATAAATTTAACCCTGGTATACGGCGACTGCTCTATGTTTCCGCTCCCGCTTCCGTCCCATTTCTTTGTTAAATCTTCGCTCATAGCTTCAAGTATGTATTCCCTGTCGCCGGCCCAGCTTATGTCGTTCATATAGTCCCAGCTCTTTGTCTGTCCGCTTCCGCTTATGCTCGTTCCCAACCACATACTCGACGGCGTGTCCGTCGTTCTAAATACGCCACCGTCGTAATAGTATGTCGTTCCGCTTTCTATGTAGCTCAGTCTTATCTTGCTCGTACCTATTCCGGCGTATACATTATCCGGTTTGTCGGTCGCGGTCCCGCTTAGCTGCGTGGAATTAGCGGTTTTTCCTATTACATTGGATTTGTATCTTCCGCTCACCCCATCCCCGTCATCCACAGGTCTCGTTATCAAGCTCTGCGGAGCATCCTTATCCACGCCGATAACCTTAGACGATACGTTAACCGTAAATACTTCCTGTTCGTTTGTAGCCACGTCACGCGCTTTTACCATTATCAAATATCTATAATCGCTTACCATCTGGCTGTTTAATCCCGCGGGACTGTATATCCAGCTCGTAGCGTCCGAGCTTAAACTTCCGTTTATTCCGTTTTGGATTTCTATCCAGTTAGGCGTATCCCCGGTTATTAAAAAGCTCGTCCCGTTCCACCATACCGGCGTTGCCGCTAACTTCCTTATCGCTATGTATACCTTCGAGTTTTTAAATCCGTCATACGCCGTTCCGCTTATCCAGTCTATTTGGTTTACCAAATTGGCCGTGCTCGGTATTATTATGCTGCTCGTAGGGCTTGTTCTGTCTATAGTAAAAGTCTTTTCGGTAGCTACACCCTGGTTTGCCGCTTTATCTATGGAATACAACTGCGCCACATAGCTTCTTCCTTCTTCATACGCCATTCCGTTTACAAAATAATCCGTGGTATATGTCGCTACCCCGCCCATAACCGTAGCTACAAGATTACAATCGGCTCCCCCGGTTCCGCAGCTTGCCGTAAATGTAGATAGCTTCCAGTTCCAGTATTCGTCGGCTTCCTGTCGTTTTAACCTAAAATATGTGTTCGTTATTACGCCGGGACTTATGTCGCTTACGCTACCGCTTAATGTGTCTATGTTTTTATAATATGCCAATGTCGGTACGGTTATAGAAACCGACGGAGCAGTCGCATCTATTATAAACTCTCTGCCCGCGGTCTCGGCTTCAGTTAAACCGTTCCCCGTATGCTCCGCTATCGATTTCACCCTGTATTGTCTATTCCCGTTCCAGTTATTTCCTATGTTTATCGACCAGTTCGTCCCGTCAAAACTATCCACATATACATATCCCGTAGTACCCGCTGCTACCCACCCGCTCCCGTTCCAGGCCAAATCGTCACCCGTCCCTTCCGTTAAATCCGCTCCGTAATCCAATATCCTTACCTTCACCCCGGTAGCAAACTGCGCGGTCCCGCTTATAGTCGGCGATGGGCTCGGCTTTAGGTGAGGCGTACCGGTAACGGGATTCGTTATGGAGCTTACGGGATACGGCGTTTTTAAAGTAAATTCTATATATGAAGAATTTGAGGAAGGATTTAGAGGTTTTGAAACCTCGTTTCCGGCCTTATCGACCGCTTTTGCGAATATTCTGTAAACTATACCGTCTGTTGACGTTACCCAGGAAGGGGTTGACGCTCCTATAGCGGTCCATGAACTGTTTGCCACATCTATATTCGCGTCAAAAAATACTTCGGTATCCGAATTCCAGCCTGTACCGCTCCAGTATTTTCCACTACAAACGCTGCTTCTACACTGATAGCTTAATCTCACTTTATCCAACTGGCCAGGAGGCGTATCAGAAGCGTTACCTCTTATTTGATTTAAATCTATCTGAAGATTATCGCCGTGAGACGGATAAGTTATCGTACTGGTCGGCGGAGTAAAATCGGCTATAACTCCGGTTACTGTAGAATAATTGACAACCCAGTTTCCGGCTTTATCCTTAGCCTTAACATTAATATCGTAAACTATGCCAGTTTCCCATGGCGAAGAGTTTAAATACCAGTAAGTACCGTTAGGGCTTAAGTATCCGTATAACGGAACCTCATTCCATATTTCCGGAGCCCCGGTAAGGGTCCAGTTAGAAGAAGAGGCATCCCAGTACGCATTATCTGAATTTCTTTTAATTCTGACATAAACTTTTTCTACTATGCCGGGATAAGAATCTACCGAAGTTCCAGTGACTTTTCCCGTCTGAGTTATATAACCGCTATTTACGGGATAAGATATGCTGACCGTGGGTTTATCTATCTCATAAACGAAGGTTATTGTGGAGTAAACTTTTTCATAATTTCCAGCTTTATCGTAAGCTAAGCTTGAGACATTGTATATTCTGCCGGGTTTCCAGAAATTCTGAGCCGCGGCTCCCGATTGAGGCGTAGACCACTGCCAGGGCTCGTAATTTGAATTAAAAGAACCATCATTAGCTACCGCGTTAGGCCAGTAAGTCCTATTTAATTCCGGGTCGGCGCTATCCCAGTCCTGAGAGGTATTGTTCCAGTAATAAGTGGTGCTTTCTCCCAAATAAGGATTAGGATACCTTATAATTTTTAACTTAACTCCGTTTATGGCGCCTCTAACGTTATCGTCCGAATCTCCGTTTATACTTGAAAACCAGTAATTATAATGAGAGTTATTGGAAGGCGTATTAACCGAAGAATTCGGTTTTTCCGGGTCCGGCTGATAAACATCGTAAACAAAATTTACCGTAGATAGGTTTGCTTGAAAATTTCCGGCCAGATCCTTAGCTTTTGTTACCAATCTGTAATTTATGGTATTCTGCCAGTTAGGCGAATTAAATGTCCATATACCCGAACTCACTCCCACAAAATTGGTATCAAACCAGAAGCTATCTCCTAACTGCTCTCCGCTTGTCCATAAGTCGGGATTTGAGTTCCCGTTATAAGTTCTATTGTTTATGCTATCGTATATGTTTATCTTTACGGACGAAATAATAGGCGTGTAACCGACCGAAGCATCTCTATCGTCCGCATAACCCTGAATCTGAGATAGAGAACTTTTAAAATCTCCATCGGATATGTTAGAGAAAGCCGAAGTCGGTTTTGTAGGATCGAAAACTATATCCTTATAATTTAGATTGGCATATACTCCGCTCTTTTCTTTATTATCCGCGACATCCGCGGCTTCCGTTCTTATCCTAAAAGTTCCCCCGTTACTCCAGTAAGGCCCATAACCGCCGTTTAAACCCGTGTTCCAGTTAATAACGCTCGTATCGTATTCCCACCCGAAAGTAGTTTCATTGGCGTAATTTCCTATCGGTCCTAAATCTCCCCTCCATCTTCCGCTTGCTCCGTCCCAGAAATAACCCGCGTTAGGAGGATCCAATTTTTCTATATAAACCTTAACGGATGAGAGTTTACCGGCAGGAGGGGACGGCCAGTCCGAAGCGTCGGATTCTATTTTGGTAAGATTATTTAAATAATTTAAGGTTGAAATTAAAACTAAAGAATTGCCGTTTACCGTAACCTTGGTTGGAGTGGATGTCGGGGAAGAAACGTCGTAGTAAACATCCCTTTGATTCCTACCGTTCTCAATTAAAGTTTCTATATTGCCGGCATTATCTACGCCTCTAACTTTTATAGTATACAGTATCCCTTGTTGCCAGGGTATAGAGTTGGAATAATTCCAGTTTGGGTATGTTACGTTGACCCTTACAAAAGTTGAGAAATCGGTGGTGTAGTTAACCCATGAAGATCCGTCCCATACATGAACGGTTCCGTCGTTATAAGTGATTTGTATATCCGCATATTTAATTTTATCTACGGCCGGAGAATCAGACCCGGTACCAGTAATATTAGAAAGCGTTTTGGCGTGAGTTTCTGTCGGATAAGTAATTAAAGTGGTAGGAGGCGTGCCGTCAGGATAAAAAACATTAGAGCTCACCCCGACGGTAAATATGTTTTGCCAGTTACCGGCTCTATCCTGAGCCACTGAAACGATTATATGTTTATCTCCCACGGAAAGCGTAGTGGGAGAGGTAAAAGTCCAGGAACTCGACCAGATTTGAGCATCCGGCAAGGAATCATTATCCGGAGGAGGAGAAGTTTTCCATCCGCCTCCCCAATACCACTGACGGTCGTCGACATTTTGAATCAATACTTTAACTTTACCGTAAGTTGGAGATATACCCGAAATGGCATCGTAATAACCGCCAGAAAAAGTAGGCTGAAGACCGGTATAATCATAGTTTTGAGGATAGGTTATAGAGCTTGTTGGAGCCTGAACGTCCCATATAAAAGTATTGGTAGTAACATTAATTTCAACGTTTGGTGACGGTTGAGGCGGAACGGAACCGTCCACCACGCTGTCTCTGGCATAGCTCCAGATCTGATACTGCTGACCGGAAACGAACTGGCTCGGGTCCGAAATAGCATGAGTCCATGTACAGTTATAAGGCTGAGAGCAGTTCGTTTCTGCGCCTACATTCTGGTAAAACGCGGATTGAAAAGCTCCCGCAGAACCGTTCCAATAATAACCGTCGCTTACCCTCCTAATCGAATACCATACTCCGCTTATGCCTCCGTTGGTATTATCTACGGCGGTACCGGAAATATTTGGGGAATTAACATAACTACCGTTGGCGGGTGTCGTAACCGTAGAATCCGGCCTTTCCGGAGGACCAGTTTGATATAAATCGTAGACAAAAGTAGCGGTAGACCAATTCTGAGAGTAATTGCCTCCGACGTCTAAAGCTCTCGCTTCTATTCTATATTTATAATTATGGTCAAGAGAAGGCATCTGATATGCCCAATTTATAACTCCGGCTCCAAAAGCAATCGTTGAAACCCATATTCTCGGATTTTCAGGCGTTCCCGCCCCCGTCCAACCAGAACCGTTCCAATATCTTTGAGTAGACATATCTCTTATTGCAAGTTCAACTCTATAATTTTTTACGTTATCCTGAGCCGTTCCGATTATCTGAGCAATAGATTTTCTTATCGTATCATTTACCGGAATTGTTATAGAAACTATAGGAGGGGTATCATCAACGGTAAATTTTATAACCTTATCCTGAGCGGCGTAAGTGGTCCATGTACTACCCGAGTTAGTTGAAGTTTTCATCTGATTTGTTGTTCTTCCCCATGTTCCTTGAGGCTGAGGATCTGTGGTGCTACTCGGAGCGTAATAAACTATAGCATAATCGCCGGCGGCTCCGTTTACATCGTAAAAATATATCCCGTATGTAAAACTTGAATCGAAATAAACCGGATTATTGAAATCCGCACCTATACCGCTCGGCTGCCACTCTAAAGTAGTACTTATAGAGTTCATATTAACCACATCGCTTGCCACAAAAACTCCGTCTTTTCTCGGATCCCCGTTACCGGTAATATCCTTCCATATTTCGTAAACAAAATTTCTATTTGCTGTGGTCGTTATTCTTCTACCGTAAAACCATAACTTTGTCGCATAAAAACTCTCAAGAGGCCTGTATAACTGCATGCTCCACTGAGCTCCACCCTCAAAACCGGCATTTGTTACGCTGTTATACGAGTTACCGTTATAATTGCCATCCTGCCATATAATGGTCGCTATCAAAAGCCTTTGAGAGACTGTTTGTAAAAGACTTGGAGTAGATGAAGTATATCTTACCATATAATTATCGTCGCATGATTTATCCGAACTAACCACATCCTTTTCGCATGTTGTTATCTGGTTAAAAGACGGATAATTTGATTGGTTGTTAGTTGGAGAATTGTTTCTCAATAAAAGCCAGTAAACCTCGCCCGCATTGACCGTCCAGCTTAATCCGACATTATAATAACCGTTTGCTGTAACGCTAAGATTAACAGTTGAAACGACGACACTTCCGGAAAAAGGGTTATCGGGATCCAGATCGTTAACATCCGCAACCCATATCTGATAATTTGTGTTATTACCTCTGGTAAATCTTATATTTAAAGAGCTTATCGTTCCGGTTCTTGGAGCGGTAAACCTTACCGCCCAGACGCCGTATACGGAAGCGTTGACTTCAACTCCGGTTCTTGTTTCCGCGGTGGTAATAATATGATTTAAACCCCTTTCGTAATCGGAGTAAAGCGGGGAGCCTAATAAAATCGCAAAAAAAGATAAGATTAAAAAATTCTTATTTTTGTTAAATATTTTAAAGAGTTTATTCATTTTAATTCTTAACTCTTTTTCTTAACGTTTTGTTTTACCTCTTTAGTTTTATCTTGAACGCCATTTTTTTTCAACTCATCCGCAACCTTTTTGTTTTTTATGTTTAATTTCTTTATCGAATCCAGCTCTTTGTTGCTATCTTTGGTATTCATCTCTTTCAATCTTTTCAAAGAAACCGCTCTTACATCCTCATCTTCCGCTTCGTTTATAACCATATTAGCCAGTTCTTTTACGGTACCGCTCGAAGTATCCAGAGATATTTTCCTAACGGCGTCTATTTTTATTCCTTTTCTTTTTTCTTTTTTTAATTTATCAATTAAAACTTTTTTTTGAGTTTTATCCAAAAGTATGCCGTCCGCAATATTTGTCCATGCCGCTTTTGAAATCTGATCATTTTGACTTTCCATAGCCTCATAAACGGTATTTAATGCGGAAGTAGAAGAAACTACTCTACGGCTTAAAATCTCGATTATCGTCATCTTTAAATAGTTATCGTTTTCTTTTTTATACTGCTCTATGAGAATATTGTCCGAACTCTGCTCTTTTATATCAGAAAGAGCTTTTATCGCTTGAAACCTATCCTTGGCCGATGTGCTTTTTAAAATTGACGAAATATCGTTTATGGTTAGGGTAGAAGAAATCAAATCAAAACTCTGAGAATACAAAAAAACGCTTGAAACTAAAACCGACACTAAAAAAAGAATTTTTTTCATAAAACAAACTTTCCTTTTATTTTTTCGCTCTTTTTTTTGTTTTTACCTAAAAATTTAGCAAATTCGTTTAAAAACCTCATATATTCTTTAGGAGAAAGCGTTTTATTCCCACTCAAATCTAATTTATATTTTCTATTATTTTTCATATTTATCTCTTAACTCCTCATAATCTTTTCCCATATCAAAAAGCCTAAAATACTCTTCAATTTTTTCCCAATTTAGTTTTTTACCATACCTTTCCATCACAACTTCAATATCATAAATTTCCTTTATATATCTTTTAGGGTTATTTTTTATAGCTTGAACTTTAAGCCCTATTATATCTTCTTTTCTTGCAACTTTTATTTTTAAATCATCTTCAAAAACAGAAATTTCAACTGCTTTTTTCAAGATATTTTTAGATATTTCTCTTTTAGCGACTAAAAAATCTATCGAACAATAACTCTTCTCCTTTGAAGAAAACTGCAAAACATTTTCGTTTTCGTTGGTTATTTTATATTTTAAATTTAAAATTTTCTTTAATTCGTCAACTTTTTCCCCATCAACCAAAAAATCCATATCTATAGTAGTTCTTGTAATTCCAAAAACTCCCAAAGCAAAGCCCCCTATTAAAGCGTAATCTATGTTTTTTTCTTTAAAGTTTCTTATCAAAAACCTTAAAGTTTTTTCAAAATCCATTTTAATCCTCTTCGTTTAACTCGTTTACAAAATCCTTTGCATAAAATTCCAAGGCTTTTTTATTTTTAAAATCGTTTTTCTTTTTAATCTTTCTTTTATTTTTTATCTTTCTTTTATCCATAACCGCAACCGGAGTTTTGACTTTAATCATAACTCCTCCTTTTTTGACCAAAAACCAACCTTCCCATATAAATGGTTTTTTTCAAAATATAATAAAAGGAGAACCTTTATCGTTATCTCCTTGCAAACAATATAAAGCTCCGAGTTTTGCGGAGCTAAAAACATACTCATTATATTATAGTATAATTTGGATATTACTAAAAAATTAAATAAGATTAAACTTTTTATTAAAAACAAAAAGCCGTTGTGGTAGAACCATTCTGGGGCACTTTCATAAGTCATTACGACCAAAGCGCCATATTCGGCATATACGCCAAATCTACCGCAACGGCTAAAATATAGAAAATCTTTTTTCATAACCTTCGGCAACCTGACCCCCCGCATATTGCGGAGTCTTCGGCTTTGCGCCCCCGAATTGCTTCGGGTTTGCCATTATCGAGCTACCGTTTATAGTATAGCAGAAAATTATAAAAAATCAACCCCTTATTCGTATATTTCCTCTTAATTTAGCCTGACCACTCATACGAACAATCGTCTATATAGATGGGTCATGTCAATAAATGTGTGTAAATTTAATTTAAAGAACTTGAGTATTTTTTAATTTTTTTCCTTTTCTCTTCTTGTTTTTCGTTATATTCCTTAAATACTTTATACATTATCCTTATTAAACTATCTCTGCTGCTAAATACCCCAATGCTGTCAGTCCTCGCCTGACTTCCCTGAATACCCGCTCTATCCTGTTTGTCGTCTTTATCAATTTTATTAAATTTCCTTTGTCTTTTATACTTAACTCGTTTAATGCTTCAAAATGTGCCATCATCTCATCTAAATCCTTCTCTAAACAATTTACTCCCTTAGGACATAATCCAGACCATTTGTTTTTAAATATTTTAAACTCAACTAATAACTCGGTTTTAGTTTTAGTTCCATATATTTTTCTTAAATCATTACCGGCTTCTTTTCTGTGCCTATGCGGAAAATAGTTCATAATATTTCTCATCTTATGAACCCAGCATCTTTGGATCTTTTCTATAGCATTTTTTAACCCGGCATTCCCGTCTATCACACATAACTTTAGCTCCTTACCTTCTATCCCCCTATGATATAACTCGTTTATAAAATTATTCCACGCTTGTTCGCTCTCGCCATAAGATGCTACCTTAAACCCTATCACTTCACCTATCCCATCTTTGTCTATCCCATAAGCCGCCAATACCACCCTTCGCTTTGAACTTATCGGGCTTCTTGGTTTTAAATATACCCAGTCTAATAGAATAATCTCATACCTGTCAACTAATTTCCTATTAAGCCATTTATTAACTTCCTCATTTGTCGATTTGGCTATCTTAGACACTGTCCCCCCGCTTATATACCATTCACCTTTAAAAAGTTTCTTTATCGTCTTCCAGACTTCCCTTACGCTTATCCCTCTAAAAAATATCTCACTTATAACACTGTCTATCCTTTTGCTCCGCCTAACATACCGCTCTATAAAACTAAACCTTACTCCCTGACCTCTTAACCGAGGCAAACTGACTACCGTATCACCATAATTCGTTGTCATATACCTTCTACGCTACCCCTTCCTGTAATCAACCCTGTTATCATTTCGTTCATACCTTTTAGACCCAACTATTCCTTCAATCTCTAATTCAGCTCATCCTTCTAAATAACGTTTTATCATATTCAATATATAATCATCTATTTCCTTATATACTCCGTCTTTAATCCCTCTATAATATCCTGTCAACTCAAAAATAAATCTAACCGAAATTGGTATCGTCTTGTCATAAATAACCTAACCATAAATAACCTTCTTTTTTAATAATTTTTCTATACCTTTTAATACTTCCTGGTTTTTTAAATAATTCTTATCCTTTATTACCCTTTTACTTCTACTTTTCCATATTACATCTAAATTCTTATTTATTAATTAGATCAAAAGGATAATCTGTCGTTTCAGTTTGATGTAGTCGTTTATTTTGGTATTAGATTTATCATACTCATAAAGTCTTGTTAGTGGTGTTTTAGGCATATCATATATCTTTTTATATCTTGAACCTATTCTTTGAGTTTTTATAATCTTTACTGATGGCATAAAAAGGTTAAAAAATATTCTTAGATTGGCAGAATAGAGGTTATTTAATAATTTCTGAGATTTAGTCCCTTCATATCTATCCCACCCTATGAGTTTCCTTACATTGCTCCAGTTTTTTTTCAATATGAGCATTATCGTCAAATACATTTCCTGTTATTTATCCTATGACCTTTAACAATCCTGTCTATTGTTGAAGGGGATATCTTAGTTATAAGTTTAATCTGATAATTATTTAGCTCGTATTTCTTTATAATCCAACCGATATTTTCATCTATTATTACCTTTAGCCTTTTTACCATATCCCGCCAAAAACTTCCCAAAGTTCTATTATAGGCGGTTTAATACAATTATATCTGCTTTTCCTGCCACGACCTGATATCTTAATTGTCTTTAGGTTTAAAGTTATTAAGCAGGGATATTAAATATTTCCTGTTATATCCAAGAATTTTCACAGCTTGGTCTATAACCTCCTCCTTGGATTTCTTGTCTAATTTGTGGTATTCCAATTTAAGTTTTTCTATATACTTCATACGGGATGAATAATTAAAAGAAGAATCCATAAATATACCTCCTTTAAGCTTATTTTATGCTTAAAAGAGGAGTAATTAGTCAGAGTTGTTTGGGTTAGGTTATTTTTGACAAGATGTATCATACTAAAGTTAGATTATATCTGATTTGATTCGCGATCTTGACAACAAACTTTAAAATTCATATAATGCAAAGTAAATTATAGTTTGGGAGGGAAAATGACAAATCCAGAAAAAAAAGCAATAGATGCTACCGCCGATCTTATATACTCATTAAATAATAAAATAAAAGAACTTAATATTAATGATATAAAGAAGTTAACCGATAAAGAAAATGCCGCAGCACTTGGTTTAATTGTATGTTGTACTTCTACACCGGCTAAAGCAGATAATAAAACCAAATCTAAGAATAAAAAGAAATAAAATAATTTAAAAATTGGAAGAAAAAACATATTACTTAAATTCTGATTTTATTTTCAGGGGAGATCTGGGGTTTAGTCCGGAGTTTGTATCTTATAATATTTTAACCGGAAAATCATACGAGTTAGGAAAAGATTTTTTTAAAGCTGTACTACTTTTTTGTAAACTAAATAATTATAGAGAAATCAAGAAAAAATTGGGAATTAAAAATATAGAAAAGCTCAAAAAGTTAAATTTTGTATCGCTGAAAAAATCCCAAAATAAAGTCTTTCTATATCCAGAAACTAATTTTAAGGTTCCTGTCTGTTATTATCCCAGAGAAATAGAACTACATCTAACCTCTTATTGTAATCTTAGATGTAAACATTGTGTTTATGACGTTTCTACTAAAAAGAAAGAGTTTTTAAGCTTTGATATTTTATTTAAATTTCTTGATGAGTTAGAAGAAATTGGAATTTTTAGATTAATCATATCTGGAGGAGAGCCATTTTTACACAGGGATATAAAGCAAATAATAAAAAAAATAGCGACAAAAAGATATAGAGTAGAATTTTTAACAAATGCTGTATTAATTAACAATGAAATAGCCCAAATATTATCTCGCGCAAAAAATATCTCAATAACATATTCTCTTGATGGACATAACCCAAATACATGTGATTTTTTAAGAGGAAAAGGTGTTTTTAATAAAGTTTTAAATGCTGTCGATTTAATGAATAAATTTGAAATTAAACATAATTTATGCTGTGTTTTAAATAAAAGAAATTTTAATTATATTGATAAAATAATTGAACTTGGATATAAACTTAAAAGCTTATCCGTAAATTTTTTGTTTCTTGATCTTATGGGAAGAGGAGAAAGGCTTGAAAAAGAAGCATTAGATAATCTTGAAATTAAAAATGTATTAAAATATTTAAAAAATATAAAATCAAAAATCCCGGTAAATTTCATAAACCAGCTTGATATAGGAAAAGGTAAGTATTCTAATTTTATTTCTTGCGCTGCTGGAACATTTAGATTAGCGGTAAACTCAAACGGAGAAGTCTATCCCTGTGCTTATGCCTTTAATAATAAAGATTTTATGATTGGTAATATATCAAACTCATCTATTAAAAATTTATGGCATTTAAAAAAGTGGGAATTATTTAGGGGCGGCATTAAAATTAATGATTTAAAAGAATGTTTAAGTTGTGGTTTGATTAAAAGATGTATGCTTAAAAATTGTAGATTAAGAGCCTTTTCAAAATATGGAGATATATACGCTAAATATCCTGGTTGTAAAGTTTTATAAATATTGTTTAATATCCTACAATAAAAACCACGAATATAAACCATGAAAACAGAAGCAAATTAAAAAAGATTTCCTATGGTAAAGTAGATATCGGAGAGATTTTCTCCAGGTTTATGGTTAAATCCATAACCCCAGTCTAACCTTATCGGAAATGCCGGCGTAGTAAATCTTATTCCAAAACCAGCTCCGCATTTAAGTTGATTTAATCCTGAACCTGTTTTAAGCGAAATATTATCAAAGCCTTCCCAGCTATTTCCTATATCGAAAAAGAACGCCCATTGAACTATGGTCCTTTTCTTCTCTCTCGCCAAAGGAAATTTAAACTCGGCATTGGTAACATAATATACCTTACCGCCATCCTTCGGCCCAATCTGACCGTTTGTATCGTAACCCCTTATGGTATCAGCTCCTCCAAGAAAATATCTTTCATATACCGGAACGTCTTTGGTAGAGCCGAACTCTTTAACCCACCCAAACCGAGAAGCCACGGAAAACACAAAAGGCCATTCATCTATAGAAAACAATTTCTTGTTGTAAGAATAAGATATGGTGGGTTTATAAAGGTCTAAATCCCCTCCTAAAAGTCCGCCGAAAACCTCTACCCCCAAACTAAATTTTGTTCCTCTTGTAGGATCCCAAATATAATCTCTTGTGTCCCTTGTAAATTCCGCGGATATGGAAGACTGAACGCTGGTTCCTTCGGCTATCTCGGATTTATATACATCATCTACGTCGTATATTTTTATTTTTTCATAAGAATATGAAAAATTAACTCCGTACTTATCGTCCTCAAACCTCGGCCCTAAACTCACTCTTCCGCCGGTTCTCTTTTCTGTATATGCGGAGTATGTGGTGGAATAAGACCTGTATCTTCTATTGTTAAAAAGACTTACCCCTAAAGATGTAGGCTTATCGTTTAACCAGGGGGTTGTCCAGTTAACGGAGTAGTCCTGAACCCTTTTTCCAAAATTCCAGTTAAGTGAAAACCTTTGAGCAAGCCCGAACATATTCATATGAGACACCGAAAGCATACCGACAAAGCCGTCTCTTGAAGAAATCCCGGCACCGGCTGTAAGCATTCCCGGTTTCCCTTCCGTTACGTCAAAAACAAGATCTACAGTGTCCGGGGAATCCGCGGGATTTATCATAAGCTCTACATTTTCTATAAAACCTAAGTTAAATATTTTTTCCTGGCTTCTTCTCACTTTTGAAAGCGAAAAAACATCCCCTTCTTTCTGAACTATTTCCCTTTTAAAAACTTTGGTTTTTGTAGACTTATTTCCTTCAACATCTATGTATCTAACATATATCGGGAAATTTTCCTCAAGGACATAACTCAGATCTATGTAATTATCTCTGTAAGACGAAACGGTCGAAACGATAACTTTAAGATACCCCTTATCGGCATATCTTTCCTGTATATTTCTTATTGTATCGGTTAATTTTTCATCTTTAAAAATATTTCCCTTTTGGTACTCTACCGCGCCCATAAGTTCAGCCGAGTTATAAACCATATTGCCAGAAAATGAGGTATCGCCGAAAAAATATTTACCCCCTTCTTCAAGCTTAATATTTATATCGGCGTATTTTCCTTCTCTAAAATTAAAAGTAGAATCTATAATTTTAAAATCGGCAAAACCGTTATTTTTATAAAAATTTTCTATTTCGTTAAAATCCTTCTTCAAATCTTCTTCCGAAAAAACCTTTTTCGGCCTATTCTTCATCTTTTTTACGATTTTTTTTGTTTTAAAAGATTTAACCCCGTCTATAACCAAATTACCTACTACAACCTTTTCTCCTTCGGATATATTCAAATTCAAAATCGCTTTGTTGGTTTGAGAATCTATTTTTACGTCATAATTAATATTTGCGTTTATATAGCCTTTTTCTTTATATTTTTTGTATATTTTGGATATATCTTCTTTTAATTTAACATCGTCGTAGAAATCCCCTTTACCCAGGTCCATTTCGGATTTTACGCTCGATCTGGATATTTTCTTGGCTCCGTTTACGACAATGTCTTCTATATAAGGTTTTTCGTAAATCGTATATATTACCTTTATCGGATTAGTATCCCCGACAACCGAAAAATTCTTAGTGGATATCTTTTTGTCCTCGCTATAAACCAGCTCCACACTTACTCTTTCAAGACTGCCTAAATTAATAAGATTTTCTATATCCGTTTTTTTGTCTTCTTCGTAATAAAGCTTACCTTTTTTAGCTCTTACAGTTTTGAGTATAACTTTAGGTTTTAAGTTTTTGACTCCCAAAACCTCTATCTCATTAACCTGCCATGGCCCGGAGATTGGCGAAGCAGAAAAAAGATTAGTTATAAAACCTAAAAAAATTATCAAAAAAAGCTTCATTTCTTTTTAGGAGGTTTTGGTATTATCGGCTTGAATTTGTTTTCGTAATAATCGAGCCCGCTATGGTCTATTATCTCCTCGTGCATCAAAAGCCTTAATGTGTTTTTAAGTTTCATATGTTGTATGAAAAGGTCGTTCTCCGGCTTTAAATCCGGCCTGTGCATCGGAGATTTAAAGAAAAAACTCATCCATTCCTGTATTCCCTTAAGCCCCGCTCTTTGAGCGAAATCAAGAAATAAAAGGATGTCCAGCATAACCGGAGCGGCGAGAATCGAGTCTCTGCATAAGAAATTTATCTTTATCTGCATAGGCATATTCATCCAGCCGAATATATCTATATTATCCCATCCTTCTTTAGCGTCTCCTCTCGGCGGATAATAATCTATTCTCACTTTATGGTATATATTGGAATACAAATCCGGATACAAATCCGGTTCCAGAATCGTATCTAAAACGGATTTTTTACTCTTCTCTTTTGTTTTAAAAGAGCCCTCATCGTCCAATACAAGCCCGTCTCTATTGCCTAATATGTTTGTGGAATACCAACCTCTTACTCCAAGCATTCTGGCTTTAAGACCGGGAGCGAGTATAGTTTTCATCAAAGTTTGTCCGGTCTTAAAATCCTTTCCGGCGATGGGAACGCCGTTTAATTCGCTTAACTCCACAAGTGCGGGAATGTCCGCACTTAAATTGGGAGCCCCGTTTGCGTAAGGAACCTTGCTTTTAAGCGCGGCGTATGCGTAGATCATGGACGGGGAAATATAAGGCGAGTTCTTTTTAAGCCCCTCTTCGAATTTTTTCAAAGAAGAATGAACATCCTTTTCTTCTATGAAAACCTCGGTAGATCCCGCCCAAACCATAACAGCTCTGGATGTTTTATTTTCGGAGCAGAATTTTTTAATATCTTCCATCAGCATTAAGGCCAAATCCATTTTTGTTTTCGCTTTTTTCATTATGGAAGGATTTAAATTTTTAACAAATTTTTTATCGAATACCGCGGGCATCGGTTTTATTTCCGATAACTCGTCTTTTACCGGTCTTAGCTGCTCTTGTGAAAAAACTTCGCATTTTAAAGCCGCTTCATAAATCGAATCGTCGTAAATATCCCAACCGCCGAAAACCAGATCTTCAAGGTTTGCGATGGAAACAAATTCTTTTATTAGAGGATTTCTGTTTTCATATCTTTTACCCAATCTTATCCTTTGCATCTGGGTTATCGAACCGAAAGGCTTTCCTATCCCTTTTTTCACCATCTCAACTCCGGCTATCAAAGTACTTGTAACGGCTCCCATTCCGGGAATTAAAACAGCCAATTTGCCTTCCGCTTTTTTTATTTCCTCTTTTTTCATAATAAAATCTCCTTAAGATTTAATAAAACATAATAGCCAAGTTATATTATATCACAATTTTAAATTAGTAAAATAAACTCTCTTTATCCGCCGGATTTATTTTATGATTTAAAATCTTATATATCCATATTTGATACGCAACGACTATCGGAACGAATATCAAAGCCACAATCGTCATTATTTTTAGCGTATAAAAACTGGAAGAAGAATTAAAAATACTTACGTTAAATTCGACATTTTTGGAAGGAATTAAATTTGGATACTGCGAAGCAAACCCGCCGGCAAACCAGAATATCATAAAGACAAAAGATTTCAAGAAAGAAATATAATCTCTGCCCTTATCGATCGATTTTTTAATAAGAATAATCATAAATGCCGCCAATCCGTAAAAAACAACCGTGAGATATCCCGAAAAAGAATTTAAATTAAAATTTGGGTTCAAAGTATGCGGGATAAACAGAATAAAAATTCCAAACAAAAAAGCCGAAACATACCATGTTTTTCTAACAACTCCGTATATCCTCAGTTTAAACTCTCCTTCTATTTTGTAATAAAGCCACAATGCGCCATGCATACAAACAAAAACAACAAAAGTAAAACCCGTTAAAATACCGTTAAAATTTAAAAGCCCCAATGTTCCTTCGGTATATCCTTTTTCGGTTATGTTTACCGCAGACCAAATATTGCCGAAAGCAACGCCTAAAAGAAAAACAGGCAACAGGCTTCCGACAAAAATAAAAACATCCCATATTTTTTTGCTTTCGGTTTTTCCCCTCATCTCAAAAGAAACTCCTCTTAATATAAGCCCTATCAGAACCATAAAAAGCGGAATATAAAACCAGCTAAACATATCCGCATAAGCTTTCGGAAAAGCGGCAAATGTAGCTCCGCCCGCGGTAATAAGCCAAACCTCGTTTCCATCCCAGAAAGGACCTACCGTATTTATAACCGCTCTTTTTTCATCATCGTTTTTGGATATAAAATTCATCAATATGCCACTACCCAAGTCAAAACCGTCTAAAGCAAAATAAACTACCCACAAAACGGACCACAAAACAAACCATGTTATCTGAAGCGATTCCATACAAAATCCTCCTTTAATCTATGCTTTTTTTCGCGTTTTTAACCATCAAATAAAAACCTAATATTCCGAGAAACGTATATACTAAACCGTAGCCAAAAAATGAAAACATAACCTGATTTAAATTTAAATTCTGGCTAACCGCGTCTCTGGTCCTTAAAAGCCCGTAAACCGCCCAGGGCTGACGGCCTACCTCGGCCACAATCCAGCCCAACTGCATGGCGATGTATGGAAGCGGTATGGAATAGAGCATCGCTTTTAAAAACAAATTGTTATCAAGCTTATTTTTATAAGACAAATAAACAGAAAGAAAGCTTAAAGCTATAAACAAAAATCCCAAAACGACCATCACTCTAAAACTCAAAAAAGTAATTAAAACGGGAGGCCTATCCTCTTTTGGAAAATCCCTTAAACCCTTAACCTCGTAATTGGGATCGTAGGCGGCAAGTATGCTTAAAAATTTTGGAATTTTAATCGCTTCGACAGCATTCTTTTCATTTTTTTCATCGGGGATTAGAATTAACGGATAATCGGCTCCCTTTTTTGTCTCCCATACAGATTCCATAGCCGCAAACTTTGTCGGCTGAAATTTTGAAATGTCTTTGGCGTGAAAATCTCCGAAAAGAAAAACAAGAATCGAACTTAAAGCCCCGAAATATGCGGCCAGTTTAAACGAACTTCTAAAAATACTTTCTTTATTTTTTAGCAAATGATAAGCCGAAACGCCCATAACAAAAAAAGCTCCCACTACATAAGCGGCAAATACCGTATGAAAAAATTTAACCCATCCGTATTGATTTAAAAGAAACTCGGTAAAATTCACAAGCTCCACTCTTCCGTTTGCTATCATATAACCGACGGGCCTTTGCATAAATCCGTTTGCAAACAATATCCATAAAGCCGAAAGATTTGAACCTAAGGCTACCATCCATATTGAAATCAAATGTATTTTTTTACTTACCCTGTTCCATCCGAAAATCCATAGCCCCAAAAAGACGGATTCTAAAAAAAACGCCACGGTGGCCTCTATAGCTAAAGGTACCCCGAATATGTCTCCCACATATTTGGAATACTCCGCCCAGTTCATACCGAATTGAAACTCTAACGATATCCCCGTAACTACGCCTATAGCGAAATTTATAAGGAAAAGCTTACCGAAAAACTTAACAAGCTTCAACCATTTTTCTTCGCCGGTTTTATACCAAAAAGTTTGCATAATCGCGACCAAGACCACAACCCCTAAAGTCATTGGAACAAACAAAAAATGAAAAGCCGCGGTCATTGCAAACTGCAATCTCGACAAAAACAACAAATCCATAAACTCCTCCTAATAAAATTTTATTAAATTTATTTTGGAATTAAAATACCAAAATATTAAAGTCTTCGCCTCTGCTCCAAAAAAGGATCGCCTATATCGTGATACCCCCTTTCTTCCCAATAACCCCTTTTATCCTCATCGATAAATTCTATTTTAGATAACCACTTTGCGCTTTTCCAGTAATAAAGAGAAGGTATCAAAAGCCTTACCGGACCTCCGTAATGATAAGGAATATCTTTACCTTCATAAGAATAACCTATTATCGAATCCTCTTTCAAAAAATAATCTATAGGCATATTTGTTGAATAACCGTCGTAAGAATAAGCTAAAACGAATTTGGCGCTTATCGGAGTTAATAAATCGTAAACTGTTTTTGTAGAAACACCTTTCCAGTTTGTTCCCAATTTAGACCATGTGGTAACGCAATGCAAATCGCAATAAAGATCCACTTCCGGCAAAGAAGTCAAATTATTAAAATCCAAAACCGTTTTCTTGTCATTATAAGATAATTCCAATTTAAAATTATTTTTATTTATATTCGGTTTATTTCCCAAATCTAAAACCGGAATCTCATCCACCTCATACTGCCCCGGCGGAAGTCTGTTAATTCTTTTTGTATCCGGAGAAATTATCTTCATTTTGATTCCATCGTTTTTCTTACCGCCTCTATCATATCGTTCGGCATCTCGTTTAGATGAAATTTTCTATTTATGCAAACCATATCGGTTCTGGCTATTGTGGTTCTCTGGTTATTGGAATTGTAAATCTCGTAATAAAATTTCATTCTGTATGGGCTTAACTCTTCGACTCTGGTTCTTATTTCAACCTTCTCCCCGTACCATATCGGAGCCTTATAATCTATCTCCTGTTTCCTTATGGCAAATAAATACCCGTCTTCCGATAATTTCTTTAAATTAAAACCCAAATCCTCTATAAATTTGGTTCTGGCCTCTTCCAGAAGTCTCATATAATTTCCGTAATATACCACACCCTCCGCGTCCGTATCGTAATAATATATCTGCCTTTTGGTTATATGCATAACAACTCCGTTTTCAAAAATATATTTTATATATTTTTTAAAAATTTTATATTTTGATTATTAAGGCTTATTGAAAACCTAATCTCCTTTCGCAATTTTAAAAATCTTATACGACAAAAAAAGCCGATCGGCTAATTTTGTCGCATTTTTTAAAACCGATAATTTTAATCAATTATAATATTAATACACGAAAACTATAAATTTTTTAATAAAATATACTTATAGTTCTCTAACCCCTACGTTATAACTTTGAACTTGTAACTTTAAACTTTTAACCATATGGAAGGGTGGCTGCTCTCGACTTGACGTGGGTCGTAGCTATGGGAGAGCCCGACGATATGCAAAGCATATCCGTCGGCGCGGTGTAACCGCGAAGCAAAAAGTAGTTTAAACTTTAGTTCTTTTAAAAAACATTTTTAAAACCAAGAATTTAATATATGGAAGGGTGGCTGAGCGGTTTAAAGCGCCGGTCTTGAAAACCGGTGTGCGGTTTTTCCGCACCGTGGGTTCGAATCCCACCCCTTCCGTGCTTTTCTCTAATAGTTTATAAAAATAAAATTAGAAAACAATTTAATTATTATAATAATACTAAGAAACACTCAAAGATAATTTTGATGATTTTTTAACAGTCTTTTTAAATAGTTTTCCAATCAAACATATATTCTCGGGATTAAGGAGTTGGCGGCGGTTCTTCTGACTGCCAGACTTACAATTGTTCCGACTTTTGCTTCTGGAATTTCGGTTATGTCTATCAGTGTATGAGATATTGCGGGTTTTGAAACAAAATAGGCTTTTTTTCCATTTATATCAGCCCATTGTTTTTCGCCTTCGGTTATTTTATAGACGTTATCCTCGGGTTTCATGCCCAAACCGTCCGAATAGCCTACGGGTATCGCGGCTATTCTCATGTTTTTTAAAGCCACTATTTCGTTAGCATAACCGAAACTTTCCCCTTTTTTTACTTCCGAAACCGATATTATTTTCGCTAAAAACTTCCACGGTCTTTTTATACCTAACTTAACCGGATTGTTTTCTCTTTTCAAATATATATCGGAAGGATATATGCCGTAAATCAAATTGCCTATTCTGACCATATCTAAACTGTAATCGGGGAAATCCAAAAAAACTAAACTGTTTGCCGCATGAACGATTATATTAGGAAAAATTTGTTTTATTTTTAACGCCTCTTCATTAAACTTTTCTAACTTTTCTTTTGCGTCTATCATATTCTTATAAGGAGTGTAAGCTATGTGAGTGGAAACTGAAAAAAGTTCTATATTTTTAAGTTTTTTAATTTCTTTTGCGAAATTAACCGCTTCTTTTAATTCCACCCCCCATCTTTTAAGGCCGGTATCTATGTCCAGATTGATTTTAACTTTTTTGTTAAATTTTTTATTTATATATTTGACCGAATCCATATTATCTACTGTCGGTATAAACCCGCTTTTAATGGAAGTTTCAATATCTTCCTTCAAAGAAGGCGCTAAAATCATAATAGGCTTTTTAGATCTTTTTTTTATATTTAAAGCCTCATAAACATTCATAACCCCCAAAAAATCTGCGCCGTTTTCCGACGCTATTTCCGAAACTATCTCGGCACCGTGGCCATAGGCGTTAGATTTAACTACGGCCATTAATTTTTTACCTTTTAATTTGGATTTGATAATTTCTATGTTGTTTTTTAAAGCTTTGCAATCTATTTCAATCCATTTAATCATAATCTAATTATACTAAAACGGAAAAACCAAAGGATATATATCAATTGTGGAAATAAATCTTTAAAAATATTACGGTTTCTATTACGATAACTCCGAAAATTCCTCTGTATTCTTTATTTTTTTTAAAAGCCGAATAATCGTAATTTTCGGGCTTAAAAATTTCTTTTAAGCAAGAAATTTTAGGTATTAAACAAGGAACAGTTCTGACATATTCTTTAAATTTATCCTGAAACTTTTCTTGTAAAAATTTTTCCTCGGACTTTATCGTATGATAATAAACATAAGACATAACTATCAAAACTAAAATCCATAAAAGAACCGTTTCGGTTATGTGAGAAGAGGAAATCTGTATCATAACACCTAAAATTATTAAAAAAGTTCCCAAATAAAGGGGGTTTCTGCATACCGCATAAGCCCCGTTTACAGACAACTCTTTATTTTTTCTTATACATGCCGAAGATATTATTCTAACCAACTCGCCTATTATTACAAAAACAAGACCTATAATAAATAATTTGAAACTCTCAGGCTTTGATATCAAAACTATTAAAAAAGCGACTATGTTGGATATTAAAACTCTTTTTTTCATTATTATATTTTATAAAAAAAACCCGCCGTATACTAAAAATACGACGGGCTTTTTATAGAGGGTTGTATTAGAATTTAAAACTCAGACCGAAATCGAAAGCATCCTCGGACAGTTTGGATTCTATGCTTCCGGCTGCAAAAGTTTCTTTTATTGTTTTCTCAAAAGCATGTTTATAACCTAAGTTTAAAGAAACCTTTGGGTTCAGCTGATATCCAAACCCTAATGTTATATGATGCTCGACTATCGCCGGAAAACCTATTATTCTAAAGTATTCGTAATTAAGATTATTCATGGTTTTACCCTGAACTATGGTGCTTCCCATCATATTAAAGTTATCGTGTTTTTTTACGGGATTTTCTCCATAGTTATAACCGGCTCTAAGGCTTATTTTATCGGTAGCTTTATAATTTAAACCCAATGAATATACTACCTGAGATTTCCAATCGAAATCCTTATAACCGTCGGCGTTTTCCCAGTCGAGATATTTAACTTCTACGGAAGATGTAAGTTTATCGGTGCATTTATGAGATATGCCAAGCCCGTACTGAGCCGGATTTTCTAATTTAAGATTATCAAAGGTCGAATCTCCGTCAAAATCGAATATCCTTTCGTGTTTTACGTTCTGAGGAGTAACGTAAACCAAACCGAAGTTCCATTTTCCATACTCGTAATTTGCTCCCAATCTGGCTCCTAAAGCGTAGTTATGAGCAAGTCCCGAGCCGAAATCCGCAGCCTGATAATCTATATCAAAACCAAGGCCGTAAGAAAAGTTTCCGTTTTTATAGGCCAAAGCGGGAACAAATTTCATAACCGAAAGTTTCGTATTCATCTGTCCACCAAGGTCTTTGTTTCTATAATCCACACCCATACCGCTTACGCCGTAAGCTCCTATGCCGAATGTCATCTTTTCGTCTATTTTATAAGAAAGCCCTATGGCGGGAACCGCATAAGCTTTATCCTGGCTTTCAGCTTTCCAGGAACCCAAAGGAGTAGTCGTATTTACATTTGCTTTAACGGTGGGATTAAAATAAGTGCCTGCGAAATTAAACTCGTCCCCTTCTATCTGAGTAAGGGTAGCCGGGTTTGAGAATATGGCGCTTATAGCATCCTGGGCCTTGGCTATCCCAACTCCGCCCATAGCTCTTGAAGTAGGACCTACTCCTATTAAGTTATCGCCGTTTGTGGCATATGCTAAATTTAAGCCAAGCAATGCCAGAGTTATTAATAATATACCTTTTTTCATTTTTCCTCCTTAATAAGTAAAAACCGCTTTAGCAGATAACGCTTCCTGAGCAACCTTCGCCGCCCCAACTATAACCGCATTTTCTATTAAATCATTTTCTATTTTTCTTGCTTTAACGCATGGCCCGCAAAGAAGAAGTTTTTTGCCGGATGACAAATAATCATCGATAAGTTTTTTTAAAGGGTCAAATCCTTCATGTTTTATATCGTCCGCATAACCTTTTTTAGCCAACATAACTCCTTCGCTTTGAAGTATTATAGAAACATCTATGTCCATAGCTAAAGCTCCGTTTGCCAACACAAAAGGAATTATCGCTTTTTCAGGATTGTTTTTTCCGTTGGTTATTACATAAACTATTTTTTCGTTGTTTTCCATAAATATCCCTCCTTATGCTTATATAAATAAAGTCGCTTTGCTTTTTCCAGCCTCGGCAACAAATTTAGCTACTCCAGCACTTTTCATATTGGGATAACTTATCATCTCATCCCATTTATATCCCATAAGATCCATAGACATCTGACAAACGTAAATCTCCACATTGCCCATTTCACCTGCCAATTTTATTAAATCCCCCAGAGATTTTACATTATGTTTTTTCATAAGCCCTTTTATCATTAAAGGCCCCATCCCAAGCATATTCATTTTAGAGAGTTTAAGCCCTCTAGTATTTTGAGGAAGCATCATTTCAAAGGCTTTGGAAATTATGTCTTTTGGAACTTTTTTATTTGGGTCTTTTAACAAAGGAATTGCCCAGAATGTAAAAAACATTACCACCTTTTCATACATTGCGGCCGCGCCGGTCGCTATTATGAAAGATGCTAAAAGTTTATCCAAGTCCCCGCTCATAACGACCATGGAAAACTGGTCCGATGGCATATTCGACTTAATAATTTCTATCTCCGATTTTAAATCTTCTATCTTTTTCTCTAACTCTTTTATATCGCTCATTTTTCCCTCCTTAAGCCAACTGTTTTTCCTTTTTAAGATTATAAAGATAAATCGCCATCGGTCTAAAAAATATGTGTATCCATTTTGTAAAAGGAACTATTATTATTATCCACGCCACTTCTATGGCTATGTTTATTTTGTATGAAATAGCTACGGCTTCGGCGTCCGGACCCATAGCCATATTTAAAATATAAGTCGTAAGAGTGGATATCCCTATCAAAAACAACATCGCCACAAAAAGCCAGTCGGTCGGATGAGAAAATTTAGATGACTGAATTTTTTTTAAAAACCTTCTTCCCATCATTACAAAACCCCCGGCTATTATGCCGAATGCCGCATAAAAAACCAAAGGTGTGGTAATATCCAAAAGGCCGTAATGTTTTTTTAACGGTTCTAAAAGATGGAGATTGGATATTATAAGCGTCAAAGTATATCCGCTCATAACAAGAAGATGGGCTATCCATCTGGTCCAGTCGGTTTCCGAACACCCCGAAAAATTCTTCTGAGTCAGTCCGTGAATCAAAGTTTCTTTTATGTTTGAAAAATCGAACGAAAAAAGAAACTTTTTTGATTTATCAAGAATCGTTTTCTTATACATCGTAAAAACATACATAAATATCGCAAGAGTAACATAAGCCGGGAAAGCCAATTCTATTTTTGCGGCAAGCTCCTGAAAATCTCCATTATAGGAAATGAAAAAAATAAGAGATACCAAAAAAATACCTATAACAAGAATATTTTGAGCCCAGCTATTCATATAGAAAAATTTAGACAAACCGGTAGCATCATATCTGGATATTAAATATCTTCTTAAACTCATCATAAACTCGCCGGGATAAGCTTGCCTGGGGCAGGTATCCGAGCATTCTCCGCAGTAATAACACATCCATGGTTCCAGTGAAGATTCTATTTTATCCTCAGCCCCTACCTGAGCGTATCTTATCATTTTTCTCGGAAAAGAACTATCCTCTTTGCTTAAAGGACATACCGCCGTGCAGTTTCCGCAGTTAAAACATGCCGATATGTCGAAAGCGCCGTATTTTTTTACTTCTTTTATAAATTTTGTATTTACCTTCATTTCTTACCTCACTTTGCCTTGTACTTCATATATCCTGTTTTAGCTGGTATATGCTCGGCCTTTCCATATTTTACAAGCCCGGATAAATACCACAAAACTTCTTTGCTATCCAGAGAAGTTTCTTTTGAAATTTCAGGTATCGTTTTTTCTTTTTCTTTTATAGAGTCCAAAATGGCTTTTTGTTTTTTATTCGCTTCTTTATAATAATCCATAAGCTCTTTGGATACCGGCCCTTTTTCAGCGTTTAAAATTTTTAACTGTTCGGCTATCTTTTTATTTTTATCTTCCATAAATCACTCCTTGGCTATGGCTTCAACCATAGCGTCGAACTGATCCAAACTCCAACCCGCTACATTTATCGCCCTCGGCTCGCATACTGCCGCACAGGCTCCGCAACCCTTGCATAAAGCCGCGTTTACATAAGCGACTTTTTTCTTTTTTCCGTTAACTTCTTTTTCAATCATCGTAAGCGCTCCGGAATAAGAACACTCCTTAGGACATTTTTCGCAACCCGTACATTTATCCTCGTCCACCACTGCGACAAACGGATCAAGAGGTATATCCCCGCTTGCCAAAAGCGCAGCGGCTTTAACGGCCGCGGTGTTTGAGGCCTGTAAAGACTCTAAAATATCCATAGGTCCCTGAGCGGTTCCGGCTATGAATATTCCGTTATTTGCAACCTCAACCGGCCTTAACTTTGGATGAACCTCTTGCAAGAAACCGTCGGAGCTTTTCGGAAGTTTCATATACTCGACAAGGTCGGTTATATCGTTTGGAACCATTCCGACACCCAAAACAACCATATCGGTTTCTATTTCCATATCTTCATTCATAGTCAAAACGTCTTTTGTTTTTATTTTTATTTTAGCTCCATCAAACTCTACCGAAGGTCTTTCCTCCAAAGGTCTCCTAAAGAAAATAACGTCGTTTTTAGACGCCTCTTTATAATAAGACTCATGGTCCATTCCATAAGTTCTAATATCGGTATATATATCAAAAACCTCCACATCCGGGTACTTAGTCTTTAAATTGTTTGCTGTATTTATTAAGGAAGTACAACAAACCCTTGAGCAGTATTCGTTAATCTTTCCGTTTTTTCCTGGTTTATCTATACCGTCTATTTGCCTTGAGCCTACGCAATGAATAAAAGAAACCGAGTTTATATCCTTACCGTTATAATTAAACTTGCCCGGACCGGATTTTTCTAAGGCTTCTATGAACTCGGGTAATGTTAAAACAAATTTATTTAATCCATAACCGTACTCTCCCTCATAAGGTTTATAATTATCAAAACCTGTCGCTATTATTATAGCTCCCGCCTTTATCTTTTCATATTCTCCGTTTTTCCTTTTTACATTTATTTGAAAATTTCCCACATAACCGCTTACAAAAGTAATTTCGGAATTGAAATAAACCTTTATCTTATCAGAACTTAAAACCTCTTTGGAAAGATTCTCCGCAACGCTAATCGCTTTTTCTCCGGTAGGATAAACATTTCCGCTTCTATTAAGTTTTCCGCCCAATTTATCAGATTTTTCTATTATCACGGCGTTAAGTCCGTTTTTAGCAACGCTTAAAGCCGCTCTCATACCGCTAACCCCCCCTCCTATAACCGCTACGGTTTTTACAGCTTCGACTCTTATTGAGTTTAAAGGGTCTTGCCTTAAAACTTTTTCAACTCCGGCTTTAACTAAGGAAATCGCTTTTTTAGTCGCCCCTTCTTTATCATTCTTATGAACCCAGCTTACCTGTTCTCTTATGTTTACGTGCTCGTAAAGATACGGGTTTAAACCCGCTCTTTGTAAAGCCCCTCTGAAAGTCAGTTCGTGCAAAGCGGGAGAACATGCGGCTATTACCACTCTGTTTATTCCGTTTTTTTGTATATCCTCGACTATATAATCCTGGCCGGTAGAAGAACACATAAAAGCATACTCTCTGGATATGGCCACATCGTGGTATTTTGATAACTCTTCAGCTACTTTTTTTACATCCACCACATCTGAAATGTTTCCACCGCAGTGACAGACATAAACCGCAACCTTCGGTTTTTGTCTATAATTTTCGTTTATTGTATGCTCTTTTTCATAAATTTTATTCTCTTCCATATTAACTCCCAACTTTTACCGACTTAACATAATTTATAACTTCCACAGCCGCAGACCCCGCTTCCATTATAGTATCTGGGATATCCTTAGGTCCGCTTGCAACCCCGGCGACAAAAACTCCTTCTATATTGGTTTTTGCGGGAGATAAAGTTTTTTGAGGTTGATTTATGAAACCGTACTCGTTTATTTCTAACTCAAGCCCGAAAAAGTTTTTAGTCGAAGGGACAAGCCCCTGAGATAGGACTACTATGTCGTGTTTAACTTCCTGAGGTTTTGAGCCGTCCTCCTGCCTGTCTATTCTAAGTATAGGGTTATGCTCCTCGTCTTCGGTTATTTTTGCCACCTTTGCTTTTACGAAGTTTATTCCCATAGCTCTTGCTTGATTATAAAACTGCTCGTAACCCTTACCAAAAGCTCTTATATCCATATAATAAATTGTTATCTCAGATAAAGGAAGCATACCGGATAAAAGCATTGCCTGTTTTATGGCATACATACAACAAACCCTCGAGCAGTAAGGAATACCAATACTCTCATCTCTTGAACCAGCGCACTGAACATAGGCTATAGAATCCGGAATTTTACCGTCGGAAGGCCTTAAAAATTTGCCGTAAGGCCCGTGAGGCGCCAAAAGCCTCTCCGCCTGAAGCGAAGATATTACGTTTGGAAGTTTCGTTCCGTTATATTCCTTTTTGGCATCCATAGGGGTTATCTCATAACCAGTGGATATTATCACGGCTTTTGACTTTATATTAATCTCCTCGGGTTTTTGAAGATAATCTATACAATCTTTAGGACAAACTCTCGCACATGCTCCGCATCTTATGCATTTGGATTCGTCTAAAACCGGAAACTGAGGAATTGCGTTTGTAAAAGGTATTGATATGGCTTTTTTAACACCCAAACCGTATTCAAACTCGTCTTTAACATAAACCGGACATACCTCTTCGCATTTCTTGCAGGATATACACTCGGATTCTATTACAAACCTCGGTTTTTTTATTATAACGGCCTCAAAGCCGTCCGAAACTTTTTTAATCTCTTTTACTTCGGTATAGGTATAGATATCCACCCTTGGATGATGAGAAGAAGCCGCCATCTTAGGCGTGGTTATGCAACTTGCGCAGTCTAAGGTCGGAAAGACTTTGCTTAGAGAAATCATCTTTCCGCCTATGCTCGGAGATTTTTCGACTATAACAGCATTAAGACCACTGTCTCCTATATCCAAAGCGGCCTGCATTCCCGCTATGCCTGAGCCTACTATCAAAACATCGGTATTTTTAGTTGACATTTTGAACCACCTTCTCCATATCGGAAATCTCTTTAAGAAAAGCCTCTTTGCAAACCGTGCATATTGTAGTAAGTTTTAACCTGTTTATATTAATGTTTTTCTGTTTCATTATGTTATAAACGTTTTGTATCCTTTTTGAAAGCCTTTCGTATGCGCCTTCGTAAGGGCAGTCAGAACCGCTCGACATAATAATTATTCCGGCTATCCCTTTTTCAAAAGCTCTTATATAAAAATCCTCTGGAAACATAACGGGGTCAGGAACTCTTATTATGTATGTATTTGAACCATAGCTTAACCTCGCCTGACCCACTGCGTTTGCGCCCGGGTATGAACTGTGATTTGTGGTAATTATAAGTATTTTAGGTTTTGACATTAAATCTCCCTATTGAAACAAAAGTATTAGATTAAAAAACAACCAAAGTTTATTTTTTTCTTAAAACGTATAAACTATCGTATCCGTCTTTTTCTACAAACCCTAAATACTCGTTTCCCGTCTTTGCGCACCATGCCGGAATATCTTCTCTCGAACCCTTATCTCCCGATTGTATTTCAAGCACTTCCCCAACTTTAACAAGCGCTATCCCTTTTTTAGCCTCAAGCAACGGGCCTGGGCAGGCCATAGATCTGGCATCAACTACCTTTGCCGGTTTTATATTATTTAAGTCCATAACTCCTCCTGTATTTTATATCTTTAAATCGGGACAGTAAAGTTTCTTTAGATTGGAAACTATACTTATAATTCTTTTGTCTTTTATGTAATAAAATATTTTATTACCTTCCCGTCTATTTTCCAATACTCTGTGTAAAGTAAGTATTTTAAGATGTTGTGAAATATTGCCCTTTGTCGTTCCTATCTTCTCCAAAATTTCGGTTACGTTTTTCTCCCCGTCTATAAGCATACAGGTTATTATCAATCTCGTGGGAGAAGCCAAACAAGAAAGGATATCGGATATATCTTTGGCTTTTTCAAAAACCTTATTGTTAGCCATATTTAGTAGTTTAGCATATACTAAACTATCTTGTCAAGAAAATTTTATAAAATATATTTATGATAACATCGGATTACAAACCCCTAATAAAAGCCGAAACCGAAATAATCCCCGCAAAAACCGACAAAGGCGAGGTGATTATTTTAAAAGACAACGAAGGATTGACCAACCAGACCATAGTAATGCCCATAGAAACCATAGCTTTAATCCAGTTTTTCAACGGCCAAAACTCAATAAAAGACATACAATCTCAGATACTAAAATTGACGTCTCAAATAATTCCCGAGCATGAAATAATAGAATTTGTAAAACAATTGGACGAAGCCAATTTTTTGGAAAACGAAAAAATAAAGAAAATCAGAATAAAATCGTACGAAGAATTCAAAAAATCAGATATAAGAAAAGCGATACACAAGGGCTTGTCTTACCCCGAAAACATACTGGAACTTACTTCTTTTATGTCCAAATTTCATAAGGTCGAGCAAACCCCTTTCCCGACAAAAATCTTAACTGGAGCCGTAGCTCCGCATATAGACATAATTAAAGGCGGAACGGTTTACTCAAAGACATACTCGGAAATAGGGAACTCTCAAATACCCGATTTAATAATAGCCTTCGGCGTTTCCCACAAGGGCGGAAACAGCCCTTTCATATTTACAAAAAAAGATTACGAAACCCCTTACGGCAATATGGTTGTAGATAGCGAAACATACGGTAAATTTAAAGAAATTTTGTGGTATGAGCCGGACGATGAGGAAATTTTGCATAAAAACGAACACTCGTTGGAGTTTCAGGCCTTATGGCTTAAATACATATGGAGAGAAAAAACTCCAAAATGGCTTCCCATACTCGTAACCGATTTTGAAAGGTTTTCTTCGGAGGAAAACCCGCCTTCAAAAATAGAATATATGGAAAAATTCTTTACAGACTCAGAAATTCTACTAAAATCCCTGTTAAAAGAAAATAAAAAAATACTCATACTCGCCGGGGTAGACCTGTCTCATATGGGACAAAGATTCGGCGACGATTTCCCCATAACTGGCGAGATAAAAAAACAAACCGAAGAATTTGACAAAAAAGTATTAAACCTGGCCTCGGAGCTTAAAGCCGACGAGTTTTTTAAAGAAATATTAAAAAATCAAAACTCAACGAAAATCTGCGGTCTTTCAGCCATCTATTGCGCTTTAAGATTCATAAAATCAATAAACCCGGAAATTAGAGGAAAAATACTGGATTATTCTCAAGCTAACGACCCCTTCGGAGGATTTGTATCATTCGCCTCGATAATATTTTAATGAACATAGAAATATTTAAAAATTATCCCGTTAAATCATATTTTTCAAAAAGAATAAACGGATTGGAAGAACTTAATATAAAGCCTTTTATCGCCGTTCAAAAACACACCGATAAAATATTTTTGATAAAAGAAAAATCCGACACTACAAACAGACCGATAGCCGACGCCTTAATAACAAACCTAAAAAAAATTCCCATAGGAGTAAAAACTGCTGACTGCGTGCCTTTGCTTATGTACGACATAGAAAACAATGTCATAGCCGCGGTCCATAGCGGATGGAAGGGAACAGCCCAAAAAATAGCGGTAAAAACAATAAAAAAAATGACGGAAGTTTACAAATCGAAACCTCAAAATATTTTAATAGCCGTAGGGCCCTCCATATGCGGAAGATGTTATTCGGTAGGAAAGGATGTGATAGAAGAATTTAAAAAAATAATTTCATACGATTTTTATATAAAAAAAGACGATAGATTTTTTATAGATTTAAAAGAAATAAACAAAAATCTTTTGAAAGACGCGGGGGTGGAAGAAAAAAACATATTTATTCACCCGGACTGTACCTATTGCAAAAACGAAGAATACCAGTCTTATAGATACCACAAAAATACTTTATCTTTTCAAATAAGCTATATAATGATTGAATAATATGATAAGAATAGGCGTCCATAATTCGGCAAACGGCGGGATAATAAATGTTATAAAAGAAATAGAATTTTTAAAAACCAACTCCACTCAATTTTTTATACACTCGCCGAGAAGCTGGGATATAAAAGATCTTGAAAATAAAGAGGTAAATCTTTTTTTAAAACTAAAGCAAAAACTGGATATAAACCCGGTTGTAATACACTCCTCATACTTAATAAGCCCGCTTTCCGAGAACCCTCAAACTGTAGAAAAGTCGTTAAATCTTATAAAAAAAGAATTGGAAAACTCTTCCAAAATAGCCGATTATTACGTATTACACATACGAGAAAACAGAAAAAAAGATATTAAAGAAAATTTAAAAGAGATAAATAAATTTTTTGAAAAAATAAATACCGATTATAAAATCGAAATACTCGTTGAAAACTCGGCTTCGGGATTAACCTCGGACTTAAAAAATCTTATAAGCTTCTACAAAGAATTAAAAAAATTTAGAATTTTCGGAGGAATATGCTTGGATACCGCGCATGCTTTTGAAGGCGGCTACGATATAAAAACCGACAAAGGAGTTAAAAGTTTAATTCAAGATATAAAGGATTTGAAACTCATAAAACTTATACATCTAAACGACTCAAAAACCAAATTAGCATCGAAAACCGATAGACACGAGCACTTGGGGAAAGGCCAAATAGGAAAAGAAGGGTTTAAAAACTTTTTTTCGTTCAAAGAATTTAAAAATATTCCTTTGATACTCGAAACTCCCAAAAAATCGTTAAACGACGACCTGAAAAACATTCAAACCGCCATATCCATTATTGAAGTATAATGTTTAAAGTCATAAGATAGAGAATAGAGAGGAGGGGATAGAGATTATAAGTTGTATGTTTAAAGTTGAAAGTTGCACGAAAGGAACAAAATGTTCAAAGTTTGATGTTAAATGTTTAAGGTTAAAAGTCTAATAATAGCTTAACATAACAAACTTAAAAATTATTACGGTTTTCTATGATAAACTAAAAGCAAATATTACGGTTTAATCTAAGTAATAACATTTTTTATCGCGGTCTAAAAAAGTAGTAATTTTTTTTGACTTTGGTCTAAAAAAGTAGTATTATTTTTTTATGCCTCAAATTAAAAGATATATAGAAAAACAGGTTATTTCCGACCTTAAAGAAAAAATGGTTTTCGTTTCCGGACCGAGACAGGTAGGAAAAACCACATTTGCAAAATCTTTAATTAAGAATGATAAATCTTATCTTAATTGGGATTATTACGAACATAGAGAAATGATTTTAAAAAACAGATTGCCTTTGGCCGATTTTCTCGTTTTCGACGAGATACATAAATATAAAAACTGGAGAAATTTTATAAAGGGCATTTATGACGTTTATAAAGATAAAAAGAAAATTTTAGTTACGGGTAGCGGAAGGCTTGATGTATTAAGATACGGCGGCGATTCATTACAGGGCAGATACCATATGATAAGATTGATGCCGCTTACTTTAGCCGAATTAAAAGCTAAAACAAAAAAAGAATTTAAGGAACTTTTTGAACTTTCCCCTTTCCCCGAACCATTTTTTTCATCCGCCAAAGCCAAAGCCGAAAGATGGAGCAAGGAATACAGGCAAAGAATAGTTTATGAAGAAATAAATAATATTGAAAAAATAAGCGACATATCGAAATTGGAATTGCTTTTGATAAGACTTCCCGAACTTGTAGGCAGCCCATTGTCTTTAAACGCTCTTGTCAAAGATATAGGCGTTTCACATAAGACTATAACAAGATGGCTTAATGTTATAGAAAGGATGTATGGGGTTTTCAGGATAGCACCTTTTGGAGTAAGTTTTTTAAGGTCAGTGAAAAAAGAGCAGAAGTATTATCATTACGATTATAATCTTATCAAAGAAAACTCTTTTAGATTTGAAAATTTTGTGGCGCTTCATTTGCATAAATATGTATGTTTTGAGCAGGATAAAGGAAAAGAGATTAATTTGAAATATTTAAGAGATGTGGAGGGAAGGGAAATAGATTTCGTAATAACCGAAAACGATAAACCTAAAATGTTTATAGAATGCAAATGGGGAGATGTGGAATTATCTAAAAACTTAAAGTACATTAAAAAAAGATTCCCGGAAGCGGAATGTTATCAAATATATGCCGAAGGCGATAAAGAATACGAAGAATCTGGAGTAATTTTAATACCTGCATACAAACTTTTACAAAGATTTGTTTAAAAAACCAAATTTTTTCAATCTTGCAAGCTTTTTAATCTTTAATGCCTAATGTTGGGCGAAAAGGATGAAAACTCCAAAGTTTTAACAAATAAGTAAAATATAATTCGGGAGTTAATATGATATCATACGAAACATTCGGCATAATCGCAATAATCTCTTTGTTTGTTACGGCGTTTATGGGTTTTTATATGCGAAAATTCGGGCTAAAACTTCACAAAACTTTCGCCGTAATAACCTTAATATCCGCAATAATCCATTTTGTTTTACAAAAGATATAAAATAGGACCTAAGCCCCTTGAAAACCTATCAGATATAACAAAAAATATAAAATAAGGAGTTTTTATATTTAATTTATTTATCTTGTTTTTTTCTTTATTAATCTACTCTCAGCAAGATAGCTTTTTTAATTTTAAAGAAATAAAATCCTCCCCCGAAAACATACCTACGCCTAATATATCTCAACAAGACCGTACAACCGTTCAAGAACTAACCAAATCTCCATCCAAAGAAAAATTAAAACAAATTTCAAACCACAATCTAAATGTAAAAATAAATTCGATTAAAAAAACCAAAGATTTATTGGAAGAATCTCAAAAATTGGTATACAGGCCTTTCGCCGAATATGAAAAAACAGGGTATTTGATAATAAACGGAGAATTTTCATTCGATTCTAAAGACGCAAAAATTGCTCTTGCTAAAAGTTTACCTAAAGACGCTATAATGATAGTTCTTGTAAAACCCGAAAACGAAAAACAAAAGAAAGAAGTTATTGAAACCTTTTCCCCTCTAATACCCGAGGAGAGATTAAAACTCGCATATTTAAGAGACAGCTACCAAGCTTTTTGGGCGAGAGACGCTATGCCCATACCAATGTTTTCGTTAAAAGATAACGCTTTCGCTTTGATAGACGCTATGTATTACTACGAATTTTACCAGGACCAGGAAATAGCCGATATGTTCGGCGCAAAATTAGAAAGCCACGATTATTATTTCGAGGGCGGAAATTTTATGGCAAACAGAAAGGGAGATTGTTTTATAGTGGACAAAGAACCGCATTCCGAAATACCAGACGAGATATTCACAAGATATTACGGCTGCAAAAAACTCACAAGACTTCCTTATAAGGAAGGCATAGGCCACATAGACGAACATGCTAAATTCGTAAACGATACCACGGTATTAACCGATTTAAAAGAATATAAAGAAATTTTTGAGAAAAACGGATACAAAACATTAATGCTTCCCAAACCGGACGGACCTTTCGAAACATATGTAAATTCGCTGATAATGGACAAAAAAGTGGTGGTACCTTCTTATAACAAACCGACCGATGAAGAGGCTTTTTCGGTTTACAAATCTATTGGATTAATTCCAGAACCCGCCCCATCCAATACCCTATCGAACAGGGGTCAAGGCTCAGTCCATTGTATAACGATGACTTATCCAAAAGTTCCTTTAAAAGAACTTCAAAAAGCTCTTAAAATTAACTTTATAAATTAAAAAGAAAACGGGCGAGATAAAATCTCGCCCGTTAAATAGAGTTTATTTGGAAGATTTAGGTTCTTCTTTGGGTAGGGATTTGAAGCAGAAAAACCAATCGTGACATTTAACGGCCGGGTCTTTTATTTCCATCCTTTCTTTTGCCACTCCGCAGGAAGAAGGCGGCGGAACTATCACATCATCTCCGGGTCTCCAGTCGGCGGGAGTTGCTACACCGTATTTATCCGAAGTCTGCATAGCAATTAAAAGTCTTTTAATCTCGTCGAAGTTTCTTCCGTTAGACAAAGGATAATAAATTATCGCTCTTATTTTACCGTTTGGGTCTATATAGAAAACAGCTCTAACGGCTTTGGTATCCGAAGCGGATTCTTGAATCATACCGTATTTTTTAGCCACATCCATTTTAAGATCGGCTATTATCGGGAATTTAATCTCTACATTTTTCATTCCCTTATACTCCGCCTTTTCTTTAATGGTTCTCGCCCAGGCGATATGGCTATAAACGCTATCTATCGAAAGGCCCACAAGCTCGGTATTTAAAGCCTTAAACTCCTCCTGCATTTTTGCAAACGTCATAAACTCGGTTGTACAAACCGGAGTAAAGTCCGCAGGATGGCTAAACAATATAACCCATTTTCCTTTATAATCATCCGGGAATTTAATTGTTCCCATAGTGGTTTCCGCCGTAAAAGACGGAGCCGGCTCTCCTATGAGAGGGACATTCCCGCCCGAAAAAGACGGGGATGCGAGAGAAACAAACACTAACAACACCAATAGATTTTTTAACATTAATCCTCCTTTTCGCTTATTAGATGAGTTTTACAATCATTAAGTTTCATCCTCACCCAAAAATATTATACATTTTATTTGTATAATATCAATACGGAGGTCTTATGAAAAAAATATTCGTTCTTTTATCTCTAATAGCTATTTCTCTAAATCTTTCTTATTCCAAAGAAAAGAAACCAAACGAAGAATGGAAAAATAAAAAATTTACTACCGAAGAGCTTAAAAAATACAACGGGCAAAACGGAATGCCGGTTTATGTGGCTGTAGACGGAATAGTTTACGACGTAACAAAATCAAAATACTGGAAAACCGGAAAACACAAAAACTTGCACGACGCCGGAAACGATTTAACCAAAGAAATCAAAAACGACGCGCCAAAATTCCACAAACAAGGCAAAATTCTTGAAAAATTTCCAAAAGTCGGAGTTCTGGAAGTAGAAAAATCCACAACTACCGCCACAACCGAACCCAAAACCGACCTAAAACCCGAAAACCAAAAGAAAAACAATTAAAAACTAAAAATAAAAATTATCATTCTTTAATCGGATATTTACTATTTTAAAACGGCGGTTCTTTGGATATTACGGCTTTTATGTATTTAAGGCCTTTGAACTTTTCAAACGAATGGCCGGTTTCGATATATATGTTTTTGTATCCTTTTTCATGCAAATTTCGAGCCAAATCTTCGCCTTTATTGTTTTCCCCCAGTTCGCTGTCTATGTATATTTCGCTATCGAAATCGTATTTATCCATATTTTGAATAAAGCTTTCGGTATTATCGTATATATCTAATTCTATGTTCTTTTTTTTAGCCGAAAACTCCCAGTTCTTTCTTACAAGGATATCGTCGTCTATTAAAACTATCTTTCTAATTTTTATCGGAATTTTCAAAATTACCTCGGTCCCAAAACCCTCTTCGGAATTTATATCTAACACTCCCCCCGATTCGGCTAAAATCTTTTTAGCGTTCCACAATCCAAGCCCGTTTCCGTTTTCCTTGCCGTAACTAAAACCCTTCTCGCCCAATTTAGAAACCAGCTCTTTCGCTATTCCCTTGCCGTCGTCTTTTATTCTTAATACCGCGTTTTTATCCTCCGTTTCAAGATTTATCCAAATATTATTCGCCCGGGCCTCGACGGAATTATTTATCAGGTTGGAAATTATTCTTTTTATTTCTTTTTCCGCTAAAACTATTAAAACTTTTTTTTCGGTTTCATTTAAAATTTCTATTTTTATGTTTTTGTATTCGGCTTTTTTCTCGGCGGATATTTCATCGATAATAACATTCAGGTCTTTAAATTTATTTTCCGTTTTATATTCGTTTTTTGAATTTCTGTATTTAGAGAGTAAATCTTCGGCTATTGATTTCATTCTGTATATAGCCGGCCTTATTATCTCCTCTTCTTCTTTTGTTAATTTTTTAAAATCTATGACGTTTTCTATCGCGGCGATCGGGCTTCTTATATCGTGGGCGACCTGTTCCGCAACCCCGGACAAAGCTTTTGATACCTCAAGCTCCGTCTCGACTTTGCTAACTTTTTCGGTTATCAAATTCATATCTTTTATAAGCTCCTCAACCTCAAACCCTTTAACCGTATCGGGAATTTCGGATATTATTTTTCTCATCTCTTCGCTTTTTCTTTGTTTGGCCAAAATATTTATTTTTTTGGTTATTTTTTCCATCATCAAAGTCGTCTTTATCAGGCCCATATTGGAATAAATTACTATCAAAGCGAAAAAAAACGTAACCGCGACAAATAAGATTTTGTTTTTTTCCCAAACCGCGGAGTTTATATCGATAAAATCTATTACATAATAGAGATTTCCTATTTTAGCGCCGTTTGAAACGAAATCCTCTTTGTATTCCTTCTGAAAATATTTTCTATCGTAAATATTTCCCACTACCGCTTCTTTGAAAACCCAATTTATATTTTCTGTTTTATCGGGATTAAATGATATCCTTTTTATTCCTTCGTTTTTCATCCTCCACATTATCCTTTGAACCTCGAATATATCCCCGGTTAAGTACGCCTTTTCAAAATAGGCGGCGTTTTGCCTGATTGCGGTATGCAGTTTATCGCGGGACGAGTTTATCATATTGATTAAGCTTAAAATCTGCCAGAACGACATAAATATCGTTATCGAGATTAAATAATACTTCCAGGAATTTTTAAATATTTTTTTATATGTCTCTACCATCTAAACTCTCCGATTTCGGGATATTGAAAAAAATCTCTTCCGACATTTATGTTTTTTATATCGGGCGGATAATAAACCGTCTTAACCATCTGGCATACGGGAAGTATTATATATTCCTTTTCAATAATACTAAGAGCTTTATTTACAAGAGCCTCCTCCCTTTCCTTATCGGACTCTTTTTTTATTTCGTCGTATATCTTTGCCAATTCTTTTATTTTAAAAGAGTAAGGATTCATCGGAGTATCGCCGAATATTTCAAGAAAAGCGTTTATATCGTTTCTTGTGGCCTCCGATGAAATCAAGAATATATCGAATTTTCTTAAAAAATCGAACGGGTTGCCTTTAATTTTGCTTATATCGGCGTTTACGATTTTAACTTTTATTCCCGATTTTAAATAAAAATCTTCCCAGAATTTTTGCATCGGTTTTTCGTTTATGGAATAAAAATAATTAAGAAATTTAAGTTCCCCGCTAAAATCGCTTTTTATTTTCTTTTGTTTTATTTTCCCAGGCCTTGCATACTTAAACCCTACGGGTAGAAAATTTTGAATCTCTATGCAATCGAATTTTTTGTTATAGAAAAAAGTTTTCATAAATTCCATAGGGTTTATATTGTTATATACGGCTTTTCTTAATTTTAAATCGGGGTTGTTTATTATTATTGAAGCGGTTTTAAGCGTAAAAGTGGGAACCGCCTTATATTTTTTCCTTATTTCCATTGGGATGTCTTCGGTGTTTATAAAATTATAATCGGTCATATCAAGCGGTATTTTTTCATCCAAATCGTATCTTTTAATAATAATTTCGTTATAGCCCCTTTTTTGTTTCTTTTTTCTTAATAATCTCATCTCTTTAGTGTTCATATCCGAAACATAAAATTCGCCAAGCCCATCTTCCAGATTTTCGTTTCTAACGATGCTCGGCGCGTTTTCGTAAAATGTTAAAAAATCTAAATATTTTGGTTGAGGTTTATTAAAAACTATATTGAAACAATCTTTGTTTTGAGATAATCTAAAGTTTTTGTCGAATTTTAAAGTTACGCTTGAAATATATGTTTTAAAAAAATCTTCATCAAAACGCCTCTTTTTATAAAACTCTTTCGAAGTATCCGGGCAAAATACAAACGCGGTATTAGTTAAATTTCTTTCCCATTTTTTTAAAATTTTGGAAGAATAATTCTCACCGTCGTCTTTTCTAAAAAGCGGCTCGTGGGTTTGTTTTAAAATGAAATAAACCGTGTTTGTTCCGGCTAAAGATGAAGATATCAAAGCGGGCAGAGGAAGGTTTGTCGCAACCTTATATTTGTCGTTTTTATCCGCGCAGGAAAACAAAAACAGAAAAATAATTAAAAATTTTCTTTTATAAAAGCCAACCATTTCGGTTTAAATCCCATTTTTCTAAAAAATTTTTGAGGCCTTATATTAAAACCATCCACCTCAGCGACAATATCTTTTCTTTCTTTTTTCTTTTAAGATAAAATCAAAGATTTTTCAAGGTCTTTGGTCCTATTTAGAATTTTTTTTCAATGAGTTTGGTTTGTTATTTTTTTATCTTTTATGTTAAAAATTTTGTCAAAGCTTTTAAAATATCTTTCTTCGCCGTGAAGTATGGCTATTAAAATTTTAGAAGCGGTTCTTTCAAATATCTTTTTCATTACCGTTTCTTTGCTTCTAATATCGAGATTGGCGAGAGGTTCGTCAAAGATATAAACCTCGGCATCTTTTAAAAGCGTAAGCATTACAGCCGCCTTTTTCTTTTCCCCTTCCGAAAATGAGCGGGGATTTTTACTCAAAAGATTTTCAAGATTGAAATCTTTTAAGAGCGAATTTATGTATTTTTCGTTTTGAGAAATCATATCTATCTGCTCTTTTAAACTTAAAGGCAAAAAGTTAAACGGCATAATACAGGCGCTAATTTTATCCGCTTCAAAACCGTACACTTTTCCGTAGTCCGGTTTTTCAAATCCGCAAATAATATTCGCTATCGTAGTTTTGCCGCTGCCGTTTTCACCCAATATCAAGATTTTTTCTCCTTTTTTTGCCTCAAGATTTATTTTTTCCAACACTATATGCTCTTTGAATTTCACAGATATGTCTATTAACTTTATTTCTTCTTCTTTTATATGCCAGTTATTGGTTTCCGTTATGTTTTCAAGTTCGGAGAGTCTTTCCAGATTGGAGTTTATTTTAGTAACCTCTGGAAGTTTTTTTATTACAGAGCTTATGTTGTTAAGGCAAAGCCAGAAAGCGTTCATAAAAGCCACAAATCCCCCGAAACTCATACGCCCCTTAAGCATCTCATAACCGCAGGCTATTACGACAAATATTTCTATATACGAAAAGAAAATGGACGAAAAAGTTTTAAAAGAATTGATTGCTTTGGTATTTTGATAAACGGAATTGTTATAATCTTCAAATTTGTAATCTACGATATTTTTAATTTTTTCAAACAAATTGAATATCCTGACGGTTTTATACGAGTTTAACATAGAGTTAACAAAACCTCTAAGTTCGCTTTCGGTTTCTTTTTCTCTGTTTGAGTATTCTTTAATTTTATTTTGATATTTTAAAGACAAATAAAACACCGCCGGCACCACAAGAATAAGATAAAAAGTGGTTTTTATAGAAATCCCGATAACTATTATCAACGCTACTACGGCATTTAGAAAATCGGATAGTATGTCGCTAAAAATATCAAATGAAGAACTGACCGCCGTTAAAGTTTCGTCATAAACTCTTCCGGTATAATAACCGCTTTCTTTTTTTTGAATTTCATAATAAGGAATACGATAATACTTATTTATGAGATTTAAAAAAGATTTTTTAGAACAATGATTTTTGAGTTTTTTCATTCTTAAAACATAAAAAAGCTCAAAAAATCTGGTGATAGTTGCAAGTAAAATAAAACTTACGGATATGAGTATAAAAAAAACGAAATTCTTTTTTATTATCCCTTCGTCAAACATATATTTTATTACGATAGGGTTTAATGCGGTCATAACAGAGCCAACCAATAGAGAAAATAAAATTAAAGATAAAAACTCAATTTTTTTATCGCCTACTATGGACATTATTTTTATGAATAATTTTTTCATATTATAACCTCACATCCAATCGTCTAATAAAGAAAAAACATTAAAATATTAAACATCTTCAAGCTTAGATCTTTTTTCGCTTTTAACGAGAATATGTATCAATTTTTATGCCAAAAATTTAAAAATTTAACTTTCATATTGAAAAAACCTGTTTTTAATAAAAAAACGGCATAAAATATTTTCAAATGAAAATGTTTTATTTTCAAACGAAAATGTTTCAAGAATTATTTAACTATATGTTTTTGAGATTGTCAGGACGACTTATTATAAAAACTTTTTTAATATAAATTCGGCTATCTGAATGGAATTTAACGCCGCGCCTTTATATAAATTGTCTCCGCAAAGCCATAAAGAAAACTCGTTTTTAAAAGGAGTTTTCTTTAATCTTGAAGCCGCGACATAATATTTTTTTGAAACGTCAACCGGGGTTTGATAATCCTCGTGTTTTTCGTAAAATTTACATCCATCCGTTTTATAAAGAATTTCTTTTAAATTGCCGATACTCCAACTTTTTTGAGTTTTTACCCATACGGCCAGAGAATGACCTCTTACTACGGGAACCCTAACCGCATAACAGCTTAAATCTATTTTTTTATCCCCCCATATTTTTCTAACCTCAAACTCCACTTTTTTCTCTTCGCCGCTTAAGCCGTTTTCGTCGAAACTTCCGACCTGAGGGAATATGTTAAACGCTATTTGTTTGGGCAAAACTTTTTCTTTTATTTTTACTTTACCCGTTTTTACAAAACTTTCCGTCTCGTAAAAAAACTCGTTAAGCGCTCTTCTTCCCGCTCCGCTTACGGCCTGATATGTCGCCATTCTTATTTCTTTTATTTTATATTTTTTGTGTATTTGATAACAGGATATGGCGAGAGGAGTTAAAGTGCAGTTAGGACCGGCTATAAGCTTTGTTTTTTCACTTATAACATCACCGTTTATCTCCGGTATTACAAGAGGAACTTTTTCGTCTGTTCTAAAGGCCGAAGAATCGTCTATGCACCAGACCCCTTTTTGAGCCAATTCTTTTGCGAATTTTTTAGATACCTCGTCGCTACTTACAAAAAAAACAATATCCGATTTTACCAATTCTTCCAGATTTGGTTCTTTAAGAAAATATTTTTTATTTTTAAAAAAGACATATTTTGTTTTTTTGCCGGAGCCGAACATTTTTATCTCGGAATATGGAAATTTTCTTTTTTCTATCAGCTCCAAAAGCTCCATACCGACCATTCCCCCCGCTCCGATTATAGATATAACGGGTCTTATCATAAATTCTCCTTTTAATTTATAAGGTTCATACCGATGGGATTTGAACATCCTATATTTTCGAATATATCCGAACCGCAGGCTCTTAAGTAGAATATATCCTTGGGAAGTTCGGAAGGAGTAAAACTAATAAAATACGGCGAGGAATAAATATAATTGCCGAATTTCTTCCACTCAAGCCTGTCATAAGATATTTCAATCCAGCTTTTGACTACATCGGTACCTATAACGTTCCAATTTAATACATACAAATCTTTAACTTTTTCGTATGAAAAGTTTTTTATTACGACCTTATAATCGTTGTCGGAAATCAGCTTTAAAACTATAGCCGGCTTTATACCCGATATGGCCATTTCAAGAGCGGATTCTTTGGATGGAAGAGAACCTTTGATCGAGTGGTTTATCCATACGTTTTCAACTCCGTCATCCAAATAACCCGCGGCTATTATCGGGGCTTTTGAGGAGCTAACAAAATCTTGAGACTGAGCCCAGACCGCAACATAGTTCTCTTTATCCTGAGATATTCTGCTTAAAGGAATCTCGGTCCAGAACCATTTGGAAGAATCTACCCTTTTTATGCTTTCCCCCTCTATCGGCTCCATAGGTATTTCCGAGTTTTCGGTTACCACATAAGAATAACTCGGGAAAACCGGAGTTTGAGATATAGAGGCCAATATTTTTCCTTCAACCGGAGATGTGTCGTCGGATTGAGGATAAGTTTTATTTTTAGCTCTGCCCAATTTAACGCCTATATAGGCTTTTGAGTAACCCGAAGTGGATACTGTTCCCAAATTAACAATCCATGCGTTATTATAACCCACATACCAGTCCGCATGAAAACCTCCGTTAGCGTAAAGATAATAATTGTTTAAGTCTTTAATAAGCGAAACATATTTTACCGAAGGGAATTTATAAACCCTCTCCTGCGAGTTTAGATTAAAACCGACAAACAACAAAAAAGCATTAAAAAATAATAATTTTTTCACATTTCCCCCTTTAAAAATCGGCAAAAACAAAACATAATTACGAAATTTTATTCTTTATTTTATCAAAATCATCCAACGAAAAATAGCTTATTATTATTTTCCCGGAAGTTTCGGTAACCGGCTTTATCTCAACTTTCGTGCCTAATTTCGATTCAAAAAACTTTTCCATTTCTATTGTTTCAGGAGTTTTATGAGCCGAATTGCTTTTCCCTCTTTTTTTATCGGAAGAGTAAAAACTTTTTGAATAAGATTCCACATCTCTAACGCTCATTTTTTCGACTATTATTCTTTGATATACCTTTTTTCTTTCTTCTAAATCCGGTATTTGCATCAAAGCCCTGGCGTGGCCTTCGGTTATTATATTGTTTTTTATCCCATCAAGTATTTCGGAATCTAAATCCAGTAGCCTAAGAGTATTGGAAACGGAGGCCTTGGATTTTCCGCAATAATCGGCTATTTCGTTTTGACTCATGCCCATATCAAGCATTTTAGCATAAGCCATAGCCTTTTCAACCGGGTTAAGGTCTTCTCTCTGAATGTTTTCTATCAATGCTATGGTTATTTTTTTGTTGTCGTTTATATTATTCTTAACTATCGCGTCTATCTCTTTTAATCCCAAATACTTACAGGCCCTATATCTTCTTTCCCCCGCTATTATCTCGTATTTGTTTTCATTTATTTTGGTTACTATTATAGGTTGAGCAAGCCCATTTTCTTTTATAGACTGCGCCAATTCCTTTATAGACTCCTCGTCAAAATTTTGTCTCGGCTGGAATCTGTTTGGTATAATATCATCTAAGGATATTTTCGTTACATTTTCCGAACCGGATAGATTGGATTCGTTAACTCTCGATATTATAGCGTCTATTCCTCTTCCTAATGCTTTTTTTACCATAATTCCTCCTGAATTTAGTTTTCACGTGAAAACTTTTTATTCTATCGCCGCCTCATCGGTAACCGATATTTCCGATTTTTTATAGTCTTCCGGATTAACGCCTCTTCTTGAAATAAACTCGATGGCAAAGTTTTTATATGCCTTAGCACCCCTTGAGCTCGGGTCATATATAAATATCGGCTGGCCGAAACTTGGAGACTCCGCCAATCTTATGTTTCTCGGAATAACGGTATTATAAAGCTTTTCCCCATAAAACTTTCTTATTTCTTCCAAAACCTGGTTTGCTAAATTTATTCTCGAGTCAAACATCGTGACAACCGCCCCGTCTATCTTTAATTTAGGATTAAGGGCCTGTCTTATCTTATCGACGGTGGTAGTAAAATATGTCAAACCCTCCATAGCGTAATACTCGCACTGAACCGGAGTTATTATACTGTCGCTGGCATTTAAGGCGTTTATCGTAAGAAGCCCTAATGATGGGGGACAGTCTATTATTATAAACTTGTACATATCTTTTATTTTGTCTATGGTCCTTTTAAGAACCGATTCCCTTGAAAACTCGCTTACAAGCTCTATCTCGGCTCCGGCCAAATTATGGTCTGTAGGCATAATATCCAGCCATTCTACGGATGTTTGATATATAGCGTCCTTTGGCTCGACATTTTCGGATATGGCGTCATATATGGTATTTACCCCTTTCTTAACCTCTATACCTAATCCCGACGTGGCATTACCCTGAGGGTCGAGGTCTATAAGAAGGGTTTCAAAATCAAAACTCGCAAGAGCAACCGCTAAATTTATGGCGGTTGTGGTCTTTCCTACTCCGCCTTTCTGATTGGCTATGGATACTATCTCGGTCATAACCCTCCCTGAAGTTTTCACGTGAAAACTTTAACAATCTTAATTATATATAAAATAATTCAAAAAGTCAATAAAACAAACATCAA
>DYIF01000013.1 GCA_020723765.1 Elusimicrobium minutum
CTTTTCTTCTTAGGTTTATCTAAGCTTAAGATAATCTTTTTTAAACTGCCTAAAGTTATGTTTGTAACTTTATCTGCTACATAATCTGGGTATTTAGCGCTAAAATTAATGTCATTATCAATTAAGTGGTCTAAGAATAATTTAATGACGGGATGAAGCCTTTCGGCGCAGATAAAGCCTGAAATATAGAATAATGATTTAATAAGCTCTTTTTCTAAGCTGCCATATTTCTTTGGCCTTCCGGGTTTTTTAGTATATTCTTTCTTGCCATTAACAGCTTTATGCCTCTCAAATCGTTTAATGGCAGTATTACGTTTAACTTGAGTAAGTTTAACATATTCATCTATTAACTTACTTTTGACATCTTTAGACGCATTAAGATAAGAAGGCAATAACTTATTTAATAGTTCCATATCAAAACCCTTGAGCATAAAATACCTCCTAAGATTGATATACAAACTTAAGAGGTTTCAATGACATATTTTTTATCTAACGACTTTATCTTCGATGACATTTTTTATTATCTAATGCGATTCGAAAACAAGTAAAAATTTATTTTGTATAATGTTTGTATACTATAAATTTTTTTATTAAAAGAGTTATATGAAAACGATTTTTTTGTCTTTTTTGTTCGGCATTAATTTGTATTCCGATTGCGATAAAGCGAAATTATTGTTTGATGCCGGTAAAAGCGAAGAAGCCGTAGAGCTTTTGAAATCTGACTATGAAAAGTGTTTTGATATTAAAATCGACGCGTTAATTTCTCTCGGAAGATTTCGTGACGCCAAAAAAGAAATATCTCTTTTTCTCCAGAAAAATCCCAAAGATTACGAAAAGACGCTTATTATAGCAAGAATCTCGAGCTGGATTGGAGAATTTAATGAAGCGGTTGAATGGTATCGGAAAGCCGTTAATTTAAAAAACGACGATTATATTCCCAATCTCGAAATGGCGAGAGTTTTATATTGGGATAAAAAATACAAAGAGGCCGTCCAATCTTATGACGAAGCTTATAGGAAAACGGGATTTAAGTGGATAGAGGAAGAGAAATTGGGCAAATTAAAAATGAAAGACGCAAAACCTTGGAGTGGTATTTCCCAATTAAAAAAATCTTACGAACTAAATCCTTTTAATTCCGAGGCTCTTTTCGATGTATGCCAGTTTTATTCAAATTCTCTTGTTTATCATAAGGCTCGGCCCTGTTATGATAGGTTGATTGAAATATCTCCTTATAACGATGCGGCTAAAAGAGCTAAGTCGAAAAACGAAAGGGTTATGAGAGGATTTTCTTTTAACTCATACTTATCGATATGGAACGCCTACGGAGCAGGCAGGATGACGGATGTGGAATATAGAAACGCCGCGATTTCGGCCGAAAAATTTATTTTCGACGGTTTTAAATTGGGACTCCATATAGGCAGAGGTTTTTATTATTTTACAAACAACGAAGATGCCAAAGATTTGTCGGTTCAGGCCTTGTCGGAATATAGGCCCGACGAAAAAACGGTATACGGCGCGGTATTTAAATTTATTCGTATGTATGAAAATTATGATGATAGAAATTCTTTCGATTTTTATTTCGGCAAGGGATTAGAAGAAAATCTATTTGCGTCTTTGTCTTACGGTAAAGAAAATATGATAAATAATAAGGATCTTGTAAAAGAGGATTTGAATGTAAAGTATTTAAGAACAAACATCGATTGGAATTTGAATGGGAATCTTTCGTTGAATTTCGGTTATAAAAACGGAGATTTAAGCGACGGCAATTCTTCGAATATTTACGGATTTGGGCTTTCTCACTTTTTTTCGAGAGAACCTTCTTCTTTTTGGACCGATTTAAAATGGGAAAAACAAAAATATTCTCATACTTCTACAAAGTATTTCGCGCCGTTGTCTTACGATGTTTATTCGGTGATGTTTGGATACAAAAGGAATTTTTGGTTCGACGGCCTTTATTACGGCGCCAAAAATAACTTTTACGAAATTAAATGGCGAATATCGCACGATAATTCTCCCTATATTTCCTCAAACCCGTCCTTCGGCTTATTTTTCGATTTAAATAATAATTTTAATATTAATCTTTTTTATTCTTTTACCGATTTTCATTATTATAGGGATAATTATTACGGGGTAGGGTTAATGAAGGTTTTTTGATGGAAAGATTTTTAAAAAATATTAAGATTTTTTCTTTTGTTTCCATTATTATAATTTGTTTTTATTTTCTAATCAGAATATTGATATTTTCTTATTCAGATTACGATTTTTTGGAAAAATTATTCGGTGTTTTGCTTCTTATAGGCGAAACTTATATGCTTATTCACGCTTTCGGTTATATGATTCATATTTTTATGTTGGGTTCGGGGAAAAAAGAGCCGATTAAAAAAGAGATAATTCCCGGGGAAGAGCCCTCCGTAGCCATAGTAGTGGCGGCAAGACACGAGCCTAAAGAAGTTGTGGAGGGAACGATAGTAACTTTTAAAAATCTGGATTACCCCAATAAGTCTATTTATTTTTTAGACGATTCTTCCGAACAAAATTATAAAGACGAAGCGGATGAGATAGCAAAAAGACACGGGATAAAAGTTTTTAGAAGATCCGAGCGCCACGGAGCAAAAGCCGGAATAATAAACGATTTCCTTAAAACCATGACCGAGAAATACATAGCCATTTTCGATGCGGATCAAAACCCTATGCCTCATTTTTTAAACGAAATAATTCCGATACTCGAGGCCGATCCCAAATTGGCTTTCGTCCAAACCCCTCAGTTTTATACCAATATAGGAGAAAGTCCGGTAGCTAGAGGCTCCGCTATGCAACAAGCGATATTCTACGAGATAATATGCGAAGGAAAAAACGCATCAGGGTCTATGTTTTGTTGCGGGACCAATGTCGTTTTTAGAAGAGATGCTTTGTTGGACGTGGGAGGATTTCAAGAAGAATTTATAACCGAAGATTTCGCCACTTCGGTCGAACTTCATATGAAGGGATGGCGTTCCTGGTATTATAACCATGTAATAGCCTTCGGGATGGGACATCAAACTCTTCCCGCTTATTTTAAACAGCAGTCTCGCTGGGCAGGGGGAACCATAAGCGTTTTTAGAAAAGTGATAGTTTCTTTTTTAAAAAATCCTTTTTCTTTGTCTCCGGTTCAATGGTGGGAGTATTTCCTTGCCGGCAGTTATTATTTTTTAGGTTGGGCGTTTTTCTTCCTTATGATATGCCCTATAGTATTTCTTTTGTTCAATATACCGTCTTTTTTCCTCGCGCCGGAAATATATTTGACCGTTTATTTGCCTTATTTTTCTCTTACTTTTTTAATATTTTTCGCTTCTATGAAAGAAAGACATTATAATTTTAAACAGGTATACTACGGATTGATACTGGGGACATTATCCTTCCCTATACTTATGAAGGCCGCCCTTTACGGCCTTTTAGGCAAAAGAATGAGTTTTGTAATTACTACGAAAGGCAAATCCGAGACTATTCCTTTTTTATATTTATGGCCTTATTTGATTATGATCAGTCTTAATATAGCGGCCATAGTTTACGGGATTATTCGTTTAGAGTATTCTCCGTACGCGATATCGGTTAACATTTTTTGGGCTTTTTATCATCTTTTCATATTATCCAAAATATTTTATTTTAACCAGATGCCTGAGATAGGCAGGGAAGAAAAAGCAAGATGGGTAACATTAAAAAATTAGTTTTCATTTTTTGGGTTTTAGTTTTTGTTTTAGTTTTCTTTTTTTTAAAAGAAATGGATTTTAGGTTTCCTTGGCAAAAAAAGTATTATTACGAAATAAAGAACCCGGGTTGTCTTATGGGGATTATATCCCAGGATTATAAATCGTTATCTTTGCCAACCGGATTTAAAAGTTTTTATTTAGCATGGGGAGACAATTTTCCTTATAAAGAGATAAAAAACAAAAAAAATTTCATACTATATATTACTTGGGAACCTTATTTAAAAAAAGAACCTAAAAAATCGATATTGGATAAAATAGTTTCGGGAGATTACGACGATTATATAAAAAAAATGGCGGTTTCGATAAAAAATTATAAAGGACCGGTTATTTTAAGATGGGGGCATGAGCCTAACGGAGATTGGTATTCATGGTCCGGTTTTTATAACGGAAAAAATCCGAATTCGTATAAAAACGCATGGATAAAAGTAGCCGATATCGTAAGAAAAAACGGAGGGGATAATGTTAAGTTGGTATTTAGCGTAAACGGAGAGGATAAGCCCGATAAACCCTGGAACAGATTTGAAAACTATTATCCCGGAGACGATTATGTGGATGCTGTGGGATTGGACATATATAACTGGGGGAAAACTCAAAGCTGGTCCAATTGGAGGTCTCCGGTTTCGGCCATTAAGAAACCTTATGCAAGAGCCGTTAAAATGGCGCCTTTTAAACCTATTTTCATAACCGAAGTGGGTTCCTGCGAAAAAGGGGGAGACAAATTCGAATGGTTTGAAAGTTTTTTGTCAAAACTTGAAAATAGATACACGGCGGTAAAAGGTTTTATGTGGTTTGATTACGATAAAGAATGCGATTGGCGAATAAGCGTCTCAGATAAATTAAGAGAACAATATCTTAATGCCGCGAAAAAAAGAAAATATTTTTCGACGAGTCATGAGATATTGGATTGGTTTTTTAAAGGGAGGGATAATGGCTGTAACGAAAGCCGAACTTATTAAAAAAATAGATGAGGCTATTTACAGCGAAGATACCGCCGTTTCAATATATACAAAGCACATAAAAACCGCCGTTTTTTGGAGCGGCCTTAATCCGGAGATAAGAGAGCACATAAGAATAGAGCTCGGCATACTCGAGAAAGAATCTATGAGACATAAAAATCTTTTGGAAGATTTGAAGAAAAAAATAGAAAAGGACGAGAGAAATGTTTTCTAAAGAAGATTACATAAAGTATTTCATACAAATTAAAAATATAGAGAAAAAAATGAGAGATCGTTTCCTGGAATATTCGTACAAAGTGGAAGATGAAGAGCTTAGGAATTTTTTCGTAAATCTTTATTTCCAGGAAAAAGCCCATTGCAAAATCGTAGATCTTATTTTGAAAGATTTCGGCTACAAAGAGATAAAAGACTCGGAAAAGAAATAAAAACGATTTTGCTTTTATGCTTGGTCTAAGCGGGCATTTAGGTTTCGAATTTTTCGTATAAATTTATGAAATTTGTTATACTGTTAATTATGAAAATTCCTTTTCACTTTAAAGTTCTTTTGGGATTTTTAGCCGGAATAGTTTTCGGCATTTATTTAAAAAACGATAAAAATCTTGAGGTTGGTTTCAAAGAAGAGATAAAAAATTTTAAAAAAATCGAATCCGTATCCTTTTGTTCCAAAGACTGCGTTTCGTTTGGGATTAACGATATAAAAAAAGATTTTTCAAAGATAGAAAAAGCAGTAAGGCAAAAAGATTTTGAAAGAATGATGATTAAATTTTCAGGAAAAGAAGAAATTTTTTTGGCCGGAGATATTAAGTCGGTTAAAATTAAAAGAAACATATACGATTTGTTTGAGGTAATAGGTAAAATATTTATAAGACTTTTGCAGATGATATCCGTGCCTCTCGTTATCTCTTCCCTTATAAGCGGGGTGGGAAGCATAGGCGATATGAGAAAATTTAAAAAAATGGCGGTTTTCGCTTTTGTCTTTTATCTCGCATCCACGGTAATAGCTATAGTATTCGGTCTTATGCTTGTCAATTATTTAAAGCCCGGAGTTTCTAAAGGTTTTTTAGCGACCGTCGGCGGAATCTCGGCGAATGCCAGTATTATTTCCAATTTCGATTTTAAAAATTTTATCATAGAGATCGTTCCTCAGAATCCTTTCAAGGCGATAGTCGAAAACAATATGCTTCAGATAATATTTTTTTCCATATTTGTCGGCGTAATACTTAATTTGATGGATAGGGAAAAAACAAAAAATTTTATTTCTTTGACCGATACGATATCCGAGATAATGATAAAGATAGTTATGAATGTTATGAAAATAGCCCCGCTGGCGGTATTCTGTTTGATATCCTCGGTCATAGCGGACGCCGGCGGAGAGATGATAAACAAAATGTTTTTTTATATGGCTTTGGTGATAGGCGGCCTTTTGATTTATTTGTTCATATTTTATCCGATTTATTTAAAAGTTTTTTCAAAAACTAAGGTTTTCGATTTTTTTAAAGGCATAAAAGACGTTATGGCGGTGGCTTTCGGAACCAGTTCCAGCGCCGCCGCTTTGCCCGTTAACTTTGAGTGTTGCGAAGAAAACTTAAAAGTCTCAAAAACCGTTACGAGTTTTGTCCTCCCGTTGGGGGCTACCGTAAATATGAACGGAACCGCGATGTATCAAGCTATAGCGGCGGTTTTTATAGCTCAGATATACGGAATAGAGCTTTCTATTTACCAACAGATTATTATAGTTATAATGGCGGTATCCGCTGCGGTAGGCTCTTCTCCGATACCCGGGGTTGGTATAATAATGCTTGTTATGATTTTAAATTCGGTTAATATTCCCGCTGAAGGTATCGGGATAATAATAGGAGTGGATAGGATTTTGGATATGTTTAGAACCGTGGTAAATGTAACGGGGGATAGCGTGGCCTGCGTTATAATAAACGATAGATTTGAAAAGGCTTGAATTATTATATTTTGATTCCTTCTATCGTTATTATAGTATGTTTAAAATTTATTTTTCTTTTAGATTTTGATAAGGCTTTTTTAGTTATCTCTATAAGCCCGAAACAACATGGGACTTCCATCGTTACTATTTCAAGCGATTTCATTTTTGATTCTTCCAATAATATTTTTATTTTATCCTCATATATGTCAAGGCCCGAATCTAATTTCGGACAGGCTATTATTATTTTTTTGCCTTTTATAAAATCTCTATGAAAATTTCCGTATGAAAATGCAGTACAATCCGCGGCGATGATTATGTCGGCGTTTTTGAAATAAGAAGCCGATGGGTTTATTAAATGGAACTGAATAGGCCATTGAGAAAGTTCGGATTTTATTTTACCTTTTATTTTTTCGTTTTTTTCGTTCTTTTTTATTTCCTTTGGTTTTGAATGAGGGCAGCCGAAAGGAATTTCTTCAATTTCTTGTTTTTTTATTTCAATCTTTTGTTTTTTAAGGTATTTTAAGGCCTGGTTGTAATATTCTGTTTGACCGTGTTCTTTTAGATGTTTTAGATGCGCTATTATTGTATCTTTTCCGTATCCGATTATATTTTTTAAAGATTCTATTTCGTCGTAAGGTTTTGCATCCCTTTCTTCTATTATTATCGCTCCTTGAGGGCATTCTTTTATGCATGCTCCAAGCCCATCGCAGAAGACTTCGTTTATCAGTCTCGCTTTGCCGTTTATCATTTTTATCGCCCCTTCAGCGCAAGAATTAGCGCATATCCCGCAACCCGTACATTTTTCTTCTATTATCTTTATTATTTTCCTTTTCATTATGGCCTCCAGAGGTCTGATATTTTTACAGAGGAAAGTTGTTCGTATATCTTATCCTCTATTTCGGATATTTTAAATTTTAATTTGCATTTATGGGAATTTGAGCATATCGGGGTTTTAAATGGACATGAGCCTTTTTTTATTTTTTCAGTAAAAAGATATGTTATGTCCGCAAGCGTTATTTCTCCAAACGGCTTATTAAATTCAAACCCGCCGCCTATGCCTTTTGTCGATTTTAATATTCCGTTTTTTGAAAGTATTTGAAGTATCTTTCTTAAAAAGGGGTTAGGCGCGTTCATATTCCGGCATATTTCCGTAATAGAAGACTTGCCGCCTTTTTCATATATAAATATTAAAGCTCTTATGGCGTAATCCACTTCTTTTTTTATTATTTTCATCTAAAACTCCAATTCAAAACCCGCTTTTTTAAATTCTTCTTTAATCTTTTCTTTATCTATATTTAAATATTCGCTTCCTTTTCTTAATGTCATTATTTTGGCGTGAGTATTTAGCATGGCTTCGTTTTTTACTCCGGAAAAACCCAGGTTATATAAAACTTCTTTTAAAGTCGGGTTTTCCTTTATTATTTCATATAATGTCGAATCTGGGTTTATTTTTTTCATAATTTCCTCCTATTCCGCCAATCTTTTTTGCCCTTCTATTTTTTTTATATCCGTTATATCCTGCGTTACTTCAAGTATTCCCAGAAAGTTGTCAAACTCGTCTTTTACAGGAAAATATCTTATATAAATCAATCGTTCTTTTATCGTTATCCAGAAATCATGGTACTTTTTAATTCCGTTTTTCAAATCGGTTATTACTTTTTCTACCGCCTTTAAGCTCTGAGGAGGATGGCAGTTTCTAACCTCTCTCCCTATTATGGATGGGGTTCTTAAAAAAATTCTTTCTTTAGAATCGGAAAAGTATTTAACAATATCGTTTTTGTCTATAAAAGTTATGTCTATCGGTAAAGTGTTTAGTATTTGAGTAAGTTCTTCCAATTTTAATTTGCCTGTTGGAAAGTTTATATAACCGTCTTCAAAATATGTTTTTTTAGTTTTTTTGTCTATATCTTCCGCTTCAAACGATTCTTTAGGTGGAGTTATGTAGCAAAATCCAGCGTGAGACATTTGTTTAAATACTTCTACCCAATCGGATATGGGAAGTTTTTCCAGAGATGTAGGGAAAAGTATATTTTCTTCTTTAAAAATCATTCCTTCTATTTCTTCAATTAAAGGTTTTACATATTTTTCAATATATTCCTCTTTTTCGGAAAATTTTTCTATCGCATTTTGATAAAGCTCTCTTATCTCGTTGTCTTTACCCCACATAACTTTGGAAGGTCCGAAGAAGTTTTGTCGTTCCAAGTAAGGGAATAATATTTGCTCTTTTTTGTCATAATGAAGTTTTATTTCGTTTAAATCGGCTAATAATTTTTTTATCGTTTTAAAATCTTTTTTTTCTATGGCTTCTTTTATTTTTTGGGTTCTTTTTGCTATTTCTTCATTTTCGGTTTTAAAAAGGTTTATCGGATGAGAGGGATTTTTTATATCCGAGATTTTATTTTCAAACATTCCTTCAAATAACAAAGCGTGAACATTACAAAATCTCTTTATCTCTTCCGGTGTTATCCCCTCATTTATTAATTCCTGCTCTATTTCAAATAATTCTTTAGACTCGATGTTTCCTATTCTATCTACAACCTCTTTCTTCGCTTCTTGAAAACTCATTCCTGAATTTAATTTTTTAAGTATTTCCTTTATTAGTTCCTTTTTATTTACTCCGCCCATTTCTCCTCCTCACTTGCTTTTATTTATTTTATTAAATTTTTTCATAGAGATCTTGACAGCTCTATAAAAAAATGATACTATTTTAGTATCATTTAAGTCAAGCTCTCTATATAATAAAAAGGAGGAAAAATGAAAAAAGGAAATAAAGAAAAAATGTTTTGCTATCAGTGCGAGCAGGCAAAAGGTGGAGTGGGATGTGATAGTGTCGGAATATGCGGGAAAGACCCTGAGACCGCTTTAATGCAGGACCTTCTGGTTTATCAAACTCAAGGGGTTTCTTATATTGCCAATAAATTAAGAGGAAAGGGTATAAGAGATTTAGAAGCGGATAAGTATGTTATAGAATCTCTTTTTACTACGGTTACCAATGTAAACTTCGATGCGAAGTCCGTTAAAAACATAATATTTAAAGGTCAGGAAATAAAGGAAAGACTTTTGAGCGAATATAAAAAGTATTATAAGGAATCGGATTTGCCTGAGCAGGTTTTATTCAAACCATCCGAGAAGCTATCTGAGCTTATAAATTACGCTTACAAAACCGGTATAGTAGAGTCGAAAAAAATATACGGAGAAGATATCGCCGGGCTTAGAGAATTATTAATTTATGGTCTTAAAGGTATGGCGGCTTATGCGGATCATGCCATGATTTTAGGAAAAACTGAAGACTCGGTTTTCGATTTTTTTCACGAGGCGCTTTCTTTTTTGACAAAAAAATCATATACCGTAGAAGAGCTTTTTAATTACAATATGAAATGCGGAGAAGTTAATTTAAAAGTAATGGGGCTCTTAGACGATGCTAATACTTCAGCATATGGCCATCCGGTTCCTACCAGGGTTAGAACAACGCCTATTAAAGGGAAAGCGATTTTAGTTTCAGGGCACGACCTTAAAGACCTTGAAGAACTACTTAAGCAGACGGAAGGGAAGGGGATAAATATTTACACTCACGGCGAGATGCTTCCCGCTCATGGGTATCCTGAACTTAAGAAATATAAGCACCTGGTGGGAAATTACGGCGGGGCATGGCAGGATCAGCAGAAGGAATTTAAAGAATTTCCGGGAGCTATTTTAATGACCACTAACTGTATTCAGGAACCTAAAGGATATTCGGATAGAATATTTACATCCGGTTTGGTTCAGTGGCCGGGAGTCAAACACATTTCAAACAGAGATTTTTCTCCTGTTATAGATGCCGCTTTAAAAGAAAAAGGGTTTGAAAAAGATGAAAAAGAAAAATATATAACCGTAGGTTTTGGAAGAAATGCGGTTATGAGCGTAGCCGGAACGGTAATAGATTATATAAAGAAAGGAAAGATAAGACATTTCTTTTTAGTAGGAGGTTGCGACGGAGCAAAACCCGGAAGGAATTATTATACCGAGTTTGTGGAGAAAACCCCTATGGACAGCATAGTTCTAACTTTGGCCTGCGGCAAATTCAGGTTTAACAAAATTGATTTGGGAGAAATCGAAGGTATACCGAGGCTTTTGGATATAGGTCAGTGTAACGACGCATATTCCGCAATACAAATAGCTCTGGCGTTATCTAAGGCTCTTAATGTGCCTGTTAATAGTCTTCCGCTTTCTTTAGTGCTTTCATGGTATGAACAAAAAGCCGTTTGTATACTTTTAACATTGCTTTATTTGGGATTAAAAGATATAAGGCTTGGGCCGTCTTTGCCTGCGTTTGTAACGCCGGCGGTTTTAAAAGTTCTTGTCGAAAAGTTTAACATAATGCCAATAACTACTCCGGATCAGGACTTAAAAAATATACTTGTAACGGAATAGCGAGCTTTTAAGGGGGGCTTTAGCCCCCCTTAATTATAAAAATGAAAGAAAAATTACTTTATATTTAGGTAAAATTATAATATGTCGGGTAAAATAATAAACTTTTTGTCTTCCATAAAGATGTTTTTTGTGGTTTCAGGGATAATTTCGATATTATTGGTATACGATACTATTTTTAATAAAAAGGAAAGCGTAATATATTCTTTTCCGTTTCTATTTTTATGCGGAGTTTTATTTATAAATATTTTTTTCTGTACTTTAAGTAGAATTTTATCGGGATTTAAAGGAAGAAAAAGTTTTTATTTTATTCATATCGGTATTCTTATTGCGATTTTGGGATTTTTTTTAAGTTCGATTTTCAGGTTTGAGGCTGAGGTGGGGCTTAAAAAAAATGAGAAAACTAAAAGGGTTGAGTTTAACGGTTATTTGTATGAGCTTCCTTTTGTAATAAAACTAAACTCGTTTAAAATAGAATATTACAAATATCCCGAATTATTTATAAGATTTGCCAATAAAAAATATCCTTGTGAAAAAGGAATTTATATTAAAAACGGAGAGGATATTTATAAAATAGAAAATTGTTTTAACGATTTTTCAATCGATGAGAATGGAAAATATATAAATAAAACTGTTTATTTCAATAACCCGGCCGCGCTTTTATATTTAAACGAAAAAGAAAAAATATGGTTGTTTTTAAATAAACAAAATCATTTTGGCCAGGCATCCCCTTTGAGTTTGGAAGTTTTAAACGACGATATAAAAAATTTTAAAAGCGAAATAGAGATATATTATAAAGGTCGAACATATAATTTTGACGTTTATGTCAATGAGCCAGTAAGTTTTGAGGGTTATAAGATATATCAAACAAGCTATGACCCGTCATATGGGGAGTTTAGCGTTTTAACTATTAAAAGGGATAAATGGGTATGGGTTATATTTTTAGGTTTTATATCTATTTCCGCGGGAGTTTTTTTATGGATATTATAATAAATGTTTCGCTTTCTTTTATAGTATTGAGCTTTGTTTTATATCTTGCTGGATATGTTATCGGAAAGCAAATTTTTGATAAATTCGCATTCGTTTCTTATTTTGTTTCTTTTCTTTGGCTTTGTTCTTTTTTTATATATTACTTTATGAAAGCAAATAGACTTCCATTGTCAAATCAATTCGAATCGCTAATTATCTTATGTTTGGGAGTATTTTTGATAAGCGTATGGTTTTATTTTAAATATGAAAAAGAAAAAATAATATTTTTTTCGGCTTCTCTTGTCATTTCCGTTATGTTGTCTCTGTTGAATTTGATAGAACCTTCCATGAAACCGTTAATGCCAGCCTTAAGATCTAACTGGCTTTTCTTTCATGTTTTAACTTCAATGCTCGCTTACTCTTTTTTTGCTCTGGCGGCTTTCTTTTCCATTTTTTGGTTTTTTTATAAAAACTCCAAAAAAGATATCAGTTTGAGAATAATAAAATCCGGCTTTGCCATGTTGACTATAGGTATAATAACAGGCTCGGTTTGGGCGGAAACGGCCTGGGGAAGGTACTGGAGCTGGGATCCCAAAGAAACATGGTCTTTGATTACGTGGTTTTATTATGCCGGGTTTTTGCATATATCAAAGAAAGGTATGGACGATAAAAAAATAGCCGTTCTTTCTTTTATCGGAATTATTATAGTAATGTTTACGTACTTTGGAGTAAATTATTTAATGTCTGGTTTGCATAGTTATGCTTAATAATAATTTTAAAAAGATAGTCGAATATGTTAAAAACAATGTGTTTGTTTTTATCTGGCTTTCGGTTATATCGATTGTCGCAATAGGTTTGTCCCTTCCCAAAGTAATTGAATACTCCGAATCTCCACGATTTTGCGTTAAATGTCATTCCATGAAAGACCAATATGATAGCTGGGAACATTCTCTGCATAAAAATTTTAAATGCATAGATTGCCATTTGCCTAACGATAATTTTATAAATCATTATGTCTGGAAAGGGATAGATGGGACAAAAGATCTTGTAAGCGAAACTTTGGGCTTGAAAGAATGGTGGGAGATACATTTGTCCGAGCATGGCAAAAATGTTTTGCAGTCAAATTGCATAAGATGTCATGAAGGAATTGTTTCTCACATAGATAAAAAGAGAAACTGTATAGACTGTCATAGAACCGTTACCCATAAAAATACCGCTTTAACTTGTTCTTTTAATACTGATGTTAAAAAAGAATAGGAGGTTTTATATGAAAAAGGTAATGTTAATTTCTATATTTGCCATATTCACCGCATGTTCTAAAACGGCGGATCCGATTAAAATATCGAAATTAGATAAAAACGAATATGAACCCGAAAAATGGAAGGTTAACTATCCTTACGAGTATGAGGGTTGGGAAAAAACAAAAGATCCTACTCCGGCCGGTAAGAGTTATTATAAAAAAGGTTGGGATACCGATGGAAAGATTTATGATAAACTATCTGAATTTCCTTTTATGTCGGTTATTTATAAAGGCTGGGGGTTTGGAATAGAATATAACGAGCCGAGAGGGCATTATCATATGCTTAAAGACGTTTTGGATGTCGATTCGTCAAGAAGAAAAGCCGGAGGTGTTTGTTTAACCTGTAAAACGCCTTATGCCCAGGAGTTGTCCCAAAAACATGGTATAGATTATTTTTCAAAGCCGTTTGACGAAGTTCATTCGTGGATACCTAAAAACCACAGAGAATTGGGAGTGGCTTGTATATCCTGTCACAATCCTGAGGATGCAAGTTTAAGAATACTAAACCAATTTACTTTAAGCAAAGCTCTTAAAAAAATAAACTTCGACATTTCTAAAGCCACTCATCAGGATATGAGAAGTTTAGTATGCGGTCAGTGTCATGTGAGTTATATTATAAAAAAAGATAAAGATATGAAATCTGTGGATGTTTTTTTCCCATGGGACAGTTCAAAATACGGCAATATTACAATAGAGAATATAATAAAAACGATAAAAAAGGATCCTTCGCATCTGGAATGGACTCAAGCGGTTACGGGATTTAAGATGGGGTTTATAAGGCATCCCGAGTTTGAACTTTTTACAAATCAAAGCACCCATTTTAAAGCCGGGCTTTCCTGTGCGGACTGTCATATGCCTTATGTGAGAGCTGGACAGTATAAGATTTCGGACCACAGAGTTATGAGCCCTTTGAAAAACGGGTTAAGAGCCTGTATTCAATGCCATAATCAGGGAGAGGACTGGCTTAGAAACAGAGTCAAATTTACACAGGATAGAGTCGCTTCTTTGCTTATAAAAAGCGGCAATGCAACCGCAAAGCTGGCTAAAATATTTGAGAGGATAAATAAAGAAAAAGGCGTAAAAAAAATAGATGAGAAAGCCTATTTAAAAGCCAAAGAATATTATGAAGAAGCTTTTTACAGAGTTGTTTTTATAGGGGCGGAAAATTCCATGGGTTTTCATAATCCTCAGGAAGCTCTCAGAGTTTTATCCGACGCTTACGCTTTCGCTCTAAATGGAGAGGCGGTTTTAAGAGAACTTTCGGCTAAAGCGGGGATAAATATTCCCGAAAAAATAGATTTAGAGCTCAATAAATATCTTTCAAATAGAGGAGAGAAAAAATTAAATTTCGATAAATCAGTTGAGATAAAAGACCCTTTTTGCAAGACTGATTTCTGATAGATGAGTTTAAAAGAAAGAATAAAAATAGAATTTTCAAAATATAATAATAAAACGCAATATTTAAGATTACTATCTTTGTTTATATTCGTTTTTTTATCGGTATGGATTGGGATTGAGTTTTATTATTTTATAAACTCAATAAACTCTTATGAATTTTATCAAAGACCGGCTGGTGCGGACGCTTATCTTCCGATAAGCTCGCTTATGAATGTCCGATATTTTTTAAGTTATGGCGATGTTCATATGGCTCATCCGGCCGGTTTTTTTATAATAATCGCCGCGATATTTGTTTCTCTTATATTTTCAAAATCCTTTTGTTCATGGGTTTGTCCTTTCGGTTTTCTGTCGGAAATATTGATTTTTATTAGAAAAATATTTATAGACAAAGATTTTAAAATACATTCTTATCTCGATTTGTTTTTGAGAAGCTTGAAATACCTTCTTTTAGGATTTTTTGTATATGTAATATTTTTTTCTATGGCTCCTAACGATGTAAAAAATTTTTTAGATTCCGATTACAACAAAATTTCCGACATAAAAATGTTTTATTTTTTTGCGGATATTTCAAAAACAGCTTTAATAGTAATAACTATACTTTTAATTTTAAGTTTTTTGTTTAATTTTTTCTGGTGTCGCTATCTCTGTCCTTACGGGGCTCTTATGGCCATAATAGGTTTTATCAGCCCTTTTAAAATTAAAAGAAACTATAAAACCTGTACTCAATGCAAAAAATGCGGCTTATCCTGTCCTCATTATATAAAAGTCGATAAAAAAACTACGGTTATCTCCGATGATTGTTCATCCTGTATGCTTTGCGTTAACTCCTGCCCCGAAAAAAATACATTAGAATTAAAGTCTATTAAAGGCAGTAAGCTAAATACTTTTATAATATTTTTCGCCGTTATTTTAATCTTTGCTTTATTTAAATATACGGCAGTAATCATAGGAAAATGGGATAATAATCTTACGCAAAAAGATTATAAAGAATTAATTTTAAAAAAAGACGTTTTATCTCACCCTTCTTCTTTCTAAATATTATAAAATTGAATTATGAAAATATGCGTATTCGGCTGTTCGGGATTTTTAGGTAAAGAGTTTGTAAATTTTGTCGGAGATAAATATTTTTTGATTTTGCCGTCGAGAAAAAATAAAGAGGAAAAAAGGGAAGATAATAAAATATATTCGCCTTTCGATATTGAAAAAAACATATCGGAACATAAGCCCGATATGATAGTCAATTTTATAGGAATTTTAAAAGAAACAAGATATGAAAATTATAACGAGGCTCATGTAAACAACGTAATTAGGATGACGGATGCGGCTATTAAAAACAAAGTAACAAAAATAATACACATCTCGGCTTACGGGGTTTATAAAGGATGTAATAGCGGTTATTTTAAAACAAAAGAAAAAGCCGAAGAGATAATAAAAAATTCGGGTTTGGAATACCTGATAATAAGACCTTCCGTAGTTTTAGGCTACGGACAAAAGCTGATAGGTGATTTAGCTAAAATATCCCGATTTTCTCCGGTTATTTTAGCCCCGACCGGCAAAGTAGCTCCCATAGATGTAAAGGAAGTTATAAATGTCGTAATGAGAGGAATAGATGGGGAGAGTGGAGTAGTAGAAGTTTTTGGGAATGTCCTAAGTTATTTGGATTTATTTAAAATGCTTTTAGATCGTATCGGAGTTAAAAGAATAGTCGTTGAAGTTCCTAATTTTTTGTTTCTGCCGCTTGTTATAACCGGATTTTTTATGAAAGATCCTTTGATGACTTACGATTTGTATAAAATGATGAGTTGCGATAATATTTATGATAAGAAATGAAAGGATAAAGATATTAAATAATCTTAGCGAAAATTTAAACGGGAAGTATGTTTTTTATATGATGCAGGCTTCTCAGAGAATAAGCTATAACCACGCTTTATTTTACGCGGTGAACGAGGCGAACAGATTAAATAAACCTCTTTTGGTCGGATTTTCCATTATGCCTTATTTCCCAAACGCAAACACCAGACACTATTATTTTATGTTTGAGGGGTTGGAAGAGCTTATAAAAGATTTTAAAAATATGGGAGTTGAATTGGTAATAAAGTTTGGAAATTATGAGGATATTTTCGAGATGCTTTCGAAAGATTCGGTTCTTTCGGTGATTGATAAGGGATATTTAAGATTTCAAAGAAAAATCATGGAAGAGGCCGTTAAAAGAGCGAAAGTTAAAGTCGTCGAAGTTGAAAGCGACGTTGTTGTCCCGGTGGAATACGCTTCGAATAAAAAAGAGCCTTATGCGAGAACGATAAGGAATAAACTGATGGATAAGATGGATTATTTTCTCGCCGAAAATTTAGAAATACCCGAGATTAGAAACAAGGCTTATTCTTCGATAAAAAAGGATTCGGATTTCGGTTCTAAGGAAGAGGCTTTGAAAAGATTAAAGGTGGAAAAGTTGAGCTCCGTATCGAAGTTTTTTAAAGGGGGATATCCCGAAGCTTTTAAAAGATTGAATGTTTTTTTAAAGGAAAAAATATATAATTACGATAAAAGAAACGATCCTTCGGAGAATCTTACATCGGATTTGAGCCCTTACCTCCATTTCGGCCAGATTTCTCCGATAGAAGTAATAAAAGAAACCGTAAAAAACAAAATTCAGCCGGATATTTTAGATTCTTTTATAGATGAGCTCGTGGTTTGGAGGGAGTTAGCCAGAAATTTTACTACATACGAAAAAGAGTACGATAAACAATCGTGTATTCCGGATTGGGCGAAAAAAGAGTTAGATTTTCATTTAAAAGATAAAAGAGGATACGTTTACTCGTTAAAACAGCTTGAAAATTGTTCCACTCATGACGAGTACTGGAATGCCGCCCAGAAAGAGCTTGTTTCAACCGGCAAGATACATAATTATATGAGAATGTACTGGGGAAAAAAGATTATAGAGTGGAGCAAAGATTGGAGAGAGGCTTTAGATATTTTGATTTATTTAAACGATAAATACGCTATAGATGGTAGAGACCCTAACGGTTATCTGAACATCGCGTGGTGTTTTGGAAAATTCGACAGGCCTTTTTTTGAAATGCCGATTTTCGGCAAAGTAAGATATATGAGCTCAAGAGGGCTTGAGAGAAAGTTTAATATAAGCGAATATATTGATAGAATCAAAAAACTTTAATATTTAAGTTTAATCCCAGCCCATATTTTCTATTTCTTTGTTAGATTCGGTTCTTTTTTTGTATTCCGAAGTTTCGGTATTAAAAGGTTTTTGTGCGTGTTTTGTGGTTTTTTTGTTTTTTCTTTCGGATTTTAAATTAAAGTATTCTTTGGTAAGTCTTTCTTCTATAACCCAATTCTTGCCTATTTTAATAGCCGGCAAGATTCCTTTTTTAATTTTTTTAAAAACGGCTATTCTCGTTATTCCAAGCTTTTCGGCAAATTCGGGTACCGATAAATATTTTTCCATTTTAACCTCTTAATCAATAATATAATTTTAACAAATTTGCGGTTATTGTTCATTTAAAACACCGATGAGAGATGTCCATTTCAGGGTCGTATGCGGATGAATTTATGCCGAATATCCCGAGTAACGTATGAGGAAGATTGTCGTGAGATAGTTTTAAATTTATTTTATCTGTTAAACATTTCATGTTTATATCTTTTTTAAAATTTTCCGAAAACCATATTATGAAAGGCACGTGGGTTTGTTCTTGGGGAGCTATGTAGTAAGGGACGCCGTGAAGATATAGGTTTTTTTCTCCCAACGATTCCCCGTGGTCCGAAATATATATTAGTGCGGTTTTGTGAGTTTTAATTTCTTTTAGAATATCTATCGTTTTAGATAAAAAATAATCGGTATAAAGTATCGCGTTATCGTAAGTATTTACTATTTGCTCTTTTGAGCAGGTTTCAAGCTTCGCCGTATCGCAGGTGGGGATGAATTTTTTGAATTTATCCGGGTATCTCTGGTAATATGCAGGGCCGTGGTTTCCGAGAGTATGAAGAACTATGAGTATGTCGTTTTTTTCGGATGTTATTTTTTCATTTAAATCTTTACTTAATATTTCGTCGTAACATCTCGTTTCGTTACAAAACAAAAGGTCTTTTCTATTTGTAAAACTTTCATACTCCATCCCGTCGGCAACTCCTTTGCTTCCCGATTGGTTTTCTCTCCATATTACCTTAACTCCGGCTCTTTTTATTAGAGATAATATCGATTCCGTGTTAAGAATCAGGTTTTCGTTATAGTTTCTTCTGCCGTATATCGAGAACATGCATGGGAGAGATGTTTCGGTGTCGGTCCCGCATGATTTGACATTTGTAAAGTTTATTGCGTTTCTTTTTTTAAGTTCCGGAGTTGTTTGTCTTTCGTATCCGCTAAGCCCCCAATTTTTTGCTCTTACGGTCTCTCCTATTACCAGTATCAAAGCTATCGGTTTATCTGTTTTTCTTACAAGTTTGGGTTCTGGGTCTATTATTTTTTTATCGGTATTTTTTTTTGCGTTTTTAAATATTACTTTATATGCGGAGGATAAGTAATTGGAAGGGGTTATGAGAAATCTTAACTCTTTATGTTCTCTCATTAGCGGTATTATGGAAGAGGATATCGAAAGAAAAGAAAGTACCGCCGTTATTAAGGCTGTTATTACGTATTTTAATCTTGTTTTAAAGGATTTTTTGATATCGTATTCCTTTGTTTTTATTTTCCATAGTATGTAAGAAGGAATTATTCCGGTTAAAAATATTCTTAAAAAAAGAGATAGGTCTATAAGCTCTTTTGCTTCTTTTATGTCCGTGGCAAAAACGTTTCTTACCATCGATTTGTCGAGATATATGTTGTATTTGTCCATATAATAAGAGGCTATCGAGGATAAAATTAGAATTATCGTTAGAATGGTTTTGGTTACGATACGAGGGGTTATAAGAAGAAAACCTAACCAGTTTATGGATGTTATAGATACGGCGGTTAAAAATATAAAAAATATGGAATTGAGGTTTATGTTATTTTCAAATTTTAATCCGATTATATTTTTAAAAAAAGAATTATTTGCGGTTAATGTTAAAAATACGCAAAAAAACAAAACGAGAGTTTCGTTGTTTATTCGAACTGATTTTAATTTGTTTTTCGCCGAATTTAAAAAAACATTCATATAATTATTATATCGTATTTTATAAAATATACTTATAACGGAATTTTAGCGTAGTCGGATTGTCTCCCGCATCGTTTTAAATTCTCGATTTTAAATCAAAGGAATATATATGAAAGATATAAGAAATATAGCGATAATAGCTCATGTGGACCACGGCAAAACCACGCTGGTCGATTCTATGCTTAAACAAACCGGTTATTTCAAATCGAAAGGAGAGGGGGAGGCGGAGTGCGTACTGGATTCCAACGATTTGGAGAGAGAAAGGGGAATAACGATATTGTCCAAAAATACGGCCGTTAAATATAAAGATATTACGATAAACATAGTGGATACCCCGGGTCATGCGGATTTTTCAAGCGAAGTAGAAAGGGTTTTGAAGATGGTTGAAGGGGTATTACTTTTGGTCGACGCTACGGACGGCCCGATGCCTCAAACGAGGTTTGTTTTAAAAAAGGCTTTGGAGTTGAATTTAAAAGCCGTAGTAGTAATAAACAAAATAGACAGACCCAATTCAAATCCAAACGACGCTCTGGACAAGGTTTTTTCTCTTTTTATAGAATTAAACGCGACCGATAATCAGCTCGATTTTCCGATAATTTACGCATCGGGCAAAAAAGGTCATTCGGGATACGATTTAAACAATATATCCGATAACCTTAATCCGCTTTTTGACGCGATAATAAATTATATACCCGCGCCGGAAAACAAAGATAATCTTCCGCTTAAAATGCTTGTGACTATGATAGATTACAGCAGTTATACCGGCAGAATAGCCGTAGGAAGAATTTTTCAAGGGAAGATTGAGAAAAATCAAAATATACTTCTTCTTTCCGAATCAGGCAAAAAAATACCGAAAAAAGTTATTAAAATAACCAAATTTTACGGACTTGAGAAGATAGAGGTAGGCGAGGCTTATTGCGGAGATATAGTAAGCCTTTATGGGCTTGATGGAGTTGATGTCGGAGATACCGTATCTTCGACGGAAGACGAAAATTATATAAAAGGTTTTAAGATAGACGAGCCGACAGTTTCTATGGAGTTTTATACAAACGACGGACCGTTTGCCGGAAGAGACGGAAAGTTTGTTACCATCACACAGATCAAGGATCGCCTTTTTAGAGAAGCGGAAAGCAATGTTGGGCTTAGAGTGGAAGAGATTAAAGGCGAGAGCGGTTTCAAGGTTTTGGGAAGAGGGGAGCTTCATCTTTCGGTGCTTATAGAGAATATGAGAAGAGAGGGTTATGAGATCTGCGTTTCAAAAATGAGGATAATTACAAAAGAAGAAAACGGTAAAATTATGGAGCCTGTGGAGTATCTTATTCTGGATCTTCCAGCCGAATTTCAGGGCGGAGTTATGGGGGCGATGGGAGAGAGAAACGCCATAATGAAAAATATGCAGGCTTTTTCCGACGGAAGGATAAGGATAGAATATATAATATCGGCCAAGGCTTTAATAGGTTTTAAAAACGAGTTTTTAACCCTTACGAGAGGAAACGGTATAATGCATCAAAGTTTTTACGGTTATATGGAAGAAGGAAATTTCAAGCCTCCGAAAAGAAACGGGGTTTTTATAGCCAAAGAAACGGGCAAAACCGCATCTTACGCTTTAAACTATCTTCAGGAACACGGGGTTATGTTCGTAGGCCCCGGAGAGGATGTTTATATGGGTCAGATAGTGGGAGAAAACTTAAGGGATAACGACCTTATAGTAAATCCATGCAAAGAAAAAAGACAGACCAATATGAGGTCTTCAAATTCCGACGAATCGATATTTTTGACTCCTCCGAGAGTAATGAGTCTGGAGCAATCGATAGAGTATATAGACGATGACGAGTTTGTGGAGATAACTCCCAAAAGCATAAGGCTTAGAAAAAGGGTTTTGGACCATTCGTTGAGAAAGAGAGGGGACAAGGAATTCATTTAATTTGCCGGTATAAAAAAAGAAAACCCGGCGTTACTCTATGGTTAGGGATTTGGGGATTTAGGGGGTTTAGGGGGGTGCAGATGTAACACCGGGTTTAAATTTATAAATCTTTATAGAGAACATTTCCTACAAATATATTCTATGCAATAAAGTTCAAAAAAAATTCAAAAATTAATCAAATAAATATTAATTATTTTTTTATCACCGAAGGCGCTTTTTTTCTGAATTGCTTTGTTACCGAAATGATTTTTTTGACGGATTTTTTTATTTCTTTTATTTCTTTAAGCATTCCTTTGCTTTTTAGTATTTCCTCTTCTATTAGCGAGGTGTATCCGGTTATTATGGAGAGAATGTTGTTTAAGTCGTGAGAAAACTGGGAAGAGGCTTTTTCTATGTTTTCCTTAGCTTTAACCAGAGTGATTTCTCTTTCCAATTTTTTTATTCGAGTTATGTCTCTGGATATTCCGAGTAGATATTTTATCTTTCCTTCGTGGTCTTTAAGAGGTATTTTAATCGAGTTTAAAATGAATTTTTTGCCGTTTATGATTCTTTCGGTTGTGGTGGTTAAGGTTTTTCCTCCGAAGACTCTGGAGTCTTGTTCGTGTATTTCCTCCGCCGGTTTTAGCCCGAACAGCTCTTTGTCGTTTCTTTTAAGCATTTCTTCCGGGGTTAAATCGAATATCCTGGCGCAGGCCTTATTTACTTTTACGTAATTCCCCGATAAATCTTTGATGTATATGGCGTCTTTTGCCGAGTTGAAAATTTTTTCGAATAGTTCGTTCGATTCTTTTAATTCTTTTTCCATCGCTCTTTCTTTGGTTACGTCTCTTATGGTTCCGACTATTTTCGGTTCGCTATCGCTTAATATCACTTCGGATTTCTGGTCTACGTCGAACGTGGTTCCGTCTTTCTTTTTAAGTTTATATTTTAAAACGTCGAGTGTTTTGCCGGTTTTAAATGCTTTGTTAAAAGCCGATAAAACGTATTCCGCGTATTCTATGGCTACAAAATCGAAAGCGTTGTGACCTATAAGGTCTTCTTTTTTGTATCCGTAATCTTTAACTCTCGAATTAATGTATTCTATCGTTCCGTCTTTTTTAATTACGTATATTATATCTCTTGCGTTTTCTATAAGAGTGTTTATCATTTTGTTGTATTCTTCGGTTTCTTTTACTTTAATAAGATGATATATTATCGCGGCGTAAACATCGGCAAACTCGGATATTATTTCTATTTCTTTTTCCGTATAATCCGTTTTTTTGTTGGCTACCGCGAGAATGCCGTTTACTTTGCCTTTAATTAAGGACGGAATTCCCAAAAATCTTTTGATTTTTATGTGTCCTCGCGGAGTTCCCTTCGCTCTATCGTCTATGGATAGATCGTTAGATACAACCGGCTTTCCGGTTTTTATGGCTATGCCGAATAGATTGTCTTTTATGTCGAAACATAATTTTTTTTCTTTAATCTTACATATTTCCCATACCTCGTCGGTAAGGGTGGGTACTATTAATTTGTTTGTTTTTTCGTCTATATATCCTACAAATCCCGCTTCGCTTGAGGTCTTTTTTTTGATTATATCTAAGATTTCTTTGGATATCTGGTTAAAATCCGGGTTTTTTGAAAGCAGGTATTGTTTGAAAATTCTTTCAGATTCTTTCACTAATCCTCCAGTTTATAGCCGTAGCCCGAAACGTTTTTTATTTTTTTTGATATGCATTTCAATTTTTTTCTTAAACTCGATATGTGCGTTTCTACCGTATGGGGATCGGAGTAGTTTTTATCCCAGACCAAATTTAGCAGCTGCTCCTGAGAAAAAACTTTGTTTTTATTTTTTGAAAGCACCAGAAGAAGCTCGTACTCTTTTTTGGTAAGTTTTACTTCTTTTTTTGAGCATATTACTTTTTTAGATTCTTCATGTATTTCTAAGTTGGATATCTTTATCGGCCTGGTCTCGGCGCACAATTTTTTATTTTTTAATATGGTCTTGATTTTCGCAAACATAACATGGAATGAAAAAGGTTTAATAAGATAATCGTCGGTACCTTTTTCATAACCCTCCAATAGATCTATCTCGGTTATTTTTTTACCGGACATTAATACGAAAGGGATATCGTGGTATTTGCCGGACTGTTTTAGTTCCTTTAAGAACTCGTATCCGTTTATCCCGGGAATCTCCACATCGCTTAAAATTATATCTACCTTTTTGGTAGAAATTATTTTTAAAGCTTCTTTTACGTTTTCCGCGGAATAAACGATAAAATTTTTATTTTTAAAAAATCTCGAAAGCAGTTCCAAAAAGGACTTATCGTCGTCCACTATTAAAATATTGCAATTCATATTTCCCTAACCTAAACTATATTATAACAAAAAAAATTTTTATTAGTGCTTAAAATGTCTTACTCCGGTCAATACCATTTTGATTCCAAGTTCTCTGGCTTTTTCTATTACCTCTTTATCTCTTATCGAACCTCCGGGTTGTATTACGGCTTTGACTCCTATTTCTTTCGCTTTTATTATAGAGTCGGGAAAAGGAAAAAAGGCGTCGGAGCCCATTACTATAAAATCGGGCTTCGGGTTATTTTTAAGATATTCTTTGTATTTGTATTCCGCCATAGTTACCGCGTCCACTCTGGACATCTGTCCGGCTCCTATTCCTACCGTCGAGTTTTGGGTGGTTAAAACTATGGCGTTGGATTTGACGTGTTTTACGCAGGTAAACGCAAATACGAGCGCTTTTTTCTGTTCTTTGCTAACCTCTCCGCATACCTCTTCCCATTTGTCCGATAATACTATGTTATCCGGGTCCGATATTAAAAACTCTTCGCCCATGGACTTGTACAGCTTAAAATTCCTTATGTCTTTGTTCCATTTGACTATTCTTAAATTTTTTTTCTTTTTAAAAACCTCCGCCGCTTCCTCGTCAAAATCAGGCGCGGATATTATTTCCACAAATTTATCGCTTAAATATTCGGCTATTTTTTTATTTACCTTTTTGTTTAAAGCTATAACGCCTCCAAACGCAGATAATGGATCCGAAGCGTAAGCCTTTTCAAACGCTACGGTAAGGTCGTTATCCATGGCTATACCGCATGGAGTTACATGTTTAAATATTACGCATGCCGGATCTTGAAAGTCGCATACCGCCTGCCAGCTTCCGTATAAATCCAGAATATTGTTGTAAGACAATTCTTTGCCCCATATTTGTTCGAAAGGCGGTTTATCAGAAAGAGTATATAATGAAGACTTTTGATGCGGGTTTTCTCCGTATCTTAAATCGTAAACTTTTTTAAGGTTTATGGAATATTCTTTGTAATCGGACAATTTTTCGTATATGGCTTTATCGTAGTCGCTCGTATGTTTAAAAGCTTTTATCATAAGTTCTTTTTTGAAATCCTCTGAAGGCGAATCTATTTCTTTTAGTAGCCTTTCGTAGTCTTTTTTGTCGGTTAGTATTAAAACGTTTTCCCAATTTTTTGCCGCTCCTCTTATTAAAGAAACTCCTCCGATGTCTATGTTTTCTATAAGCTCAGGTTCGAAGCATTCATATTTTTTAGCCGCTTCTTTGAAAGGATAAAGATTCGATATTATCAAATCTATGTTCGGGATAAAGTTTTCGTTCATTTGTCTTAAGTGTTCGGAGTTGTTCCTTATTCCCAGAATTCCACCGAATATCGTGTTGTTAAGAGTCTTAACCCTTCCGTCTAATATCTCGGGAAAACCTGTTACAAAATCGATGTTTACGGCTTTTATATTGTTTTCGATAAGCGTCTTATATGTTCCGCCGGTGGATATTATAAGAAATCCTTTTTCGTTTAATTTTTTTGCAGTTTCCACTATTCCTTCTTTGTCCGATACCGATATAAGGGCGTGTTTTGACGAAGATTTTTTATCGGTTATCACCACATTGTCTTTTTCGAGTTTTATTATATTTTCAGATATCAAGTTTATTACGTACGGATAGTAAAAGTATTCCAGCGAGTGTATTTTCGAGGATAAACTTTCGACCGTTTCCTCGTTTGATATATTTACGGTCTTTTGGAGTATTATAGGCCCGTTATCGTATTTGGAATCTACAAAGTGTATCGTTATCCCGCTTATCTTACATCCCCTTTCTATTACGCTTTTGTGAACGTTTTCTCCGTAAAACCCTTTTCCGCCGAAAGACGGCAGAAGAGCGGGATGAATGTTTATTATTTTGCCGTAATATTTTTCTATTAATTTATCCGGAAGCTTTAATAAGTATCCTGCCAAAACTATAAGTTCTATTTTGTTTTCTTCCATTTCTTTTATTAAAGCGTCCGAATAATGTTCTTTGCTTCTAAACTCCGAAGGTTTTAATGTTTTATGTTTTATTCCGTAATTTTCGGCTATTTCTATCGCCTTACACTCTTTATTGGTTACTAAAATTTTTATTTCCGGTTTTAAATACCCTATTTTTTTGAGCTCCGATAAATTTTTAAAATTGCTTCCGTTACCGGATGCGAACACTGCAATATTCATATCTCCTCCCTTAAAATAGTTTTTAGGCTTTAGAGCGCTATTTTGTAGAAAGAACGTTTAAAATTTCCTGCATTACGGAAAAATAAGTTTTTTCGTCTATGTTTTGCTTTTCATCGGAAGCAAAAGAAGATACGCAGTAATATGTTTGGTTTTTAGTTTTCAAAAGCCAGTTCATGCTTAAAACTCCGCTTTCGCTTCCGCCTTTATATCCGGCAAAAGCGTATTCTCCGGTTTTAGTGTCGAGCCCCGGGTTTATGGAAAGTATGGCGTTTGAGTAAACGTTATTTTTGGTTTTGAAATAATCCATCAATGAACATATATCCGACGGAGAAGCAAACCATTCTATGTTATACGGTTTATACGGCGAAGATATGTTTAATAATTTCTTTATGTCCGGTCTGGTCTCTTTTATTTTTTCCAGAATTTTTCTTTTTTCTTTCGTGTCCGCTTTAATATAGTTTTCAGCGATTTGTGTCGATGATTTTATTTTAAACATCTCCGCGGTTTTCAAAAAAGGGATGTTTAATTCGGGTTTTGAATTATGTTCTTTCATGAAATTTTCGATATTTTCTCTTCCTAAATTTTCGATTAAAATATCGGTCGCAGTATTGTCGCTTTGAGATATCATCGCTTCGGCCAGCGAGAACAGCGTTATCGGCGCGCCTTTGGGATATAAGTGCATTTTGCCTGTAGGAAGGGAATAGTCGGATTCTTTGATTTTAACGACTTTATCCCATTTAACGTCGTTTTCGACCATATACGCAAGTATGTATAGCTTAAAAGCCGACCCCATAGGGAATATTTCTTTTTCGTTTAACGCATAGACGTTATCTTCTATAGAGCCCAGTTTCTTTATCAAAAGTCCTTTTTTTTCGCAGTTTAACGCTTCAAATTTCTTCGTTATGTCTTCCAGGAAAGCGGTTTTTTTAAACGAAGGCCTGAAAAAAACACCCACTATTTTTCCGCTATCGTTTATGGTTATGGTAACCGGTATTATATAATCTTTATCGGTATGGAAGAAAAAATCTCCCCATACGTTAGAATGATAAGTAACGGATGTTACGTTTACCACTTCTCCGTTTTCCGAATGAATTTTTTTTAATACCTCGATCGTCTTTTCTTCCGTTAACGATTTAAAAAAAGAATTGTCAAATACGTAGTTGAGTTTGATTGGATTTGGGCTTATTCTGGAGGACAATCTCCATGCCGCTATTACAAGTTTTTTATAAGGATTTTGGTTTTCTTCTTTTTTATCCTGAGAGTTTAGAATAAAAGATTGCGAAAAAATAAGCCATATCAAAAATAAAATTTTCATATTCCTCTCCCGTCAATTTATTACGACTTTTCCGCTTCCCTTCTCGACTTTTCCTATTACCATGGATTTCGGCTCGTTTTTTAATACGGTTTGAACGTCTTTATCTTTTACTATTATAATCATTCCTATCCCCATATTAAAAGTGGAAAACATTTCTTTTTCGCTAATATTTCCAATCTTTTGTATATCGCTCATTATTTTTGGGATTTTCCACATATTTTTGTTTATAACGCAGTCTACATTTTTAGGTATTACCCTTTCCAGGTTCCCTTCGATACCGCTGCCCGTAATATGTGCTATGGAGAGTATTTCGGAGTTGCGTTTTTTTAAAGCTATTTTTATTTTTTCTACGGTTTTTACGTATATTATCGTGGGAGTTAGAAGTTCTCTCGCGTATTTTTTTAAAAGCTTTTTTTCTTCCAATACTTTTCTTATTAAAGAATATCCGTTTGAATGGAAACCGCTCGATTTAATTCCAATTATCGTATCTCCCGGTTTTACCTTCCGCCCGTCTATTATTTCGGAATTTTTTACTATGCCTACGGCAAAACCGGCTAAGTCGTATTCTCCTTTCGAATAAAATCCGGGCATCTCGGCGGTTTCTCCTCCCAGAAGAATCATATCGGATTGTTTGCAACCTTCGATTATCCCTTCTATTATCTTTTTCGATTTTTCAAGCTCAAGGCCGGCTGTGGCGTAGTAATCTAAAAAGAAAAGCGGTTTTGCCCCGCAACATATAAGATCGTTTACGCACATCGCTACGAGGTCTATGCCTATGGTATCGTGTTTGTTTAAAAGAAAAGCCAATTTAAGTTTTGTCCCTATGCCGTCGGTGGATGCCACAAGCGAATAGTCGGCTCCGTATTTTTTTATGTCGAATAAACCGGCGAATCCGCCTATCGCTTTGGATTTTTTTTCCAAAAATTCCGTAAATTTGTCAGATGTTTTTATGTCAACTCCGGCTTTTTTGTATGTTATCATAAAAGCTCCTAAATGAGGAATGTTATATAATTAAATGATATAAAATTATTAAAAACTTGTATAATTTTAAATAGGATTTTATGATAAAAATAAAAGATATAAAATTTTCGGTCAAAAAATACGAATATAAAAAGCCGTTTCATATAACAAATTCGGTAAGAACCGAAGCGTTTAACGTGGAAGTAGAACTAATAACCTCAAACGGCATCATCTCAAAAGCCGAAGCTTCTCCGTCTTTTAGAGTTTGCGGGGAAAACTCGGATACCGTTATGAGTGTCGCGGATAAAGCGAGAGGTGTTTTGGCAGGCAAAGACATAAAACGCTACGGCAATGTTTTTAACGATTTAAAATCCAGCGTCGATTCTCCTAGTTTGAAAGCCGCTTTGGAGTTTTCCATTTTGGAGGCTTTGTGTAAGGAGTCGGGGATAAAGGTCTGGAATTTTTTGGGAGGGGTAAAAAAGGAGATAGAAACGGATAAAACCGTAGTTATTTCGAATATTAAGGATATGGTTTTAGAAGCTGCTAATATAAAAAAAGAAGGTTTTAAGATTTTAAAAATAAAAGTGGGAGAAAACGTTGATAAAGATATCGAAATAATGGCGGAGATTTATAAAAAAACAAAAGGAATGAAATACATAGTGGACGCAAATACGGGATACACCCCGAAACAAGCCGTTTATTTCGCCAAAAAACTTTATTCCAGAGGGATAGATATTTCGGTTTATGAACAACCGGTGGATAGAAATGATATAAAAGGGCTTAGATATGTAAGATTTAAGTCTCCGTATCCAGTAGCGGCCGACGAGTCGGTTAAAACTATCGACGATGCCGTCAATTTAATAAAAAAAGAAGCGTGCGATTTTATAAATATAAAAATTATGAAAATGGGATTTTCTAACGCCCTTTCAATAATACAACTCGCCCGTGCTAACGATATAAAGCTTATGATAGGATGTATGAGTGAATCGAGTTTGGGGATAAAACAAAGCGTACATCTGGCATGCGGTTTGGGATGTTTTGACTTCTGCGACTTGGATTCTCATCTTTTACTGAACGAAAAAAGAAACAGAGGGGAATTTATCCAAAATAAAAATATTATAAAGATTTGTTAGGTCTTTGGTCCTATTGACTTTGGGGCTTTATTCACTTATATATTAATTAGGTTTATGCTAAAAAATAAACAGGAGGAGTTATGAAGAGGGGTATTTTAGTTTTAATGGGTTTTTTAATAACTTTAACTCTTTCCGTTTATTCTCAAAAAGCCTCCAGGGTTGAAGAGTATCTTAACGAATCTAAAGAAAGTAAAGAGATATCGGTATCTAAGGATGAGATAAAGAGCAAAAAAACTCCTGGAGTCGGTTTTTCGATAGAAGGGAAAAAAGGCGTAAATCAAGAGTTTTTGTCGGACGAATTTGTAAAAAGCGTCATCTCCGATAAAAGCCTCGGCGCAAAGCTGGGAGAGGATGGAGACTTAGAGTTTGAGCCGGCCGGAGAGGCGGTCGATTTTGGAGAGTCTTTAAAAGACGATAGCGAATACACAGACGAAGAAATAGCTTACTGGGCCAACGTTAGCGATCAGTATTATAAATTTAAAGATTTCGACGAGTATGAAAATTTTTATTATTATTACGATAAAGATGCCATGGAAAAAAATAAAAAAGACGATAAAAAACAAACTTCGCTAAACGATAAGATATCCGGTATTAGATATTATTTTGCGAAGGTATTGAATTCTTTCTTTCCGTCGCAGATAACCTATGCTATAAGTTCGGATTATCAGGACGCTTTGAATTATTATTACGGGAGCTCTTCTTCTCAAAGAGAAAACTCCTACAATAACTCCTCCGGAACAAGCAAAATAAAATACGACGTGGCCAAAGCCGCAGGAGCAAATTCGGGGGTTTTGCAGGAAGCTTTAAATTATTTTAACTCAAATTCGGGAAAGTTCGGCAATAAAAGATTTATGGCAGTTTTGGAATATTCAAAACATTCCGCAAGATCTAGGTTTTATATAATAAATTTGAGAACCGGCGAGGTGAATGCCGCCTATCATGTGGCCCACGGTTCGGGATCGGATAGAGACAACGACGGTTACGCCACTTATTTCAGTAACGTTCCAAACTCAAAAGCCTCTTCTTTGGGAGTTTATAAAACGGGAGAGATTTACAGAGGCAAATACGGCCGGTCTTTAAGGCTTCACGGTTTAAGCTCCACAAATTCCAACGTTTATAAAAGAGCGATAGTGATTCACCCTTCGCCTTATGTCAAAGAAGGCAACGTTAAGCCCGGAAGAAGCTGGGGATGTATGGCGTTTGATTACAAAGTCAGCGGGGACGTTATAAACATGCTCAGAGACGGTGCCTTAATTTACGCCAAATATACGAGATAGCCAATTTTAAAAAATAAATCACAATCTTTTTTTTAGTTTAATATACTAATTGGGAGTATACTTGTATAAATGTTTCTGCTATAATATTTGTATGAATAAAATTATATACACTATAGGAGTATATTTTTTCTTCTGCTCTTTTTCATCTGCTTCTGCAAAGGAATATATCATAGAAGAATATTTAAAAACTGTCGAGGAGAAAAATCCGGAAATCAATTACTATAGGAAAATGTATGAGTCGTATAAATCTAAAATTTCGCGTTCTTATCTTTTGCAAAATCCTTCTTTGGAAATAGAAAAAATGTATATCGGAAAGGATCAGGAAGAAAGTTGGTATATAAGCCAAATCTTTGAAAATCCATTAAGGTTGAGCAAATATAAAAAAAATTCGATTTTAGAATACGATATAAGCAGATACCGATATGAATCGATTAAAAATAAGATTTTAGCAGAAGTTGAAATGGTTTATTACGATTATATTTTTATATTAAACAAGAAAAAAATTTTTTCCGAAATACTAGATGTTTTAAATACGCTTTTAATGATTTTAAAAAACGCTCCAGATAGCAATTCTCTGGATATTTTAAAGACTGAATTAGAATATTCTATGATATTAAAGGATTTAAAAGAAATAGAGGTTCAAGAAAAAATTTATTTAACAAAACTTGCTTCTTATTCCGGGGATTATGATGTCACATTTTCCAGTGAAGTAACACAAGATATTGAAGTTGATTACGACAAAGATAGATTCTTTTTGGATGTGGGCTCTAATCCAGATATCCAAATGTCTCAAAAAGAAGTTCAGTTGGCTGATGTTGATTTGAGTATATCTAAAATCTCTTATATCCCTAATTTTATGATAGGTTATAGAAAAAGGATAAGACCTTCTTCTTATGATATTATCTTGGGATTGGATATTCCATTGTTTTTAAACAAAAACAGAAGTTATATTGAAGAAAATAAACTTCAAAAGGAAGCAGCTATGGAAGGTTATAAAAAGAATCTATTAGAAAAAGAATATCTTTTAAGAGAAATTATTTTTAACCTCGATAATTATTATAATCTTTTTCATTATTATAAAGAAATCTTACTAACAAAATCTGAGGCGGAATTCAATCTTTCTCTTTCCTATTATCAAAAAGGAGAGAAGAGTATTGAGGATTTAATGAAAAGTTTTAAAAGATATTTAGAAATCAAAATAGGTTATTATAATTACTTAACTAACTTTTATAAAGAAAGAGCTAAACTGAAAGAAATTATTGGGAGGAAGTTATGAAATTTGTATTTTTAGTTTCATTTTTTTTGAATAATTTTGTTTTATATTCTAATCCAAATAATAATAAAGTTTATTATTGTCCTATGCATCCCTCTTATACATCTGATAAACCCGGTACATGCCCAATATGTAAGATGGATTTAGTTTTAATGGAAAGCGATAAAAAACATGTTGAAACAGAAGAGGATGTAAAAACTATAAGTATAAAAGAAAATATTTCTGATATGTTAGGAATAAAAACATCAAAAGTTATTAATAAAGAATTTATTTTTGACATAGTTATGCCAGGAATCGTGTTATATGATAAAGAGCTTTATGGAATGATTGAAGAATACAAATATAATTTGGAGCTTTATAATACAATATCAGACTCCGAAAAACAAAGAATAAAAGATATACTTAATTCTATAATTATAAAAACGACAAATTATGGCCTTGACGAAAAAAGTATTATTGAGTTCATAGATAACGGATATAAGGGACTTGTTTTTCCAGATAAAATTATGTTTGTAGCAGTATATCTTGATGAGGCTTATGCAAATAGTATTAAGAGAGGGGATATTGTGGAGTTTTATCAATCTAATAATTTTAAATTTTCCGGAGAGGTTATATCCATATCTAATTTGGTTGACCAAAACAGAAAAATAAGAGTTATAGCTAAATTTAGAAATAAAGATATGACTTTAAAACATGGAATGTATGTAGAATCAAGATTGAAAAAAAATTTAGGGCAAAAAATCCTAATTCCCAAAGATTCGTATATAGAATATGGCGATGAAGATGTGGTATATGTTAAATCTAAAGATTCATATAAAATGAGAATGATTAAAACTGGTTTATCTAATAGTGAGTATACAGAGGTAATAGAAGGTTTGGTAGAAGGGGAAGAAATAGTTTCTTCCCCTAATTTTTTGATAGATTCCGAAACGAGATTAAAAGGAGCTATTAACTCCCATTCCCATTGAGAGGATTTATGTTGAATAAAATTATAGATTTTTCTGGGAAATATAGATTCTTAATAATATCTTTTTTTGTGTTTTTAACAATATTGAGCGTAAATATTTTAAAAAACATACCTGTGGATGCTATCCCAGATCTTTCCGATACTCAAGTTATTGTTTATATAAATTGGAATAAGAGTCCAAAGATAATAGATGATCAAATAACATATCCTTTGATAACAAATCTTTTAGGAATTCCCAAAGTTAAAACTATAAGAGGGTTTTCAGATTACGGTTATTCTTTTGTATATCTCATATTTGAAGATAAGACCGATATCTACTGGGCAAGAAGTAGGGTTTTAGAATATATGGATAAGATAAAACAACAACTTCCACCAGATGCCAAAATATCTTTAGGTCCTGATGCTACTGGAGTGGGATGGGTTTTCCAATACGTTTTGATTGATAAAAGTGGGAAAAGATCGACAGAAGAATTAAGATCTTTTCATGATTTTAATATAAAATATCAAATTCAATCAGTGGAAGGGGTTAGCGAAGTGGCGACAATAGGTGGACAATCTAAGGAGTATCAGATACAAATAGATCCCAATAAGCTTTTAATTTACAAAATCTCCATTCAAGATATAATAAATGCTGTTAGAAATTCAAATAACGAGTCGGATGCTAGAATATTGGAGTATTCTGGATTTGAATATATGGTTAAAGTAAATGGATATTTAAAAGGAATAGCTGATATAAAAAATATAGTTTTAAAATCTTACGATAGTATTCCGGTTAAATTAGGAGATGTTGCCACGATAACAACCGGTCCACAAATTAGAAGAGGTGTGGGAGATTTTAACGGGTATGGGGATTATGTTAGCGGTATAATAGTTGCAAGACATAATGAAAATGTTCTTAAAGTTATAGAAAAAGTTAAAGAAAAAATAAAAGATATTAAGGAAAGTCTTCCTGATGGAATGGAAATAATTACTGTTTACGACCGCTCAGATCTAATACACAGAGCAATAAATACATTAAAGAAGCAATTGAAAGAGGAAATACTGATAGTTAGTTTGGTTATATTAATTTTCCTATGGCACATTCCAAGCGCTTTGGTCGCAATAATTACAATTCCAGTAAGTATATTCATTTGTTTCATTTTAATGTATATTTTGAAAATAAATTCCAATATAATGTCTATATCTGGCATAGCTATTTCCATAGGAGTTTTGGTTGACGGGGTAATTATAGAAGTGGAAAATGCTTATAAAAAATTGGAATTATGGAATGAAAACGGTCGTAAAGAAGATTTTTATGAGGTAAGGATATCTGCAATAAAAGAAGTTATTCCTTCTGTGTTTTTTTCACTTCTTGTAATTGCTGTTTCTTTTATTCCGATATTTGCCTTAACAGACCAAGAAGGAAAACTTTTTTCTCCTTTGGCTTGGACTAAGACTTTGGTGATGCTATCTGCGGCTTTTTTGGCTTTAACTTTAGACCCAGCATTAAGATTAGCTTTTTCAAGAACAGATTATTTTAATTTAAAACCAAAAATCTTTTCTTTGGTTTTAAATTATTTTTTGGTTGGCAAATATTATAAAGAAGAAAATCATCCAATCAGTAAAATCCTTTTTAAACTCTATGGTCCGGTTTGTCGTTTTGTTATTGAAAATTCCAAAAAAGTAATATTGGCAGCTTTTTTATTCGTAATAGTAACTGTTCCTATTTTTGTTAAGTTAGGAAGCGAGTTTATGCCACCTTTGGCGGAAGGAACTATACTTTATATGCCTACAACTCTTCCTGGTATTTCTATAGAAGAGGCAAAAAGGATATTAAAAATTCAAAATAAAATTATTAAATCTTTTCCTGAGGTTTTAACTGTTTATGGCAAGGCTGGTAGAGCCAATACTGCCACAGATCCTGCTCCACTTTCTATGATAGAAACTACTATTGTTTTAAAACCATATGAAGAGTGGAGGGAGAAGAAAAGGTGGTATTCTGATATCGCCCCAAACTTTTTAAAAAAGATTTTAAGACATATATGGTATGATAGAATCACATATGATGAATTGGTAGCTGAGATGGATAAGTATTTAAAAATACCAGGATTTGCAAATGCATGGACAATGCCAATAAAAGGCAGAATAGATATGCTTACAACCGGAATTAGAACTCCAATAGGCATAAAAGTTATAGGCGGCGATATAAATAAAACTCAGGAAATAGCTGTTAAGATAGAAAATATACTCAAAGGGTTTGAAAATACAAGATCTGTTTATGCGGAAAGAATAGGAGAAGGTTATTTTATAGAAATAGATCCGATAAGAGAAAACTTAAGTAGGTATGGACTTAATATTGCAGATTTTCAGGATATACTTTCGAACACTATCGGTGCTATGCCGGTTACTTATATAGTGGAAGGTAGGGAGAGATATCCAGTTACGCTTAGATATCGTAGAGATTTTAGAGAGACGATATCTGATATAAAAAATACCATCATAACAGTAAGAGAAGATTTACATATCCCTTTACATCAACTTGCTAATGTAAAGTTTGCAAAGGGTCCTTCTATGATAAGAGATGAAAATGGTTTTTATGCAAGTTATATTTACATAGATTGTGAAGATAAAGATATTGGTGGGTATGTGGAAAAGCTGAAAAGATACATAAACGATAATATAGTTATCCCGCAAGGATATTATCTTATTTACAGTGGTCAATATGAAAATATGATAAGAGTTAAAGAAAGAATGAATATAATAGTTCCTATAGTTATATTCACTATTTTTTTACTAATATATGCAAATACTAGGAGTTTTTTTAAAACATTTCTAATTTTATCAGCACTACCTTTTTCTTTAATAGGAGCTTTTTGGTTTATTTATATACTTGATTATAATTTATCTATTGCGGTTTGGGTTGGGGTAATTGCTTTGGCCGGACTTGATGCTGAGACTGGAATATTTATGCTGTTATACTTAGATATGTCGTATAGAGAAATTAAGGCTAAAAAAAATATTTTGACATCAGAAGATTTAAAAGAAGCTATATATTATGGAGCCGTAAAGAGAGTAAGACCAAAGTTGATGACTGTTACAGCAGCTTTTATGGGGCTTATACCAATAATGTGGTCTATGGGAACTGGCAGCGATGTTATGAAGAGAATAGCAGCGCCTATGATAGGAGGCCTTTTTACAAGTTTTATTTTAGAGCTTATTGTTTATCCTGCTGCGTATTATATTTATCTTAAAAGAAAGGAGTCTTTATAGTAAGGAGGATGTTATGAAAAGTCAAAAAACTCTTTGCGAGCTGGCTAATGAGAAAAATATTGATGAACTCAGGAGATTGGCTACCAGTGCAAAATATATATGCCCTGGTTGTTTTAGGGTATCTTCTGATCCTGAAAAAATATGTTGTGATGCCATTTTAATAGAGGAAAAGGGATTTATTAAGAAAATAATATCCAAAATAGATTCAAAGCTCGAAGAGAAGTCTAAAAAAGATTGCGGTTGCGGTAAAAAAAATTGTTGCTAAATGATTTGTAATATTTTAATTAATTTTAATTTAATAAAATATTTTTAATATGGAAAAAGGAACCCCAATATACGAGATTATTAGTTTTTTCTTATACGATTCTATCAAAATATTTTTGATGCTTTTTTTCTTTATATCAATACTTGGCTTCTTAAGAAGTTTTATTTCAAAGGAAAAAATAGAATCTTATCTTAAAAATAGCGGTATTAAAACATATTTTTGGGCTTCTTTTTTGGGGGCTGTTACTCCTTTTTGTTCCTGTTCTTCTTTGCCAATCTTCATAGGGCTTATAAAGAGTGAAATTCCTCTTGGAGTCTCTTTCTCTTTTCTTATAACATCGCCTTTAGTAAATGAGTATCTGGTCGTTTTAATGTTTGGTTTCTTTGGATATAAGATAACATTTTTATATGTTTTGAATGGAATTTTGTTAGGTGTTGTGTGCGGTATTGTTATAGACAAAATAGATTTCAGAAAATATGTAGTAACGGATATCAATTCAAAGATAAATCAAGAGTGTGCCGAGAATGAATTTAAAAATTTATATTCAAGAATTAAATATGGGATATCGGAAAGCGTTGAGATAATAAAAAAATTATGGTTATGGATAATCGTGTCTGTATTTATAGGTGCTATTATTCATGGTTATGTTCCGCGAGAAAAAATAGAAAGAATAATTGCATATGCCGGGATTTTCGATGTCCCCATAGCGACCATTCTTGGAGTTCCTTTATACGGTAGTTGCGCCTCAATACTTCCAATAGCTTATGTTTTATTTACAAAGGGATTACCATTGGGAACAGCTTTGTCTTTTATGATGGCTACAAGTGCATTAAGTTTGCCGGAGGCTATTTTCTTGAGAAGGGTTATAAAAACTGAGCTTATAATTATCTTTTTTGTTATAGTTTCAGTTGGTATTATTTTTATTGGTTATATTTTTAATTTTTTACAGAGGATTAATATTTAAATTTTCTCTAAATATTTTTATCAAATAGATTTAAGTTTTTAGCTAATTATATTATTCAAATAGGAACTATAATCATTATTGCACTTGTAGAATTTGATAATTTTTCAGATTATATAAGTGAAAAATGGAGGAATATTTTATCATATATTTTGATTATTGGATTAAGTATTATAGCTATTGGTGTGTTAACTGGAATATTTTCTGAGTTTTTGGAAGAGAATAAAACATTAAGAAGTTTTTATATTTCTAACTTTATAAAAGAAATAGGTATGATATTAGGGGTAATTTTATCCTTAGTAGGAATAATATATATTTCAACTGCTTGTTATTATTATTTCTATAGAGGAGAGATTGTCTCCTTTTACAAAATTATTTTATCTTTGTTTTTATTATTTTCTGGATTGTTTTTAGTTGAACTAAATTTTTATTCAATTATTGACCTGGATTTAATAAGATTTGCATTTTCAAATAACGAGAAGTTGAAAATTGATATTGAAATATTAAAATCAAAAGGCTTTATCCCTAAAAAAGAGGTAAATTTACAAACGAGGATAAATGATACTATTTTTAACATTAAGAAAAATAAAGATGGAGATATAGAGATTATTGCTATACTTTCATCTAAATTGAATCTTGATACTCAATTTGTCTTAATTAAATTTTACTCTACTGGTATCAGTCTTTTTAAGCCATCCGATGAAATTAAAGAAATCTTTTCAATTCTTATTAAAGAGTATGGCGAGAATTTTTTGTTTGTAGAGGAAAAAGGTTTTAAAAGTATAAAAACTATTTCTTCAGATCAAATTTGTGCAACTTTTGCTTGTAAAGATTATGATAAAATGCTTTATAACTTTTTAATGCAATTTTCAAGATTTATTGAGTTGATTAAAATAAAGATTTAAATCTTAATTATCTTAAAAAAAATTCTTTTAATTCTTTTGATTCCCAATATCTAATTAAAACTTATTTATAAATTGTGTATAATTTAAATGAAGGGGTGCTGGTTTGGTACCGGCTGAGATAAGGATTAATCCTTAAACCCTTTGAACCTGAACCGGATAATACCGGCGGAGGGATATGATGAAAATGAAATTAAGATTTAAAACAAATCTTTTAAACATAAAATCTATAACCAAACATATTAAATCATCCCTCCGGAAAAACGGAGGCAAAGATGATTTATATATCTCAAAAAGATTTAAAACAAATATCCGTAATTGAAGAGAGAAGCGTAGATTTTATAAAAAAAGAATTAAATTCTCAAAGAGCTTCAGTTCTTAAAAACATAAAAAGGAAAATAAATCCCGTTATAGTCGGAAGAAATTTTAAATGCAAATATAACTTGAATCTGGGAATAAGCCCTCAAAAATCGGATTTAAAAAACGAAATAAAAAAACTGGAAATCGCCGTTAGAAACGGCGCGGATACCGTTATGGACCTGTCGGTCGGAACTGGCAGAGACGATACAAGGAAAAAACTTTTGGAGTTGTCCGCGGTTCCTTTCGGGACTGTTCCGATTTATACGATGATAGATAGTGAAAAAGATATAAAAAAATTATCTAAAAATTTGATTCTGGACACCATAGAAAAACAATGCGAAGAAGGCGTAGATTTTATGACGATTCACGCCGGGCTTTTAAGAAAGAGTATCGTATATATTAAAAACAGGCTTTCCGGAGTTGTTTCAAGAGGGGGATCTTTGATACTCAGATATATGAGCTTAACCGGCAAAGAAAATCCTTTTTACGAGTATTACGACGAAATAATAAAAATATTGAAAAAATATAATGTAACGATAAGCATAGGAGACGGTCTCAGGCCCGGTTCCATATACGATTCGACCGATAAAGCTCAGATTTCTGAATTAAAAGTAATAGGAGAGCTTAACAGATATTCCAGAGAAAAAGGAGTTTATACGATGATAGAAGGTCCCGGACATGTTCCGATAAGTCAAATAGAAAAAAATGTTAAGCTTGCCATGGATTACTGCGACGACGCTCCGCTATATTTTTTAGGTCCGCTTGTGACTGATATAGCGTTGGGGTACGACCATATTAACGGCGCCATAGGCGGCGCTATGGCCGGGTATTTCGGAGTTTCTCTTTTATGCGCGGTCGGTCCGAGCGAGCATATAGGGCTTCCGACTATAGAAGATATAAACGAAGAATGTGTGGTTTTTAATCTCGTAAAGCACGCGGTAAATATCTCTAAAGGCTTTAAAAAAAATATCGAAAGGGATAACAAAATGTCTAAAGCGAGAAAAGATTTTAGATGGGAGGATCAGTTTAAACTTTCCATAAATCCCGAATACGCCAGAAAAAGATTTTGCGAGTTAAATAATTCGAAGGGGAATTATTGTTCTATGTGCGGTGAAGGGTTTTGCGCCATGAAAAATAGCAAGAAAGCGTTATCGGAGGTAAAATGAAAATGCCGATAGCTTTGTCTATAGCGGGGGTGGATCCCTCCGGCGGGGCGGGAATTTTAGCCGATATTAAAACTTTTTCGGCTTTTAGGGTTTACGGTATGGGGGTGATAACGGCGCTTACTTCTCAAAATACTTACGAGGTTAACGGCATAAAAACAGCCGGCAGGAAATTTTTTCAAAAACAGATAAACACCGTTTTGAAAGACATAAAACCCGATTCGGTTAAAACCGGCATGATACCTGATATCGTCACCGCAGATGTCATATACGAAAGCCTAATGGAACATAAGCTAAATAATCTGGTCATAGATCCGGTTATGATATCAAAACAGGGCGCTTTTCTTTCCGCTAAATCGACAATAAACTTTATTATAAAAAAACTTTTTCCTCTTTCTTTGATAGTAACGCCTAATATTCCCGAGGCTTCTTATATAGCGGATATGAAAATAAGGAATTTAGAAGATATTGTCTCGGTCTGTAAAAAGATATTCGCGTTGGGACCTAAAAACGTTCTTTTAAAAGGGGGGCATATGGAAGGGGATGTTTGTATTGACGTTTTGTTTGACGGCAAAAAAATATTTTATTTCAAAAACAGAAGAATAAATACAAAAAACACCCACGGCACCGGATGTACGCTTTCCGCCGCAATATGCGCAAATCTTTCAAAAGGGAAAAAGGTTCTCGATTCGGTGGAAATCGCTATAAATTACGTAAACAAGGCTATAAAAAAATCGCTGGATATAGGTAAAGGAAACGGGCCGTTAAATCATATGCCATAAATGAAAAAGGGAGTACGAAAAGCCACCACCTTCCCTCACACTTTTCGCACTCCCTTTAAATGCACCCGTTCCTACCCTCTCCATCCGCCTTCTAAATAAGACAACTCCGCAAAGCCTTATGCCTACCCAAAGACTTTGCTTTTTATATGTTAGCAGAAAACTATTGACTTGTCAAGACTTGACAGGCCATTAAGTAACAAAAGTTTCTTTCAGGTTTACGAGCACTCGGAATATCCGCAGTCATGACATGTCGGCCCGGAGCATCCCGACTCAAAGCTTATATTTGATGAATAACATTTAGGGCAGTACTGGGTTTTTGATGCTTCCCATAACTGAAGCTTTTGGCCGTTGATATCTTCGTCGGATATCATTTTTCTTTTCTTAAGATGGTTTCTAAGGGCTATGGCTATGGCGTGTGGTATGGAGTTTACTCTGTTTTCTCCAAAGCCGAAAGGCTTATCCCCTTTAATCGAGTTTAAGTGTTTTAATATTCTTATCGGGTCGCCGTTATTTTCGAGATATTTCGAAAGGAGAATTCCCACAAGCGCCGTAAGCCCGCTAATTTCGGTACCGAGCGGCGGAAGGTTTGTAAAAACCTGAAAAGGCCCGTTTTCTTCGGTGAAATTTATGTGTATGTGGAGTGGGCCGTATCCGGTTTGTATCTGGTAATACTCCGAAGATACGCCGAATGTGGTCGGTTTTTTCTTTTTCGGTTTGTCTGTTTTAGCGTTAATATTCAGAACCTGAAAATCTTTACATCCATCTCTATATACCGTTATCCCTTTGCAGCCCAATTTATAAGAAAGAAAGTATGAATTTTTTACGTCTTCCACTTTTGCGGAGTTTGGCATATTTATCGTTTTTGATACCGCATTGTCCACATATTCCTGAAAAGCGGCCTGGGCTTTTATGTGGTATTCGTAAGTTACATCGTGAGCGGTTGGAAAGATATCCTGTATTTTTTTGGGTATGGCGTCTATTCCTCTTACCGCTTTATGATTTTCGTCTATCTTTTTCCATAATTCTTCTTTTGTTAAACCGAAATAATTATACTCTTCGGCTATGGATTTGAAAAGCGGATTTATTTCGTAAAATGAATCTTTCAAATCGGGGGTTTTACCGTTTTTAATAGCCTCTAAAGCCTTTGCTGTGTATCTTACGTAAGCTATGGCAAAAAAAGGTTCTATTCCGCTTCCCTGAAGACCGGCGGCTATGGATATCGTTCCCGTGGGGGCTATGGTGGTTCTGGATGCGTTTCTTAAATATCCAGATTTTCCCCTGAAGTATCTGGAATCTTTATCGTATATAGATCCCTTCCAGTTATAAAAACATCCTCTTTCCTGGGCCAATTTTTCGGATGCCTCGAAAGCTTTTTCCTGTACGAATTTCATAACTTCTTTGGCTTTTTTTATCCCTTCTTCCGAGTCGTATCTCACTCCCAATTTTACGCAGGTTTCGGCCCATCCCATTACTCCAAGACCTATTTTTCTATTGGATTTCGCCATCTGCTCTATTTCCGGCAACGGATAGTTATTTATTTCTATTACGTTGTCTAAAAATCTAACGGCGTTATAAACCGTTTTTTCAAGCCTATCCCAGTTTATTTTACCTTTCATAATCTCGCCTTCTACGAACTTGGAAAGGTTTATTGAGCCTAAATTGCAGGCTTCCCAGCCCAAAAGCGGCTGTTCGCCGCAAGGATTTGTGGCTTCTATCTCGCCTATATGGGGGGTTGGGTTTGAGTTGGTGTTGTTTATCCTTTCGATAAATATTATGCCTGGGTCTCCGGTAGCCCATGCGGATTCCACCAGTTTGTTGAAAAGTTTTTTTGCGTTTAATTTGGATACCACTTCTTTTGTCCTCGGGTTTAATAACTCTATATCTTCGTTGGCTTCGACCGCCTTCATAAATTTATCGTCTATCGCTACAGACAGATTAAAATTTTCCATTACTCCCGGTTTGGATTTTAATGTTATGAATTCTTCTATTTCAGGGTGCCAGTAAGGAAGGATTCCCATATTTGCGCCGCGTCTTGTCCCGCCCTGTTTTACCACATCGGTCATTTTGTCGAATAACTGCATAAAGGATAACGCCCCGGATGCCACGCCGTTCGTTTTTTTGACAACATCCCCTTTCGGCCTTAATCTTGCGAAAGAAAACCCCGTTCCTCCTCCGGATTTTTGTATTATGCTTTGAGCGGAAAGGGCTTTGGATATTCCTTCCATAGAGTCTTCCACAGGTATTACATAGCATGCCGAGAGTTGCTGGAGGTCTCTGCCGGCGTTCATAAGAGTGGGGGAGTTTGGCAAAAACTCGAATTTTGCCATCATATTATAGAAATCCATGGTTTTAGAATCGACCTTTTCTTTTAAATTAGGATTTTTTTCGTATGCGTTTAATATGTTTTTTACGAACTTCTGAAAATTTTCTTCTCTTTTGGCCGATTCGTATAGATTTTTATGAAGAAGGAGAAGTCTTGAACTTACGCCGTTATAATCGTATTTTATTATTTCGTAGTTAATATCTTTTAAATAATCTTCAATGTTATTTTCGAAAAGTATTTCGCTTAAAGCTATATTGAAAGAAACCCTGTAAAAAAGGTCTTCTACGGTTTTATCGCCTCTAAGGTATTTGTCTTTTATCACTTTTTCCTGGTTTGGTGTGAGATATACTTTTTCTAAGGTCATAGCGCTCATTTTAACTCCTTCGTTAATTTTAAAGATATGCCCAAAACTTTGGGGATAATTAAATGATAAAAAAACTTTGCTCTTTTGTCAAATTTTCCATAGACGGGGGGATTTTGTTAAAAAAAATTTAACAAATATGAAACAGCATTCGGTTAGAATATAGTAAGATATTTTAAGGAGATTTTATGAAAGACGTTAATTTTAACGAAAACGATTTAAATATAGACGCCTTAGGAGATATAGAAACAGCAAGAAGCGCTTTAAGATGGGCTCTGGATAAAATAAGAAGAATGTCGGACGAACTTTTGAGGGTAAAACAGGATTTGCACGATAAAAATTCTCAAATAAACTTCCTTGAAAAACAGGTGGAATCCAAAAATCTGGAAATAGCGAGAATAATAAAGGCAAACGAAGAGGAAATAGAAGCCAGAAGAAAATCTTTAGAGATGGAGTTTAAATCCAAGCTTGAAAGGATAAGCGACAGGGAAAGAGAGCTTGAAGAAAAAGTGACAAAATACGAAGAGATTTACAGAACAAAAGAGCAAAAGCTTTTGGAGGATTATCAGAAAAGGGCGGACGAGTTGAAAAGCAGGTGGGCTCAGGTTGAGGCGGAGCTGTGGCAGGCCAAACAGGAGCAGCTTTTAAAACAACAGGAGTTTGATAAAATATACGCGGTCAAGATTCAGCAGGAAAGGGATAAGATGAGAGAAGAGTTCGATATGTTAAAAGGGGACTTGGAAAAAACGTATCAGGAAAGAATAAAAGAATTTGAGAAAAGACAGGCCGAGATAGAAGAAGAACTAAAGAAAAGAGAGGCGGTTATAAAATGGGCTAAGGATAGTTTTCAAAAGGAGCTTGAAGAAAAAGAGAAGAAACTAAGAGATAAAGAGTACGAACTCGACGTTAAGATTAAAGAAAAAGATTCGGAGATAGAAAAAACAAGAACGGAATTATCTTCCAAAGAAGGCGAGCTGAAGGTTTTATACGAGGCCATTAAAAACAGGGACGTCGAGATTAAAAAATACCAGGAGCTTATCTCCAATTTAGAAGATGTTATAAAAACTCTTAACATTGAAAAAAACGCATTAAAACAAGAAAAAGAAGAGCAGATAAAAGCTCTTTTGAATGAAATAGAATCATATAAAAATAGGATACCGGAAATAGAAAAAGAGTTTGCTTCAAAACTGAAAATAGCTTTAGAGCATGAGAGAGGAAAATACGGGGAAAAGCTGAAAGAAATTAACGAATCTCATAAAAAAGAGGTTTCTCTTAAAAACGAGGAGATTAAGTTTTTAACTTCAAATATTCAAACTTTAAACGAAAACGTTAAGAAATTAGAAGAGGAAAGAAACGGTTTAAGAGACGAAATAAAAAATTTGGAATCCGTTTTAAAATCTAAAACCAACGAGCTTGAGTTTAAGTTAAATCAACAAAAAGACGAGTATGAGATAAAATTAAAATTAGAAGCGGAAAATTACGAGCAGAAACTGAATAAGGAAAGAGAAAATATTAAGAACGGTTATGAAGATATAATAGAAGGCAAGGTTAAAGAGATAGCGTCTTTAAAAGAGGAAAACAAAAGGCTCGGTTCTGTTTTAGCGGAAAAAGAAAAAGAAATATCTTCTCTTAAAGACTCGATTTTTAAGATAAAGGCCGAATTCGATAACGAGAAGATGAAAATTTACGACGATATCAGAAAACAGATATCGGCGGAGTCCGAGGAGAAAATTAAGTTTATTAAAGACGAGTACGATGAGAATATTAAAAGAATGGAAGAGGCTTATAAAGAGAGCCTGGCCGTTAAGGATAAAGAAATAGAAATTAAAAGAAACGAAATAAATTCTCTTTTGGCAAAGATTAAAAATTTGGAGCAGGAAAACGAAAAGGAAATTTCCGGTCTTGTAAACAAATTTAGGGACGAGATAAAAACCATCGAAAACAATTATTCTCAAATGATAAAGGTTTATGAGAAGAAAATATCCGAGTTGAACGAATTTGCGGCCGGTCTTAGATTGGATTATGAGAGAAAAATGGCCGATGAGAAAAGAGTTATGGAAGAGAAATATAAATCGGAGTTGAATAGAGAAGAAAACAGGTTAAAGGAAATTGCAGAGGGTTATAAGAAATCACTGGAAGAGGCGAAAAGAACATCCGAAGAAGAAATTTTAAAAATTAAAAGGGAAATGGAAAAGGTAAAGACGGAGTTGTTGTCCAAAAACGAGGAAATAGAGGGTTTAAAGAGTCAGGTTTTAGCATTAAAAGCCGATATAAGATTTTATGAAAACGAAAAAAAATCTTTAGATGAAAATCTTAAGAAATCAAACGAAGAATCGGAAAACCTTAAAGTTATTTTAAAAGAAAAAGAATCGATTATATCCGCTTTAAAATCGGATATAGTTTCAATGAAAAAACTGATAGACGAGTTAAACGAAAGTATTAAAAATACAAATAAATAGATATTTAAATTTTTTCATATTTAATTTAATCTTATCTCAGGGGTATGTTTTTATCTCGCCGTATATGGAGTTGGAGTTTTCTTGATAAATATATCTTATTTTTTTGCCTTTATAGTCGAAAGAGAGAATTTTTTTGTCCGGAGATATCAGTTTTTTCGTTATAACGGATGGGTTTTCGGTTGTCGAAGCGTATATTTTTGATTTAGAGTAATAATAAATCTCATATCCGTCGCATCCTATGTATTCTATGTCGTCATAAGGCAAATTGTATCTGGATATTTGGGAAAGATTGTCGTCGTTCATGGATTTGATTATGTTGTTTTCGGTTAACATCCATACATACATTCCGTCGAAACATATGTCTTTGGGGGCTTGAGCAGGTTTGGTAGACGATATTATATTGTAAGAGCCCGATTTGGTTCTTTTTTTAACCTCCCAGTTGTCCGTGATAAAAAAGAAAAAACCTTCTCCGCCGTCTTTTACAATAGTGGCTATTTCGGATGTGGGGAAGTTCTTTATGGTTTCTAATTTATCTTTATCGTATATATAGAAAGACTGCAAAAGCCAGTCGTATATGTAAGTTTTACCCGAATGAGAGAAAAAACCGGATATGTTGACGGTTGGAACGATTATCCTTTCGTCTTTTGGTTTATCCGATTCTTTTTTATTAAAAAGCGTAGCGGAAAATGGGATAATCATAATGAGAGTTGTTATCAAAATTATGGGGGTTAGATTTTTAATTTTTTTAGCCGGTTTTTCTTCAATAACGACTTTTCGGCTTTCAAATAAAGAAAGTTTTTTGGCAAGTTCCACCTCGGTCCATGGAAATTCTATAACCTCGTCCGCTATTTTTCTAAACTCTTCTCTTTTTACGAAATCTTTGTTTTTTTGAGCTATGATTACCGGAAGCAAAGGGGCTATTTTTTTTATTTCTTTCGCGTATATCTCCGCCGGCGGATCCGAACTTTCGGTTATTATCAGGGCAAGCGGAACGAATTTTTCAAGCATGTCCGAGGCTTCGTTTATGTTTCGGCAAAAAAAGGGTTTGTATCCCGCCAATTGGAATATCGTTTCCATTCTTTTGGTATCTTCCAAATTTTGAGTTATTATTATCACGTCCTTGTTTTTCATATTTATTTTTTGGGCGGCGGGATTGTAAGTATTTCTCCTTCTTTCGGAAGTCCTTTGAATATTTTCGACTGGTTTTCGTCGTATATTATTTTCCACATATCGGGAGTGCCGTAATACTTGGAGGATATGGACCTTAACGTTTCTCCGTTTTCGACTTTATGGAGTTTAGGCCATTTTTCTTCTTTTTTAACCTGTGTTTTTTCTTCGATCGGTTTTTGCAGTTTTTTCTTGGCAAATTCTATGTCTATTAATTCCATCTCGGCTTGTTTTACTTTTTCCCTGAGTTCCAGCATCCTGGTGTTTAATATGGTGACCTCGGATTCCAGTATCCCTTTTTGTGTGGAGTATCTGGACATTTCGGTTTCCAAATTTTTTATTTGTTCCGTAAGCGCTTGAGATTTGGCGTTGAGTTCTTTTACTTTATTCGTAGCGTCGTCAAACATCCTTTCTTTATATCCGGGTCCCGTGAATTTATAAGTCAAAGAAAAACCGTAACTTCCGGCGTTATAATGAAATCCCTTCCATGGGTATGAAATCCCTATGTCTATTATAACCGGATCGAAATTAAGCCCGGCTCCCATGGCCAAGTAATCCCTTCCGTTTAAGTTTATCCCTTTGCCGACACGTATCCTTAGAAGGTCGTCGTAAAATTTTCGCTCTATCCCCGGGAAAAATTCGGAATATCCCCCGGTTACTCTAAAATCTAAAGCGAAAGTAGTGTCCAGATATCTATAAGAGTTTCCTACGGTTATTGTGGCCATGGATTTTCCCATACCGGTGGTTATTTTCGATAAAACCAGCGAGGTTTTGTAATTTTCAACCGAGCTTAAAATGACCCCCGCGTCAAAACCGAGTCCTATATGAGAATTCCCTTCGTATTTCATTCCGCCTATTCTAAAATTTGCTCCGTATAATATCGGAAGCTGGAAATATTTTAAAGTCGTCTGGTCGGAGTATGAAAATATGAGGGTATCCATCGAACCGTATGATGATTGCCTTACCCTGTCGTATCCGAAGCCCAGAACGGTGTTTTTTGTATCCGGAAGCGGCCTTTTATATCCTAAAGTAAAATCAAAAAGATTTTTTTCGGATAATTTGGCGTTTATCGAAGAGCCAACCTCCCAGTCTTTTACCTGAGTAAGTCCCGCGGGGTTGTAAAACATGGAAAAAACATCGTCGGCGATTGAAGAAAAAGCGCTTCCCATAGATGTCGCCCTTATGCCGGGATAAGTGTATGAAAAATCTTTCGAATTTAGATTTAAAGACAAAATTAAAAGCGATATAATATTTATCATAATTTTATTATAATATTTTTATGTTAATTTTCTGTTTCAAACCTATTAAGAGGTTTTTATGATAAATTTTTTCTTTTTATTCTTTTCGATAATTCTAAATTCTCAAGAAAAATCCACTCAGTCTTTTTCAGTTTCCGTACCGTCTATAACCGTGGTCTATCCCTGGGAAGGGAAAAACGTCGGAGAAGTTTCAAAAACTTTCATTTTTGGAAACGTTAAACCTTATGTTTCCACCATAACAGTAAACGGTCTGAGCGTTAAGGTTTATAAAAACGGTTCTTTTATATCTTATCTTGCGCCGACAAACGGAGTTTTTAATATAATCGCCGCAAACGAGATAGGCGTTTCAAGTTATACGAGAACCGTTGTTATGGGCAAAGACCAAACTTCTCAAAAGCCGATTTTTGAGCTTGTATCGCCTTCGACTTCTACCGAGATGGTAAGCGGCAACGATATCCAATTGTCCGTTAAAGGCTTTAAATCGGCTACGGTTTATTACGAAATAGAAGATATCTGTTCGGGTTATATGGATGAGTTCCCAAGCGGAAGCGGAGTCTATAATTCGGTTTGTTATGTCGGGAGGGATGTTAAGAATAATAAATATCATCTGACATTGAAATATAAAACGGGAGACCATAAAGGAGATAAAATAAAGTACGAGGATTTTTTGACAGTCGTTTCTAACGATTATTTGGTCGAGACTTCAACCGATAGTGTGGTATTAAAAAACGATATAGGCGGGTATGTGGCTTTTTTGCCCAAAGACGTTATTTTGCTTTCGGACAGAAAGGAAGGAGGTAAATATAGAGTTAAATTGGGCAAATCCAGGTTTTGGGTGGATTCGGATAAAGTTAATTTTAAAGGATTTTCAAAAAAACCTTTAATCGCGGAAACCGGAGCGGTAAGATTTTCCAGAATTTCTTCCAACAAAACGGCAGCTAAAATCGCTATTTATAACAAGGTCCCTTTTTCCGTCTGGCAGGAGGATAGTAAACTTTATTTAAATCTATATAACGCCAATTTGAGAACCAACTGGATCGTTTACGATTCCTCGGATAATTTCGTAGATAGTTTGTCTTTCAGGCAGGCGGGAACGGACGAAGCTCTTTTTGTTTTTAGTTTCAAAAAAAATTCGGAGTTCTGGGGTTACGATATATATTATTCGACCGACAATTCGCTCAACGTTGAATTAAAATTCAGACCCAACATAATTACGCTTATGCCCGATTTTCTTAAAGGATTAAACATAATACTGGATCCCGGTCATTCGCCCAAAAAAACTCCTCCTTTTGACGGAGGGGTGGGGCCGAGCGGAAGCTTTGAGTATGAGATAAATCTAAAAATAGCCCAAAAACTGAGAGAAAAACTGGCCGCTTTGGGAGCCAATGTGTTTATGACGAGATATTCCAACGACGAAAAAGAGCAGGTCTCGTTGCAGGAAAGACCGAGAATAGCCAAAAGGCTTAACGGAGACCTTTATATAAGCATACATAATAACGCGATACCGGACGGCGAGGACCCCTATTTAAAGCCGAGGGGTTTTCAGATATATTATTACCATTTGCATTCCAAAAGATTGGCTCAAAGCATACATAAAAGTTTTTTAAAAAATATAAATCTTCCCGACGAGGGTTTGAGATATGGGGATTATCATGTGGCCAGAATAACTCAGATGCCCTCCGTTTTGATTGAAAACGCTTATATGATACTGCCGGAACAGGAAGAGCTTCTTTTAGACGATTTGTTTTGCGATAAGTTAGCCGAAACCGTAAAAGAGGGGATAATAGATTATTTTAAGCAATGAGGTTGTTATGAATTTTAAAGAAATAAATAATTTTTTGGAAAAACTAAAAAGCATAAACGACGAAAAAGAAATAATAACAAGATTTTTGGATTACGGGATATCGGTTTTAAACTGCGATAGCGGAACCTTTTTTACCGTAAACGAAGCTAAAAAGACCATTACCTTCGATATAGTCAGGGGGAAAAATTCCGAGGAGCTTAGCGGGATAAGTTTCGGTTATACCGGAATAGTCGGATGGTGCGCTCAGACAAAAAAAGATATACTCGTGAAAGATACTTCTAACAATCCGGTTTTTACCAAAAAAGTCGATTATGCGACGAAATATTTAACTAAATCGGTTATAGCGTTAAATATCGGATATTCAAACGATATTTTCGGAATAATAGAGTTTATAAATCCGAAAGACAAGGAAAGCTTCGACGATAATGATTTCGAACTTATAAAACTAATTTCCAATTCCGTATCCTATAAAATATACATAATCAGAATGGAAAATTCCATATTTCAGATAAACAACAGATTAAATTCCACCATAAATAATCTTTCCGGCGGATTTATAGGAATAGACAATAACGGAGTCGTAATATTTTTAAATCCCCGGGCAAGAGAGATACTTAAGTTGGAAGCCGATATGATAGGGAAAAATTACCTCGAACTTCCCGATTACATATACCAGATAAAAAATTTATTAAGCGACGCTAAAAACGGGAAACTCGTAAAAAGAGGCGAAATTATTTGTAAAATAAAATCTGAAGACAGAAAAATAGGATATAGCACCATAAGCTTAAGGTCGATGGATTCGAGCATAATCGGAAGCGCTTTGATATTCCAGGATATAACATGAAGATACTTATAGCCGAAGACGACGATATAAATCGAGAGTTAATAACCGAGGTTTTAAAAAGCGACGGACACGAGGTAACCGCCGTTTGCGATGGCACAGATCTTATAAAAATTGCTTTAGACTCTAAACCGGACCTAATAATAACCGATATTCAGATGCCGGGGATGAGCGGAGACACTATGATTTCGATGATAGAAGAGTACGAAGAATTGGCCTCCGTTCCCATAATAGTTATGACGGGCATGGGGGAAGTCGAGTTTAAAAAATTAGGCGTATCCAAAGATATAAACGTTTTGTTTAAACCGGTCAACATGTCTAAACTAAAAGAATTCGTGTTAAAATTCAAAAAATGAATTTAGATACCGAGATACTTAACAATATATTCAAATTTTTCAATAAATTTGCAAGCGATTTATGTCCTTTTTCGAGTTTTTTTTTAATTTTCGGCATGTTTTCCGCAGTTTTTTTCATGATTACCGTAATAGTATGGGTTTACGCTTTTTATTATTGCCTTAAAAACGAAAAGGATTTAACAAAAAGGAATATATGGCTTGCGATAATAATAGTCGGCAAGTTTCTGGGAGCCGCGACTTATCTTTCTCTTGAAAAGTTTTTAAAAAAAGATAAAAAACAAAACATATCGGAATAATCATCTAATTTTGGATTAACCAAGTTTGATATAATATATAAAAGAGGTGAATTATGAAGGTTAAAGTAAAAAAGCTGGTTGAAAACGCTCATCTTCCGGAAAGAGCTTACGATAACGACGCGGGAGCGGATTTGTTTTCGATAGAAGAAGTTACAGTACAGCCTCACAGCCCCGCCCATATAAAGACCGGTATAGCCATAGCTTTACCAAAGAAAACATGCGGCGTTTTGTGGGGTAAAAGCTCGATAGAATCCAAAGGACTGATAATAACAGCGGGTCTTATAGACGAAGGTTATAGAGGAGAGGTTATAGTCTGTGTTTTTAATCTTACCGACAAGATACAGGTTGTCGAGAAAAACCAAAAGATAGCTCAGCTTGTGGTGATGCCTGTTTATTATCCAAAATTTAAAGAAGTTAAAGAGCTTTCAAAGTCTCAAAGGGGAATATTCGGTTTCGGAAGCACCGGACTTAAAAAGGAAACCGCAAAGATTAATCCTCCGAACACCGAATTATGAGAAAAATAAAAAACATAAAAATATTTTTAATGGATGTCGACGGGGTTCTTACCGACGGGAAGATGTATTATTTTACCGACACAAACGGTATAGACCACGAGTTTAAAGCTTTTAATTCTCAGGACGGAATAGGACTGATAGTTTTAAACAAATTCGCTATACTTACCGGCGTTATAACCGGTAGAGAATCGGAAAGCGTTTATCAGAGAGCGAAAATACTCAGGATGAATTACGTATATCAGGGTTTTCTTACCAAACTCTGGGCTTTGGACGAGATACTAAAAAAAACTTCGCTGGATTATTCCAATGTCTGTTATATGGGGGACGATCTCCCGGATATCCCTGTTTTGAAAAAAGTCGGTTTTGCGGTATGTCCCGCCAATTCGGTTAGAGAAGTTAAATCCGTTTGCGATTATGTCACATCCAAAAACGGCGGGGACGGGGCGGTTAGAGAGGTTTGCGATTTAATAATAAAACATAAGAATCTGGCCGATTCTATGAAGAAGGGTTTTGAACAAGGGATCTGGCCGGATACGGATTCTTTTCATTCCATAGAAAACGTTCTTTATTCCAAATGGAAACTAAAAAATAAATGAAGGAATATCTCATAGCTTTTTTTAGCGGAACCGCGAGTTTTTTCTCGCCCTGCGTTCTTCCTTTAATTCCCGGATATCTTTCTCTGATATCGGGTTTTTCGGCCAAGGAAATACTGAGCGAGGAAAAAGATAAAATAAATAAACTTAAGTTTTTTTATTTTTCCGTCTTCTTCGTTTTGGGTTTTTCTATTGTTTTTACCGTTCTTGGAGCTTTTTCATCAATGGCCGGCGGTTTCATAATTAAAAATAGAGAGATATTTCAAAAGGTAATGGGGATAGTAATGGTTATAATAGGCCTTCATATTTCGGGGGTTTTAACCGTAAAATTGTTTAATTTCGAAAAAAGGAAAATATATAAATCTTTCGACTACGGATATCTTACGAGTTTTTTGACCGGGATGAGTTTCGCTTTCGGATGGTCCCCTTGCATAGGACCGTTTTTAGCGAATATACTTTTAATAGCTTCGACCAAATCGGTATACGAGGGTTCTTCGCTTCTTATGATTTATTCTTTAGGCCTCGGCTTTCCGTTTATTATAGCTTCCGTAGGAGCCGGAGCTTTTTTCAGGTTTGTATCTTCGAGAAAAAAAGTGTTTTTATATATAGAAAAAATATCGGGTTTTTTAATAATATTGATAGGAATTTTAATATTCTTCAATAAATTTTCGATGGAATGATATGACCGAATTAATAGTGGCGCTCGACTGCGATATAAAAAAAGCCAAAGATATAATTAACAAAACCGAAAACAAAGTCAATTTTTTTAAAATAGGGCCGGTGATGTTTGTAAAATACGGCAGGGAAATACTCGATTATCTTTCATCAAAAAATAAAAAAATTTTTTTGGATCTGAAGCTTCACGATATACCGAATACGGTTAAAAAAACGGTGGAAAATATAACCGATTTAAACGTTTATTCCGTTTCGGTTCATATATCCGGAGGGCCGGATATGATTAAAGCCGCGGTGGAAGGCGGAAAAGATAAAATAAAAATCTGGGGGGTTAGCATACTTACAAGCATAGACCATATTCAATACTCCAATATCGGATTTAGGTATTCTTTGGAGCATCAGGTGGTTCATTTTTCAAAATTGGCCAAGGACAGCGGAGCGCACGGCATAGTGGCCTCGCCAAAAGAACTTTATTATTTGAAGAAAAAAATTAACGGATTGAAATTTATAACTCCTTCTATAAGGCTGGATAATACCGCAAAAGACGACCAGAAAAGATTTGTAACTCCAAAAGAGGCCTTTTTATTGGGAGCGGATTACATAGTAGTCGGAAGACCCGTTACCGATAGCTTAGACCCCGGCTCGGTCGCGGATAGAATAATATCAGATATTAAGAGGTAAAAATGGAAGAGAAAGAGATAAAAGATATACTTTTAAAGACCGGCTCTTTACTGACTGGACATTTTAAACTTTCAAGCGGGCTTCATTCCGATACCTATGTGCAATGCGCGCTTTGTCTTAAGTATCCGGCATACGCTTCGATTTTTGCAAAAGAGCTTTATATTAAAACTTTAAATTTAAAACCGGACATAATAATATCTCCGGCTCTTGGCGGAATAATAATAGGATGGGAGGTCGCCAGAAGCTTTAATCTTCCTTTTGTTTTTACCGAAAGAGAGGAGGGAGTCGTCAAATTAAGAAGGGGTTTTAATATAGATAAATATCAAAAAGTTTTGATAGTCGAAGATGTCTTTACAACGGGTAAATCCACACTTGAGGTTGCCGATGTAGTTAAAAGAAACGAAGGGATAGTCGTGGGGGCATGTTCCATAATAAAAAGAGGCGAGTTCAAATTCGATTTTCCTTCAATAAGCCTTTTGAATTTGGATTTGAAAACTTACCGGCCCGAAGCCTGTCCTATGTGCGAAAAAAATATTCCCGTCATAAAACCTGGTTCGAGAAAATAACACTCTACTTGCCGCTTTCTTCTCCCATTTTAAAGTGCTCGTTTTGAGCTTTTTCAAGTTCTTTTGTCGCCTCTTTCGCTTTATTAACGGCGTTTATTTGATTCTGGAAATATTTTTCTACGACGGTCGCGGTTGAATGGGATATTTCTTTTGTTTCTTTTTCCGTATCGTTATTCTTTGCACATCCGCAAGCTAAAGATAAAATAATCAATAATATCGTTTCTTTCATTTTAACCTCTTTAGTTAAATAATAATAAACATTATATAAAAACTATCTAATTAGTCATAAAACTCAACCTTTACTTTTTTAGGAAGAAAATTTGTTTTTACTCAAAAATCTTATTTATTAAAGTTTTATTTGTTTTTTCTTAACTCTATTAAATTAACCAAAATCTAAATGGATTAAGTTCTATTAACTATGAGATATTGACTTTTGGTGTAAAATATATTAAATTATCATAAATGTTAATTTAATATGTTTAGTAAAAATTTAATTAAACTTTCTTCATTACATAATAAACCGTGTTTTTTTACTGAGGATGTGGCAAAAGTTTTAGATATAAGTATTGAATCTGCAAGAGTTTTTGTAACAAGACAGTCAAAAAAGGAAATATTTATAAAATTAAAAAAGAATTGCTATTCTTTTGGACAAAGATGGAATCTAAATAATGAAGAGGATTTTTTTGCTATATCTTCTATTTTAAGAGTTCCTTCATATATTTCTTTACTAACTGCTCTTTCCTATTATGGAGTAAGTACTCAATTTCCGCAAGATGTGTTTGAGTCTATAACAATCTTTTCTACTAAAGACTATGAAATAAAAGGTAAAAATTTTAAATTTTATAAAGTTAAAGAAGAGTTTTTTAATGGTTTTATTAGAAAAGATAATTATTTTATAGCGGAAAAAGAGAAGGCTTTTATAGATGCTATTTATCTTTATTCATTTGGTAAATATTCATTAGATTTAAGTGCTATTGATATCAAAAAACTTGATAAAAGTCTAATATTTAAAATTGTAAAGAAATATCCGCAAAAAACAATAGAGGTTCTTAAAAGAATATGCAAGATTTGATAAAACACGAGCAATTCGAAATGGAAGTTCTTGAAAAGTTATATAACAATAAAATATTGCCTAAACTAATCTTTGTTGGCGGAACGATGTTGAGATTATGTTATGGATTGGATAGATACTCTGTCGATTTAAATTTCTGGTTGAAAGATAGAAAAGATGAAAATGAGGTTTTTAATAGAATAAAAAAAGTAATAAATGATAATTATATAGCAAAAGATGTATTTAGTAAACATTTTACGATATTATTTGAGTTTAAAAGCAAGAATTCGCATTAGATAATAAAAAATGTCATCGAAGATAAAGTCGTTAGATAAAAAA
>DYIF01000014.1 GCA_020723765.1 Elusimicrobium minutum
TCATAAGAATATTATACTATATAGTAGTATAGTTGTCAATAGGGTTTATTTCTGCTATAATATAATGGTAAATTAAAAATATACTATATAGTAGTATATCTTTGGGAGTGTATATGAATGAAAAAAAAATTAAAAGAGTCGTTTTGGAAGTAAAGGATATTTCTTGCCCAAGTTGTGCTTTTAACATAGAGAATTATTTTAAAAAAATAAGTGGTATTTTTTCTGTAAACGTGCATGTTGTTACGAAAATGGTTATAGTAAAATACGATTCGGGCAAACTCGGTTTAAATCAAATAAAAACTGGATTAAAATCGTTAGGATATACCCCGGGGAACGTTTATGAGACAAGCGGAAATATAAATGTCGGAGAATCTTTTGAGAAAGAAGAAAAAAAATATTTTATAAAATTTGTTTTTGCTGGAATTATCGCTTTGTTTTTATTTTTAACTCCGGCGGTTTCTGATAGTATTTCGTTCATATTATCTTTTTTCGTTTGGGCCTACTGCGGGTGGCATTTTCATAGAGGTTTTTATTATTCCATTAAAAATTTTTCCGCAGATATGAATACTCTTGTAAGTTTGTCTTCTACAGTGATGTTTGCATACATTTCTTATTCGACTTTTTATCTTTCGCATAAACATTTTTTTCACTGGCATGAAATATCCATGTTGATAGCGTTTATAAATTTAGGGAAATATTTTGAGTCCAAAACGAAATATGATGTTTCGAGAAGCATAAAAAAAATCTCTTCTTATTTTCCAAAAACCGCAATTAAAGTAGAAAATGGAAAAGAAATGGAAATAAAAGTTTCCGAAATAAAAAAGGGGGATATAATATCGTTAAAACCTGGGATGGAGGCCTCTGTGGATGGGGTGATAGTGGAAGGTTCGTCTTATTTTGATCTGCGTCAAATAACAGGAGAAAGCGTGCCGGTATTTAAAAAAAACGGAGAATTTGTATATTCGGGATCCATAAATAATTCTGGTGCCGTTAAAATTAAAAGCGTTAATGTTGGCGAGGATACTATGATAGCCAGATTGTTAAATTCCATTTCGGACGCTCAAAGCCTAAAACTTAATATCCAGAAAAAAGTGGATAAAATAGCAAGATATTTTGTCCCATCGGTTATTGTTGTCGCTTTTTTTTCCGCTGCTTTATGGTATAACGTAGATAAAGATATGTCAATAAATGTTTTTGCCGCCGTTCTTGCAGTTTCTTGTCCGTGCGCTATGGGGCTTAGCGTTCCGATAGCCGTTATGGTGGGTTTATCGAGAGCGATTAAATTGGGCTTTATTATCAATAACCCTTTGGTTATCGAAAATTTTTCCAAAGTGGATGTCGTTTTATTAGATAAAACAGGCACCTTAACGGAGGGTTTTATGAATCTTTCAAAAATAAATGCTTTTAAAATTGAGGAGACGGAATTTCTTAAAATTCTTTTAACCGCAGAGTATGATTCCGAACATCTTTTCGCCGATTCTATAAAAAAATATTGTGAATCTGAAAATATAAAACCATATAATATATTAGGTTTTAAAAGTTATGTGGGGGAAGGAGTGGAATGCAATAGCGATGTTGGAATAATAAAAGCTGGAAGCCCTTATTTTTTTACCAAAAACTCGATAGATTTTTCTGTCCATAAAGACGAAATAAATAGCAGTAAGCATCCTTGCGTGCTTCTCGCTTTAAACGGAAGATATTTGGGTTATGTTGTTTTTAATGATCCTTTAAGAAAAAACGCAAAAGAAGTTGTAAAAAAATTTATCGAACTTAATATAACGCCAATAATAATTAGCGGGGACAGAAGAGAGGTGGTTAAAGAGGCAGCTGAGGTTTTGGGTATAAAAGAGTATTATTTTGAACTGAAACCTGATGAAAAACAAAGCGTTGTTTTAAAATATAAAATGGAAGGGAAGAAGGTTATGATGATAGGGGACGGCATAAACGACTCAGCCGCGGTAAATGAAGCAGATATAGGTATATCGATGAAAACATCGAAAGAAATCACTTCTACAGTAAGCGATATGGTTCTTTTAACCGACGATATATCTGCGGTTTTTAAAGTTATAAAGCTTAGCAATAATGTAAAGAAGATAATAAACCAAAATCTTTTCTGGGCTTTTTCCTATAATATGCTGCTTATTCCTCTTTCGGCGGGAGTTCTTTATTATGTAAATGGTTTCTTTATAAAACCTTATATGGCGGCTCTGGCTATGGGATTAAGTTCAGTGTCTGTGGTTTTAAATTCCTTAAGAATATTAAAAGTTAAGATGTAAAACATTAAAATAGTTTCGGTTTGACTGAACTTGTAAAATATAATAAAATTATTTTAGGTTAATAAAGTTAACCAAAGTTAAGTTTATGAGTAAATTAACCAGTAGCCTTGAAGATTATATAGAAGCGGCGTATATATTTGAAAAAAAGAACGGATTTTCGCGAATAAAAGAAATAGCGGATTTTTTAAAGGTTAAACTTCCTGCCGTAAATAAAGCGGTAAAAGAACTCGATAAAAGAGGTTTTTTAACTCATCAAAAATATGGATATATAAAGCTTACGTCTAAAGGGAAAGTTTTAGCGGAAAATATTTTAACAATTCACAATATGCTTGTTAAACTATTAAAAATGTTCGATATAAGCGATTACGATTCTAATAGATATGCCTGTTACATTGAGCATATAATCAATAAAAATTCGAAGGATATTTCTTATATAATAGATTATTTTAATTCTAATCCTTTAGAAATAAAAAAGATTAAGGATTTTATTAAAAAGAGGAAAGATGAAAATAAATCTTGCAAAGACAAATTATAAAAAATTAAAAGTTGTACAGATAAATGGAGGTTATAATATATTAAAGAAACTTAATTCCATGGGGATATTTGAAGGGGCTTTCATTGAAAAAATAACTTCTTACCATCATGGTCCAGTAATAGTTAAAGTCATGAATTCACAACTTGCTATAGGTAGAGGAATGGCCGAAAAAATAATAGTAGAGGAAATGTCATGAAAATAGTATTGGTTGGAAACCCAAATGTGGGCAAAAGTGTAATTTTTTCTTATCTTACGGGTTATACGGCCGTATCATCAAATTATCCTGGAACGACGGTTGATATATTGAAAGGTAAAACTAAACTTTGCGATAGGGAGTGTGAGGTTATTGATGTCCCTGGATGCTATAGTTTGGAGGGAGAAAGTGTTGCTGAAAAAGTGGCGTCGGAGATAATAAAATCAAAAGATTACGATATAATATTTAATGTAATAGATTCCAATAATTTAGAGAGGAATCTGTTATTAACTTTAGAGTTAATTGGTTTGGGAAAACCTATCGTTATAATATCCACAAAAACAGATATAGCCAGAAATAAAGGAATAGATATAGATTACAATAAATTATCCGATATTCTTGATGTAAAAATATTTCCTGTTGTGGCAACCGCTGGTATAGGGTTTAACGTTTTGGAAAAAGAAATTTATGCGGTTTTTAATAACCTTAAACTTCCAGTTCCAAAAATGGAAGTTCCTTCGGATATAACCGAAAAGTGGAAAATTATAGGAGAAATAACTTTAAAGGTTCAAAAGATTTATCATAAACATCCATCATTTTTGGAAAAATTGGAGGAGATAACCACAACTCCGGTAACGGCTATCCCTTTTTCTTTTGTTTTGATAGTTATGAGTTTTTATCTAATAAGATTTATTGGAGAGGGAATAATAAATTACATTTTTGATCCTTTATTTAATAATTATTATATGCCTCTTGTCGAGAGATTTTCGTCTTTATTTAACGAAGGATTTTTAAAAAATATTATTTTCTCAAAAAATATGACTCCACTTGAGGGTTTTTCGATTCTTACTACCGGGGTTTATGTTCCTTTCGTGGTAGTTTTACCTTATGTTTTCGCGTTTTATTTGATATTAAGCATTCTTGAAGACATAGGATATCTTCCTCGGTTAGCCGTTATACTTGATAGATTGTCTCATAAAATAGGGCTTCATGGTTATGGAAGCATACCTTTAATAATGGGGTTAGGATGTAAGGTTCCGGGAATATTTTCTTTGCGAATTTTAGAGTCAAGCAGAGAAAAAATAATAGCTGCTTCTTTACTTTTTTTAATTTCTCCCTGTATGCCTCAAAGCGCAATGATATTTGCTATACTCTCAAAATATCCGTTAATATACACTGTAATAGTTTTTGTTTATATATTTTTAGTAGGGATATTGGCTTCTTATGTTTTAAATAAGATATTAAAAGGGAGTTCTAACGATCTTTTTATAGAGATACCACCTTATCATAAACCTGTTTTTAAAAATTTAGTTTTTAAAATAAGATTAAGGATAACTCAATTTCTTTTAGACGCTGTGCCTTTTGTAATGGGTGGAATATTGATTATAAATATTTTAGATATATTTTCCATCCTTGATTTGTTGTCTAAAATTTCCGCCCCTTTTTTAAGTAAAATTTTTTCTCTTCCCGCTCAAACCTCTTCCATAGTAATGTTAGGTTTTTTAAAAAAAGATGTGGCTATAACTTTACTTACCCCTTTTAATCTTTCTCTTAAAGAAATAATGGTTTCTTGTTTTTTTCTCGTTACTTATATGCCATGTTTGGCTTCTATATTCGTTCTTTTAAAAGAGTTGGGGAAGAAACTTACCTTTTACGTTATTATTTTTAACCTTTTAATCTCCCTTGTTTTTACTTTTATATTTTCTCAGGCCATTAAATTATTCTTTTAATCAAAAAAAGTATAATAAATATGTTATGGTTTTTAGCTTGGTATTATATTTTGTTTTTTGGGTAAATTGTTATTCTTCTGAAGTTAAACTTTCAATTGAAAAAAATTTAAACCTTTCTTCATCCAATTTGTATGAGGATATGATTATCATTACAAAAGAAGATTTGAAAGAAGTTTCATGCTCTACTCTCGACGAGAAGATTTCCAAAATAGTAAGCGGAATAAATGTTTCGAGAACCAACGGAATTTATTCGTTTAAGTCTGTTTTAAGCATGAGAGGGTATTCTTCTTACGAACAGTCCAGGACCCTTGTTTTATTAGATGGGGTTCCTTTAAACAATAAAGCTACCGGTTCGGTTAACTGGAATATGGTTTCGATGCTGGATGTGGAAAGGATAGAAATTTTTAAAGGAGCTTCCTCTTTTGTGTATGGTTCAAACTCGGTTAGTGGAGTTATAAACATAATAACGAAAAAACCGGATGATAAAACTAAAATTTCGACATTATACGAAACTTACGATACTTTAAAATCCAATGCTACAACATCCCATAAAGGCAAAAAAAACTCTTTTTTGTTATCTCTTGGCTATCTTAGAGGCGACGGATATGTTTCCACTCCTTTGGCGGATGTTACCGCTTATACGGTTAAAAAATTTGCGGATGAAAAAAATCTTTTATTCAGATATTTTTTAAAAACTTCTCTCGGCAACTTTGATTTAAGATACTCTTTTTACGACGGCATAAGAGGAGAGGGAGTTAAAATAAATACAGCAAACGGAACAAACAGAACTTTTAATGACAATAATCTGTCTATAAAATGGAATTACGATAAGAAGGAAACGCGATTTGAAACATTAATTTATTATAGTAATCAGAAATACGAGAGATTAAACGAATATTTTAAAAATAACACTATATATACAAAAATTCAAACCGATTCGGTAAGAGAGGATTTGGGATTAATATCTTCTGTTCTTTTTAATAGATTTGGCATCCAAAACGTATTAGGAACCGAAATAGGAAAATCTCTCGTTAATTCAAAAGATTTCCAATCCTCTCCTTCCATTTCTAATTCCTATAACAGAGGAGATGTTTATTTGTATTCCGCTTATTATAATTCTAAATTTGAAATGGATGGGTTTTCATTAATAGCTGGAGTCAGGTACGATAAGGCCGGTTTTTATGACGGATATTATTCGAACGATTCCATAAACGTAGTAGGAGTAAACGGTCCGCTTAAGGAAAGCGATTGGGATTTCTTTTCATATAAGATTTATATTTCAAAGAAATATTCCGAAGGTTTAAAACATTATTTTTCTTACGGCACTTCATTTAGAGCTCCAGCAATAGAGGATATGTGTTTAAGCCTTTTGAGAGGAAATAAATTTACCGAAGCAAATCCTTATTTAAAACCGGAAAAAGTAGGTTCTTTTGAAACCGGTCTTGAATTTTCTTTTTTGAACGGTTTTTATTTAGATCCGGCTATTTATTATGATCTGGGTAAAGATTTTATATATGAGGTTAACGCTCAAAGAACCATAAATATAAACGGAGTAAAACCGGTTTATAGAAAGGAAAATATAGCAAAGACAAAAATATACGGATATGAAGTCCCATTTAAATATTCCAATGGATTTCTGTCTTTCATTTTAAACTACTCTTATTCAAAATCCGAAATTCTCAAATATAAAAATAATATGGCAATAGAAGGAAAAGAGATTTCCTATTCTCCCAACGAATTAATAACTTCCAATTTAAATTTTAATTTTAAAAACTTTGTTTTGGGGTTATCTTACATTTATAAATCTTCTCAGTTTTCTGACGATGCCAATACTCAAAAGATATCTCCATATTCAGTATATTCCGCTGATGTTAAATTCTATCCTGACAAATCTCTGGAAGTTTCTTTTTACGTAAATAACTTGTTTGATAAAAGATATCAGGAAAGCTCTACCGACATGTCCCCGGGGAGAATCTTCGGTATTAAAACTTCCTATATTTTCTAAACTATAAAATAATTTTAATTTGACTATCTTGAATAAAAATGTTACAATTTTAAATATTTGTAACACTAAAAGGAGACAAAATGATGAAAAAGATGCTTGTTACCTTGGTGTTTGTATCTAACTTAAACCTTTTTTCTCAAAATTATTTTTCAACCAATATGGATGAAATAATAATAAAAGATAAAGCGGAAAATGAAAATATAGAGTTTTCAAAAAAAGAAATAGAAAAAGCCAAAAATATCTATCTTCCGGATATATTGAAATATGAGCCCGAAATAAATGTCACAAGAAGGGCTATAACGGGAGATAATGCCGATATGTTATCGATAAGGGGTTTGAGCGGAAGCAGAATACTTTTAAATCTTAACGGCAGGTCTTTAAATGCGGCCGGAGTTGTTGGAGGGTATTATAACGATTTTTCTATAATTCCGGTCGATAATATAGAAAAAATACAGGTTATAAAAGGAGGCGGAGATTTAAAATACGGCAACAACGCTTTAGGCGGAGTTATAAATATAATAACAAAAGAGCCTAAAGAGACTGCGGAGATATCGGTTTTCAGCGGGTTTTCAGCCGGTAAGGATATCGATTATATGTATAACGAAAGGATCGATATATCAAAAAAATATGATAAATTCGGCTATGTTTTATCGGGAAGTTATCAGAAAAGCGATGAGTATTTATGGAATAACGATTTTAAAGCCAAAAATTTAGGCGGTTTTATTTCTTACGATATGCCTTATGATTCTAAGATTTATTTTAACGTTCAATACACAAATACAGAAAGAGGTTTTATAAGAAATAACAGAAAATCTACAAATCCAAACAGCGCTCTATTTTATGAAAAAATAAACAATGATTATCCTTTAGCCTTTGGTGATACTTTAAATCCTTACGGCGGAAATGTTTCTCAACCAGGTCCCAATTCGTACTGGATTAAAGAAAAAACCCTTGTCGATATCGGATATAAAATACCGATAAAAGAATGGTTTGCGGAATTTAAGTTATATAAAAATTTTGAAAACAGGTTTGAATATAATTATTCGTCTCATATAACAAGTCCTACATATCCAAATCCCGACGGAACCCTTATTTTTAAAAGGAAAGTCGAATCCGATAGGTCCTGGGGAACAAATTTAGATTTGTCGAGAGAATTTGAAAAAAATATTTTTAATTCGGGTTTAGAATATAAATATTTGGGTTATGGAGATATAAATATCTATTATATAGATATGAGTTATGGGTGTTTCGGAACAACCTGCATAGGAGGCCCCGATTCTCAAAGCGCGGATGTTTATGCCGGTTATTTAAAAGACGAATACAGGGTATCGGATAAAATAAATTTAAACGCCGGAATAAGATATGATATTTATAATGTTAATGAAGAAAACAATTCCGGGGTAAAAGAGTTTAAAGAAAAACTTTTAAGCGCATCAATGGGATTAAAATACAATATATCAAAAACAAACGAACTTTTTTTGACGGCTTACTCAAAATATAGAACTCCAACTATGCCGGAGGTTTACTGGTGGTCTAATAATCAATTGGGATATTCCGGTTCTTTGAAATCGGAGGACAATAAGGCTTTAGAATTTGCTTATAAAATGAAGATAAAAAATAACTTTTTTGAAATTTCGGCTTATAATTATGATATAGAAAATTATATTATGTTCAGGTTTGACCCCAAAAGAGGTACATATAACATAGATAATGTGAAAATATATGGTGGCTCTTTTAAATATTACGCAAATTATAATAATTTAAATCCTTATCTTAACTTAAGCTTTCAAAAGACAAAAAAAGGAAAAGATTTTTATGATCCGGCAAAATTGAGTGATGATCTTGATTATAGTCCTAAGTTTAAACTTAATGCAGGGTTTGAGTCTAAATTTGGAAAAAATATTTCTTTAATAACAAATTACAGATATAACGATGTTTCGCATACAATATATGTCTGGCAGGTTGGCCCTACCAAATATTATAAGCTTGTCAATATGAAATCTTACGATGTCATTGACCTTGAATTAAAGTATAATATTAAAAATGTTACGGCTTCCATATATGCCGATAACATATTCAATGAAAGATATGAGGAAAAATTTGGATACCCTATGAATGGAAGAATTTTAGGCGGTTCAATAACTTTGAGGTTTAAATGAAAAAATTCTGGGACTTTAAATCAAAGAAATATCCAAGGCCTTTTGATGAGAAAATATTTAAAGAAACTAAAAATGTCATATCAATAATAGAATCTATGGGAGTTAATTTTTCGGATAAAGATATAATAGATATAGGCTGCGGAACCGGCATATACGGGCTTGTCCTGGCGGAAAAAGCTAAAAGCGTTTTATGTTTGGATTTTTCGACTGAAATGATAGATGTAGCCAAAAGCGAGATTAAAAACAAGAATATTAAAAACGCATATTGCGTCATATCCGATTTCTCGGATTTTAACGAGAGGGATTATGAAAAAAAATTCGATATAGCTATCGCTTCTATGACGCCGGCGATAAAAACGGAAAAAGATATTTTAAAAATGGAAGCTCTGTCTAAAAAATGGTGTGTTTATATAGGCTGGGCCGGGAAAAGAGAAAACAAAATATTCGACGAGGTTTGTTCTTTATTGGGAATAAAACCGTATATTCCAAAAGGTTTTATGGAAGTTAAGAAAAACTTGGATTATAGAAAAATAAAATATCAAAGTAAAATATTTGAAACATCGTGGGAATGGAAAGGAAATATAGAAGAAGCGGTAGAAGAATTTTATCATAGAATAATACTTGATAAAAAAGAAATAGATAAAGAAATAATAAAAAATCTTCTTTTTAAAAAATTTCCGGATGGAAATGTTAAAACCGAAACCTTTGCTTCGGAGGGGATAATAGTGTGGTCGGTCTAATTTTTTTGTTATTTTTCGTTTTTAATATTAACGCTGAGGTGTTTTTAGACTCTTATAATAGAAAGATAGAATTAAATAAAACTCCTCAAAAAATAATAGCCGTAGGCCCCGGAGCATTAAGAATCGTTTCTTATCTTGGCGAGATGGATAAATTATGCGGGGTGGAGAATATAGAGGTAAAATTTCCAAAAGGAAGGCCGTATGCCGTAGCTTATTATGAAAAAATAAAAAATCTACCGATTTTCGGAGAGGGTGGGCCTGACAAAAGACCCGATTATGAAAAAATAATAAATCTTAATCCGGATATTATAATCGCATCTTCCATAACGGAAGATTTATTAAAAGAAATGGAAGAAAAAACAAGAAAAAAAGTTTTTATTGTCGATTACGGCTCTTTAGGAAGTTTTGATACGGAAAAGTTTAACAGCGGCATAATTAAATTGGCTAAAATTTTTAAAAAAGAAAAAAGGGCAAAAGATATCATTAAAAAAATAAATGGTTATTTGATGGATATAAAAAAAAGAGTAAAAGATAAAAAAGAAGAAAAAAAAGTATATGTGGGTGGAATCGGTTTTAAAGGTTCTCATGGCATAGTTTCCACTCAAATTGATTACGAGCCTTTTAAAATACTTGGGATTAAAAGCGTAGTCGATAATTTGAATAAAGGTAGAGTTAATCATATCTTTATAGACAAAGAAACTCTCGCATTTTTAAATCCAGACATTATTTTCATTGATTTGGGAGGAATAGATATAATTGAAAGCGATTTTAATTTATCCCCAGACTATTATAAATCTATTTCCGCTTTCAAAAATAACAATGTTTATACAACTCTTCCTTTTAATTATTATACTACGAATGTTGAAATAGTTTTTATCAACGCTTATTTTATCGGAAAAATTTTCTATCCGGATAGTTTTAAAGATATAGATATTCAAAAAAACTGTTCTAAAATAATGAAAGATTTCGTAGGCAAAGACGTTTGCGATAGATTTATGGACAATAAAAATTTTTACAAAAAAGTATTTTTTAAAAATGGAAAATTTGAATATATCTAACATAGAAGTTTTTAAAACTTATGAAGATAGAAAAAAAATAAAGTTTTTTTATTTGGTCGTATTTCTATTTTTATTGTTTTTAGGGTTTGTTTTTTCGATTAACATCGGAGATTTTAATTTTTTATTTTATAAATTTTTAACGAATAGATATGACGAAACCGAAAAGTATGTTTTTTATAACATAAGGTTTTTAAGGTCTTTTTCAGCCGTTATTATTGGCTGCGGACTTGGTTTAAGCGGAGCGGTTTTACAGGCGGTTTTAAGAAATCCTATGGCGTCGCCTTATACGCTCGGAATATCCCAAGGAGCGGCTTTCGGAGCCAGTTTTGTGATAATTTTTTTAGGAGGCGGTTTTTTAAGCTCTCTCGGAGAAGGGGTTATTCTTAAAGGATATTCCGTAATAATAGGAGCTTTTATCGGAAGTATTACGGCTATTTTAATAATATTTTTTATTTCCCTTTTAAAATCCTTTTCAAGAAATACGATAATTCTTGCCGGAATAAGCGTCGGAGCTATTTTTTCTTCTTTAACTATGTTTATGCAATACTTTGCGGATGATATAAAAGCCGCCGCAACTTTTTTTTGGACTTTTGGAGACATATCGAAGTCTAAATGGATTATGGTTTATATGCTTACTCCGGTTTTAGTCATTTCGGTCTTTTATTTTGTTTTAAAAGGCTGGCATTTAAACCTTTTTGGATTCGGTGCGGATTTCCTTAAAAACTCAGGAGTAAATTATAAAAAGATTATAATTTTTTCTTTTATTTTTGTTTCTCTTACCGTTTCTTTAATAACCTCTTTTGTCGGGATAATAGGATTTGTAGGGCTTTTAGCCCCTCATATCGCAAGATTTTTTTCCAAAGGAGACAAAAGATTTTTTATAATTTATTCGTTTATTTTAGGAGGGTTGATACTTTTAATTTCGGATGTTTTATCGAGAAAATTATTTTACCCTTCCGTTATACCTGTAGGAATTATAACTTCTTTTTTCGGAATAATAGTGCTTTTATATATAATTTTTAAGGGCTATGATAGAGATTAAAAATCTTTGTTTTTCATACGGTAAAGGAAGAAAAATTTTCAAAAGTCTTTCTTTTGCGATAAAAGAAAAAAAACTTACTTGCATAATAGGGCCTAACGGTTGCGGTAAATCTACTTTAACCAAAATAATATCCGGAATAATAAGCGATTATAGCGGAGATGTCTCGGTAAAAAATAGAAATATAAGAGAATTATCGTTTTTCGAAATGTCAAAAATCGTATCTTATCTGCCTCAAAAAATTTTTTACGACCCGGATATAACTGTAATAGAATCTTTGATAAGCGTTTTAAGCAAAGATTTTACGTTCGAGTTCGGGCCTAAACAAAAAAAACAAATAGAAAAAGCAATAGATAGGTTTGCATTACATGAAATAAAAGACAAAAAGCTTTCCGAGATAAGCGGAGGGGAATTGCAAAGAGTTTTTATCGCAATGTCAGGAGTAAGGGACTGCGAGTTTTATGTTTTTGACGAGCCGTTAAATAATCTCGATATAAAGAATCAAATAGATATAATGAGTATAATAAAATCTTTTTCTTTCGAAAGAACGGTAATAGCCGTGGTTCACGACATAAATATGGCTTTAAAATTTGCCGATGAAATCGTTTTTATGAAAAACGGAGATGTTTTGTTTCAAATAGAGCCATTAAAAGTAAGCGAAGATATGATAAAAAAAACTTTTGATATAGATTGCAATATTATTAACGCTCCCAAAAACGAAAAAATAGTTTTGGTTTAAAGGAGGATTTATGAAAGACCTTAAAAGATGCGTAGAATATCACGGGCATAAATGCATGGGTCTTTTAATGGGTTATAGAGCCGCAAAGTACGCTCTTAAGATTTTAAAAGAACAAACAGCAAAAGATGAAGAAATAGTTTCGATTGTCGAAAATTCTTCTTGCTTTGTGGATGCCGTAAGCGTAATCACCGGATGCACTTTCGGAAAAGGGAATCTTATTTTTAAAGATTACGGCAAAATGGCTCTTTCTCTAATAAGCAGAAAAAATGGTAAAGGGATAAGAGTTTATCTGCGCTCGGAGAATCTTAAAAGAGATAAAAAAGACATAGAACTTATGAATAGAGTTTTAGCCGGAAAAGCGAGTAAAAAAGAAATTAGCATTTTTAATGAGATGAAAAAAAACAGAGAAAAGGAATTTATGAAAATTAAAGATGAAGAGTTGTTTAAGGTTTACGATTTCAAAGGAGAAATTCCTCCTAAAGCTAAAATATATAATTCGGTTAAGTGCGATAAATGCAAAGAGCTTGTTATGGAGACGAGAATTAAGGATGTAAAAGGAAAAAAGATTTGTACAAGTTGTTTAAATGGATAAAAAATTCTTTTTAATATTTTGTTTTTCTTTTATCGTTCATCTGTCTTTGTTATTGGTTCCTTTTGGGAAAGTTTCGGCTTTTAATAATGAAAATAATGTAAAAATAAACTATTTTTCTATCAAAAGAAGTAATTATAAAAGGTACGCAAAAGTATTTGATTCTGAAATTAATAGAGAAAAAAATCCCAATAATATTGAAAAAAATGCAAGTGATTTCTCCGAAACAGACTCAAAAAACGAAATGGAAGAAAGAGGTGTGGCGGAATTTGAAATGAACGATTTAAACGGTCCTAAAATTTACGATTTTAATCCTAAATATCCTTTTGCATTAAAAAAATTGAAAAAAGAGGGGAGCGTAAAACTAAAACTTTTAATAGATGAAAATGGTTTTTTGGTCGATAAAGAAATCATTTATTATACCGACGATTTGTTTTTAAAAAGCGTTTTGGAAGCTTTACATAAAGCCAGGTTTTCCTGTGCGGTTATAAATGGGAAACCAATCAAATCTTATGGAGTTTTAAATATAATTTTTAAATTAGAGGAGTAGTTTATGTTATTTGATTTTTATCTAAAAGGCGGTATGTTGATGCACTTTATTTTGTTTTGCTCCATAGTAGGCATGTCAATTTTTATATATAAAAGTTTAGAGTATAGAAAAATTTATAAATTATTGTCAGATTTTAATTCTTTTAAAGATTTGGTATCGCTTAAAAATAAAAACGAAGAGGAACTCGAGATATTCTGGTCTAAAAAAACAAATGAGATAGAAAAAGGTATTTCGACTCTAAATTTAATGGCAAATTTATCTACCCTCTTGGGTTTAACAGGAACGGTTACTGGTATGATAAAAACTTTTATGGTAATAGCCGGCAGCGAATTTACTTCTCCGAAAATGCTGGCTCAAGGGATATGGGAGGCTCTTTTGACCACCGCATTCGGGCTTTTTGTAGCTATACCGATACATATAGGAGTTCATTATCTTGAAAGAAAAGCGGATAGCATTATGTTTATTTTAAGAGAAAGGATAATAGAGTTTAAAAATGGAATTGAAAATACCTGATAGAAAACATAAGCATTTGGATTTAACCCCGCTAATAGATGTTATGTTTAATCTTCTTCTTTTTTTTCTTCTTACGTATCAGGTTTCAAAATATTCGGAAATAAAAATAAACCTTCCTTCTTCAAACTCCGATAACCCTGTTTCAAAGGGAGTGGAAATAACTGTAAAGTCGGATTCGGAAATTTATTTTAATGGGAAAAAAACGAATATTAAAGAAATAGATAAATTTTTATCAAGTGTAAATAAAAGTGAAAATATCTTAATTAAATCCGATAAAGAAGTTAAAATTGATTTGATTGTTAAGATTATCGATGAGATTAAACGGAACAATTTTGAAAATATAGGAATAATTACCTATAAAAATTAAAAATTTTAATGATAAACATTTATTTTATATAATCTAATTATGGGAAAATTGGTAAGATTCAGCATATCGGTAGACGAAGATATTTTAAAGGAATTCGACGATAAAATATCGGCGGAAAACTGCGATAATCGTTCGAAAGCAATATCCAATTTGATAAACAAATATCTGGTCGAAAAAAAAGCGGTTTACGGAGAAAAGGTGGCGGGAGCCATAGGGCTTGTTTACGACCATCACAAAAGAATGATAGGGGACAAACTTACCGCCATACAACACGACCATCACCATATAATAATCTCAAGCCAGCATATACATCTTACCCACGATACTTGCTTTGAAATAATAGTCGTAAAAGGTAAAGGCAAAGAAATAGACGAGCTTTTTAATAAACTCAAAAAAGTAAAGGGGATAATAAACTCATATCTCACGGTCGCTTCTTCGACTTAATAAGGTTTTACAGGTGAAAATAAAAATAATAACCATAGGCGGATATAGAATAGATTTCGTAAAATCCGGAGTAGATTATTATCTAAACAAAATAAAACATTTTTCAAAAATAGAAATCGTTAGTTTAAATTTGAAAGACAATTTTAATTCTCCGGCCGAAAAGCTAAAAAAACAATCTGAATCGGCTTTAAAATACGTTAATGAAAACGATTTTGTTTTTTTGTGCGATATAAAAGGCAAAAAATACGATAGTATCGGATTTGCCAAAGAAGTCGAGAAAATATTGAATACCTCAAAAGATTTGGTTTTCGTAATAGGAGGTGATGAGGGATTTGACGAGAGTTTGATTAAAAGATCCAATCTCAGAGTTTCTTTTTCAGATCTTACTTTTAGTCACGAGCTTTTTCTCGTGATGCTTTTAGAACAGATATATCGTATTTTTTCAATAATGAAGAATTATCCTTATCATAAATAGATTTTAAGATACTATTTCCCTTATCTTTTCTCTAAACATATCGTAATGGCTTTGTTTCCAGTAGATTTTTTTGCATTTGGGGCATACGAAAAAATCTTCGGTGTTTTGTTTTGTCAATTCCGGTATTTTTTCTGATACATCGGATTTGTTTGTTTTTTCAAGCTCTAAATTGCAAACGGAGCATCTCGTAAAAAACTTTTCTTCATTTAATTCTAAATTTAATTTTTTAACCAATCTTTTAAACTGGTGGTAAGGTTTTTGTTCTATCAATAAAACATATTCGATATCGTAGTTTTTTACTCGAGTGTTTCTCGTTATTAGTATTCTGTTTTCTTTGGCGGATTCTTCCGATAATTCTTTGATGGGTTTATGCGTTTTGATTATCTTTGCGTCGTATCCGCATAGTATTAACAATCTTCCCAATTTTTGAACAGTCAGGTCGCAGATAAACTTCATTTTTCCGCTTCAATATAAAAGTTCTTTTTGTTATCGCACAAGATGTTTTTAAACCCGAAGGATTTTAAAAGTTCTTTTATTTCTTTTACCGTTACGATATGTTTTTTTATTATCTTATGTCCAGTTTTTTTATGTATCTTGTTTATTTCATTTAATTTAAACGAATGCGCTATTACCAGTTTCCCTCTCTTTTTTAAAATAGATCTGACTTTCCTCACCGTTTTTGTCTTGTCAAAGTGGGGAAAAGCGTTAAATATCAAAACTAAGTCAAAGAAATTTTTTTTAAGTTTTGTTTCTTCAAAATCTTTATTCATGAATTTGGCTTCCGGAAATTTTCTTTTTGCGATTTTTATCATTTTTGGAGATATGTCTATGCCTATGTAATTCTTAAACTTTTCTTTAAGATAAGGATAACAAATTCCGGTTCCGCATCCCAGATCCAGGACTTTTTCATAAGATTTTAGTTTTATTCGTTTTATTATCTTTTGAAGTATTTTATATGTTTGAGGTTTTTCTTTTAAGTCCCAGTTGACCGAGTTTTTATCGAAAAATTTTATTATCTCTTTTTTCTCGTTCACTTTTTATCACTCGTCTTCGGGAACATCCACCGTCGATTGATGAAATACCGGCGGAAGGTCGGGGTCTTCTTCGGATAAAAAGTTCGCTTTTAAAAACTCTCTGTTCATTTTCGCTATCGCGCTTATTTTTATTTCCTTCGGACAAACGGCCTCGCACTCGTATTCGTTAGAACAGTTTCCAAATCCTAAACTGTCCATTATTTTTATCATATTTAAAACTCTTTTTGTTCTCTCGGGATGTCCCTGAGGCAATGATGCTAAATGAGAAATCTTTGCCCCGGTGAAAAGCATAGCGGCGCTGTTTGGGCATGCCGCAACGCAAGCTCCGCAGCCTATGCAGGTGGCGTAATCCATGGCTTTTTCCGCCGTGTTTTTATCTACGGGTATGGTATTGGCGTCGGGTGCGCTTCCTACGTTTACCGATATATATCCCCCGGCGGTTATTATCTTATCCAGAGCGCCTCTATCTATTACCAGGTCTCTTATAAGGGGAAATGCTTTGGCCCTGAAAGGTTCTATTGTAACCACATCTCCTTCTTTAAATCTTCTCATATGGAGCTGGCATACCGTAGAGTGCTCATCGGGCCCGTGAACGTCTCCGTTTATAACAAACCCGCAGCATCCGCATATACCTTCCCTGCAATCGCTTTCCACATATACCGGCTCTTTGCCTTCTTTAATAAGCTTTTCGTTTAAAACGTCTAACATCTCCAAAAAAGACATCTCAGGTATTATCCCTTCCACGTTATAAGTTTCAAACCGTCCTTTGGAGTCTTCGCTTTTCTGTTTCCATACCCTTAAAGTTATGTTAAATTTTTTGTTTTCCATATCTCCTCCATTATTTATAGCTTCTGGTTGTGGGTTTGAGATATTCAAATTCTAATTTTTCTTTGTTAAGTTCGGGCTCTTTCTTTTCTCCTTTGTATTCCCAAACAGCGACATAAGAAAAGCTTTCATCGTCTCTCCTCGCCTCACCGTCGACGGTTTTAGACTCTTCTCTAAAATGTCCGCCGCAGGACTCTTTTCTGTTTAAGGCGTCTTTTAAAAGAAGTTCAGCAAATTCCAAAAAGTCCGCAACTCTCAAAGCTTTCTCTAATGTCTGATTAAAATCCTCTCCTCCGACCATCTTTAGATTTTCCCAGAACTCTTCTTTTAATTTCGGTACCGAAGCCAACGCTTTTTTTAATCCTTCCTCAGTTCTTGACATTCCGCAGTACTCCCACATTATATTCCCCAATTCTCTGTGTATTTCGGTGGGAGTTTTATTTCCTTTTATCGAAAGTATTTTATTTATTTTATTTTTTATTTCGTTTTTTGAGTTTTTAAATTCTTCGTCTTCTATTTTTGCGTCCTCAAATTTTGTGGAGGCTAAATAATTAGGCAGAGTTGTCGAGATTACAAAGTACCCGTCGCTCAACCCCTGCATTAAAGCGCTTGCTCCTAATCTATTTGCTCCATGGTCGGAAAAATTCGCTTCTCCCAAAACAAACAACCCTGGTATCGTGCTCATAAGTTCGTAATCCACCCATAACCCACCCATGGTATAATGAGGTGCTGGATATATTCTCATCGGAACCGAGTAAGCATCCTCGTCGGTTATTCTGTAATACATATCGAAAAGGTTTCCATATTTCTCTTTTATTTTTTCTTTTCCCTGTTTTTTTATTGCGTCTTTAAAATCTAAATATACTGCCTCCCCAGTAGGTCCGACCCCTCTTCCTTCATCTATCATCTTTTTTGCCGCTCTGGATGCTATGTCTCTTGGTACTAAGTTTCCAAAAGATGGATACATTCTTTCCAGATAATAATCTCTCTCTTCCTCTGGTATATCGTTTGGATTTCTTTTATCTCCCTTGTTTTTCGGAACCCATACTCTTCCGTCGTTTCTTAAACTTTCGCTCATAAGAGTAAGTTTCGATTGGTGTTGTCCGCTTCTTGGTATACAGGTGGGGTGAATCTGAGTAAAACACGGGTTTGCAAACCCTGCTCCTCTTTTATAACAAGCCCATGCCGCGCTTACGTTACAGGTTGCCGCGTTTGTGGAAAGATAAAAAACGTTTGAGTAACCTCCGGTGCATAACAAAACCGCGTGAGCCGAGTATGACTCTAACTCCCCGGTTATCAAGTTTCTAGCTATAATACCTCTTGCTTTTCCGTTTTTGACCACAAGGTCCATCATTTCTCTTCTTGTAAAAACTTTAACACTTCCGTTTGCAACCTGTCTCATCATCTGGGAGTATGCTCCTAAAAGTAATTGTTGTCCCGTTTGACCTCTTGCATAAAATGTTCTTTGAAGCTGTGCTCCTCCAAAGGATCTGGTATCCAAAAGTCCGCCGTATTCTCTTGCAAAAGGAACTCCGGTGGCCACGCAGTGGTCTATTATCTGTGTGGATATCTGAGCCAATCTGTAAACGTTGGCTTCTCTGGCTCTGTAATCTCCGCCTTTTAATGTGTCGTAAAATAACCTGTAAACAGAGTCTCCGTCGTATTTATAATTTTTTGCGGCGTTTATTCCTCCCTGAGCGGCTATAGAATGAGCGCGTCTTGGAGTATCGTGAATAGTAAATACCATAACGTTATACCCCGCTTCTCCCAAGCTTGCCGCCGCGCTTGCTCCGGCCAGACCACTGCCTATTATTATTACGTCGAATTTTTTTCTGTTTGCGGGATTTACGAGTTTTGCGTTAAATTTGTAATTATCCCACTTTTGTTCTATATGTCCAGAAGGTATTTTGGAATCCAATTTCATAAATCCTCCTACTCTATTATTGTTTCTATTACATTGTTGTATTCCGCTTCTGGTTTTATGTCCAAACCCAGAAGGAAATAAATAGAAATTGCAGCGAAAGCAACCATGGAAATCCCTACTGCGTAGCTCAATATTTTAATATAAAAATTATATTTTTTATGATTTATTCCAAGCGTCTGGAAAGCACTTTGAAAACCGTGGCTTAGATGTAAAGCCAGAGCTACCGCCCCGGCTATGTAAATTGTTACGAAAAGCTTGCTTCTGAAAGCCGATGTGACCATCTGATAAAAACCCATCGAATGATCGGTAAATCTAAAATGCAGCATATGAAATCCCAAATATATCAAAAGCGCTATCGCTGTATATAACATTGTTGCAGAACCTAAAGTTCTTCCGCCTTGCCAGTTTATGTTTTCGTATTTTCTTTTTCTTGAGTTTACCCAGTCCTCTATCCTTACCCATACCCCTGTTGTTATATGTAATAAAAATAAAATCAAAAGCCCGATTTCCAGATATATAGTCAATGGATTTGAAAGAAGTATGTTTACCCATCCGTTATACCATTCTTCCCCTTTAAAAAGCAAAAGATTTTCTGCCAGATGTATTAACATAAAGAAAGAAAGCAAAATACCGCTTACCGCCATAATCTGCTTTCTTCCGATCGAGGATTTTATCATTCTTAAAATAAAGAGGTAGTTCATTTTACCGCCTTTTATATAATGATTTAAGTTTATCTAATTAAATATTATAATTTTGTTTTTAAAAAAGCAAATTTTTTATATAAAAAAGAATAAAATTTTGTAAAATTTAAAAATATGGTTTTTTTAATTATAATTTTATTTAATTCCTTATCTTTTTCTCAAAATATTTTTTTAGTAAGTGTTTCATCTTCATCTAAATATAATCTTTTAAGAGATACTGTATCGGATAAAAATCTTAATTTTATTGATAATTATGAAAACGAAAGTAAATTTTCTTTTGAAAATCTTTTGATAAAAGAGCAAGTAAACGAGCAGGAAATAAAAGATGTGGAAGAGACAGACGAGGAATTTGTCGATATTCCTTTTTCTATGAAAGAGCCGGAACCTGTTAATCTCGGCGGAGATGGAAAGTTGACGATAAAGAGAAAAGATACCGGAGAGAAAAGAACCTTTTATTATAGAAGCAAAGATGGAACTTATAACGAAGAAGAAATTAAGAAAATAAATCACATAATGAGATGTTCTCTGGATAATTCGGAGATTTCCATTCCTAAAAAACTTATAGAGCTTTTAGACGCAGTAGAGGATAAATATTCCAAAAAAAAAGGAATAGTTTTGTTAAGCGGATATAGGAATAAGCCTTTAAACGATATCACTCCAGGCGCGGCTAAAAACAGTCTTCATATGTTAGGCTGGGCAGCTGATATAAAGATAGAAGGGGTATCGTCTAGAAAAATAAGAGATTTCGCAAGAAGATTGAAAGTCGGGGGGGTGGGTTATTATCCTCGATACGGTTTCGTTCATCTCGACATAGGCAAGGTGAGATACTGGGAAAAATATCAGTATAGTAAGAAGAAAAGGAATTACGCTCAAAAAAAGAGCGTTAATAAAACTTCGTCATCGCTTTCAAAAAATTCAAAAATTTCCAAACCGTCGGTCGCTAACAAAAAAATCGCTTATAATCAAAAATCGGTAAAACCTAAAAAATAATTTGCTAAAATCTTTTTAATGGAGGGCAAATGCCGAAAAAAACATTTTTTGTTTTATTTTATTTTTTTGTTTGCAAATCTCTTTTTTCTTACGATAAAATAAACGTTACTTCCTATCTTTCTGAAGATTCCTTGCTAAACGCTAAGTATCTTAACGTTTACGAGGATAAGGTTTACGTTTTAACCGGAAAGAAAATACTTATTTATACATCCACTCTTTCTTATATGTCTTCGCTTGATATTAATTCTGAAATGCCCGCGGCATTCGATTTTTTAAACGGAAATATTTATATGCTCGACTCTAAAAAATCCCTCATTTCGGTTTTGAATTTTAATGGTAATCTGATTTTTTCTTTTGCCTCTTATGGTTCTCAACCTGGTCAGCTTTCTTCCCCTTCCGATATAAAAGCTTTTAGAGATAAAATTTTTATAGCTGATACCGATAACTCCAGAATAAGTGTTTATGATAAAAACGGAATATTTTTGTATAACTTTTCGGTTAAATCCAAAGACGGCCTTACGACCTACAAACCGGTTAAAATTTCTTTCGATCCTTACGGAAATATTTATATAGTGGAATCCAAATATAAGACGATTGTAAAATACGATATGAAAGGCAAGTTTCTTGCCGATTTTAATATAACTGATACCGTTATCGCCGTAAGTTCTTACGGATTTATATACGGCGGAGGAGCCGATGGCAAGATAAAGGAGTATGATTTTTTGTTTTCTCAAAAAGGAATATTCGGCACAAAAGGAAAAAACAAGTTTGAATTTTTAAGCTTTACAGATATAAAGCCTTATAAACAGGGAATATATGTGCTGGATTCCAAAAACAAGAAAATTCTTTATCTGAATATAGAAAATAAAGGTGCAAGTTATATAAACTTTAATTATACCGACGAAGATAAAGTATACATTACTCCTGACGAAGTTTTAAGCTTAAGCGCATACTCTTTTTCGATCTCTGATAAAGGACTGGTTTTTTATAACGAAGCTTCCAGAACTTTAAGTTTTAAGAAAGGAGAAGAGACCTCGAGTATTGCTTCATACGGAGAATCGGAGGATAAGGTTAAAAAGATATCCTCGGTTGTTTGGTTTGAAAATAAAATATACGCTTTAGATAGCGACGCTTTTAAGGTTAAGGTGTTTGATGATAATAAGTATTCTTTTTCTTTCGGCGATAAGGTCGGGCTTTTCGGAGGGGATAAAGACGGCAGATTTTCAAAGCCCATATCGGTTTTCGCCGATTCCAACGAAAACATAAGCGTTTTGGACTCGAAACTTAATATGGTTCAGGTTTTCAGCAAAGACGGAATATTCCTATATTCCATAAATATCGCCAATTTAGACAAAGAAGCCAAATTTGCCGATATGTTCGTAGACGAAAATTCCAATTGGTTTTTGCTTTCTTTGAAAAAAATCTACGTTATAAACAAAGAAGGAAGGCTTTCTTACTCCATAGATTTGGGCGAGGTTTTAGAGCCCGTATCTTTTTCTTACGACGGATTTAAATACATATTCGTTTTAGATTCCGCTTCCAGAGTTTATGTTTTCGACAAAAAAGGCGGATATATCCGCTCTTTCTTTTCGAAAGGAACGGGTCCCAGAGAATTTTTAAATCCGAATTCCATAAGATATTATCAGGGTAAATTATATGTAAGCGACCCGAAACTTTCCAGGATTTCTTCTTTTAAGATAAATTATAGGGTTTCGGTTAAAGATTTGAGCTTAAAATATGAAAACGATTCCGTAAATATTTCATGGAAAACCGAAGATAATGATATTGTAAAAGAATTCGAAGTTATGAAATCCACCGACTCGAATTTCGTTTCCATCGCCAAATTGAAAGATTATAATTATATAGATAAAAAACTTATATCCGGCGCCACTTCCTATTATAAGATCAAATCGGTATCTTCGAGCCGGGACGAATCTTATTCTTTGGTGTCTTCCATATTTATAGAAAATAAAAAGGAAGATAAAAACGTTTTGACGGAAGAAAATAAGACTTCCAAAAACAGACCTCCGATTGAAATAATTCCTTCGGATTTAAAATACATCTTTTCCGCCAATTACAAATATTACATAAATAATCCGATAGGCAAGATATCCGTAAAAAACAATACGAAGGAAGTCTTTGAAAATTTAAAGGTATCGTTTTTCTTAAAAGAGTATATGGATTTCCCGTACGACATAAAAGTCGATAGCATAGACGCAAACTCGTCGAGAGATGTTATCATAAACGCCACTTTAAACAACAAAATACTCACGATAAACGAAAATACTCCGGTTCAGTCTTTGATAACCATAGAGTATTATTCCGGGGGAGAAAGGAAAGAAACCACCCTTACCTTCCCGGTGAAAATACTTTCAAAGGATTCGATAGTTTGGGACGATACAAGAAGAATCTCCAATTTTATAACATCCAAAGATCCTTTGATTTTACAAATCGCCAAATCTATTTCTTCAAAGAAAGACGAATTTAAACACGAAATAGATCCTAACATAATAACCTATTCTTTGTTTTTAAATTATCTGTCTTCCCTGGGCATAAAATACGTGGAAGACCCGGTTGTCTCTTATAAGGATGCAAAGGCCTCAGATACTCTGGTAGATACGGTTCAATATCCCAGAAATCTTTTGAAAATAAAAGCCGGGGATTGCGACGATTTTACCGCTCTATACGCTTCATTGTTTGAAGCCGTAGGGATAAGGACCGTTATAATGGATTATCCGGATCATATAACTCTTATGTTCGAAACTAAGGGAACGGATCCTTCGAGATTCGGAGTACCTTCGGATATGCTTATAGAATATAACGGATCTTATTTCGTTCCGATAGAGGTTACTTTGCTTTCTAAATCTTCATACGACGCCATAGCATACGCTTCCTCTATGTATAAATCCAACAGAGATAAAGTGAAATTTTACGAAGTAAGGGAAGCCTTAAAGATATACGAACCGCCCACTCTCGATTTTAAAGAAGAAAATATGCCCGAGGTTAAACCCGACTTCGACGGCATCGTTTTGAAAGATCTGGATTATATCGCAAAAAAGAATTTCGAATACTACGAAAACTATTACAAAACCATATTAAATCAAGACCCTAACGACATAAAATCCAAAATGGGATTGGGCGTTTTATACGCCACATTCGATATGAAAGAAAAAGCTAAGGCCGTTTTTTCGGAAGTTCTGGAATCCGAACCTAACAACTCACCGGCTTTAAATAACATGGGGAACATATATATGATGAATTCGGATTATTCCAAAGCGCTCGAATTTTACGATAAAGCTTATAAATCAGACCCCTACGACGCAAACATTCTTTTAAATATAGCGAAAGCTTATATTAAGCTTAATAAATCTGAAGACGCCAAATTGTTTTTTAATAAGGCGGTCGCGATAGATCCGGAGCTTGGCAAATTCAAAGAGGACTTGTTTAAAAATTAAGGAGGGGATATGAGATATTTGTTGTTTTTAATTATGGTTTTTGGAATTTGCGGTTTTTCGCAAGACTCGACCGAACAAAAAACCTCTCAAAAGAAATACGTCGAGATAATAAAGAAAATAAAAAACAAAATTAACAAAACTTTAAATCCTCAAAAATCCACCAACGTTTCCTCGGTTTTCGGAGTAAGAGGAAACAAATACGACTCTAAAAACGGCGTTTATTGGAAAACCAAGAACAGCGACAAGCTGGACGAGAAAATAAAAAAAGAAAAAGAGTCGATGGAAGAAATATCTAAGAAGATAGAAAGCGGGAATATCTCCGAAGCCGTAGCCGACCTTGAAAAATTTATAAAGGATAACCCCAACGGTTATTTTGTGGAAGAGGCGGGGGAGCTTTTAAAGAATCTCAAGTCCGATAAAATGGAAAAATCCGATTCCTCATCGACCGATAATAACGTTTGATTTTTTAAGATTTCGACAAATCGACTGCGGTTTTATATATCATATTATTGAGTACGGTTTTTTCGCTTCCAGAAAAAGTGGAGAAGGGATATAATGGAAAAAGAAGGAAGAAAAAAGTCGTTTTAACCGACGACTCGTTTTGAAGCTTTGCCTCTTTGCCGTTTTGTTCGGCTTTGACGGTCATGCGGTATGTAACGGTTATAGAGGAAGGGAGAAGCAAAACGTATCCCGTATCGACGAGATAAGTCGAAAACAATTCCGAATAATCCCATCTGCCGTAGGTAATGAGAGATATCTTTACGGTTCCCGTTCCGTTAACCTCGTCGTATAATCCGTTTTCTCTGAATATATTGATAACTTTCTTCTTAAAATTTTTATAATCTTTCTCGTCCACTTCCGCCGGCAGTACATCTTCCGGAGTTTTTTCTAAGTAGTTTACTTTATGATAATCAGAGTATTTATAGTTTTTCCATTGCACAAGTATCGTTTTGTAGGGAATTTTTTCTTTTTTTGATAATTCGATCAGTTCCGATCTCGGAACTATCGATACTTTGGACGACGATACGCAGGAAGACAAAAACAGGAAAGCTATTATGAAATATCTCTTCATCAAAAATTATTATACAATTTTTTGCTTGACATCGTAGCGGATATAATATAACATATAAGTATGCCTGAAAGCGGTCGGGGTTAATAATCCCAACAGTTAGCGGGTTAGTTAAACTAAAAGGAGAGTAAGTTAGATGAAAAAGTTATACGTAGGCGGACTGCCTTTCAAAACAGGTGATGATGAACTCAATACATTATTCACCAGCTACGGTAAAGTAGCAAGTGCCAAAGTCATAAAGGACAAATTTTCAGGAAGATCCAGAGGCTTTGGTTTCGTTGAAATGGAAGATGATAATGAAGCTACAAACGCCATTACTAAATTAAATGGCAGCGAGTACGAGGGAAGAAAACTCATCGTAAACGAAGCAAGGCCCATGACAGAGGGTGGAAGAAGAAGCGGAAACAGAAATTGGGGCGAGAAAAGAAATTTCAATAAGTGGTAAACTTAATTGAGTTTCGCTCTAAGCGGGGCGGAAATCCCAAAAGGGTTTCCGCCCTTTTTATTTTATAAGTTTTTCTAAAATTGTATAATATGTTTTAAGGAGCGTTTATGAAAAAAATTTTATTTTTCGTTTTTTCTATGCTTTTTTCTTTTTCCGTTTTTTGCGAAGATAAAAAAAGAGACGAGATAATACTTACCCCCGATACCTCTCTTATAGATATACCGACCGCGGGCGTTATAGATTATTCCAACTTTAATCTTAAAACGAGGTTCTATACAAACGGTGGAGTATTGACCCATCTTAACGTGGGTATACTTCAAAACATTAATTTGGGCGCTTCTTTTATGGTGGATAATTTGATAGGTTCCAATAGCCCCGTAAAAATGGTAAGGCCGGAGATGCAGTTAAAGTTCAGGTTTTACGACGGCGGTTATTATATACCGGCTCTGGCCCTTGGATACGACGGACAGGGTTATTATTACGATAGAAGCGTAAAAAAATACATGCAAAAAGGAAAAGGGCTTTATCTTGTCGGCTCCAAAGAGTTGTTTTTCCCGGGTTTTATGACAAGCGCCGGATTTAACATACCGGATTACGACGAAGGATATCTTTATTCTTTCTTGGGTTTTAATTACAATATGGACGACAAATTGAATCTTATGCTGGAGTTCGATAATATGTTCCACTCGGATTATCCTTCCAGAATAAACGCGGGAGTGAGGATAAACGTAAATTCCAACTTTTTTGTGGACGTGGCTTTTAGAAACATAGGTAAAAACGAAAAGTTTCCTAACGGCTGGGATAACAAAACCGAAAGGATAGTTCAGTTTAATACTTCTTTTTATTTAGGTAATTTCTAAAAGGAGGAGAAATGAAAAAAATAGGAATTCTTACCGGAGGCGGAGATTGCCCGGGACTTAATCCCGCGATAAGGGGAGTCGTTTATGCGGCCGATAAATTTGGGTATGAGTGCGTCGGTATACTCGACGGTTGGAAAGGAATGATAGAAGGTAAAACCATACCTCTTAAAAAAGAGGATGTGGAATATATAATTTCTCAGGGCGGAACCATATTGGGCACATCCAGAACCAATCCTTTTAAGAAAGAGGAAGACGTAAAAAAAGTAATAGAAAACTTTAAAAACCTTGATCTTCATGCGCTTGTAGCCATAGGCGGCGAAGATACTTTAGGGGTGGCCACAAAATTGTACGAAAATTACAAATTAAACGTAGTGGGAGTTCCCAAAACCATGGACAACGATTTAAACGCAACCGACTACACATTCGGTTTCGACACCGCATCCACAAGAGCCATGGACGCGGCCAAAGCTCTGATAGATACGGGAAGAAGCCATAGAAGAGTTATGGTTTTCGAGGTTATGGGAAGACACGCCGGCTGGGTCGCTTTGTTTACCGCCATAGCAAGCTCAGCGGATTACGTTTGTTTGCCCGAAAAAAAGATAGACGGGAAAGAGTTGATAGATAAAGTAAAAAAAGCTTATTCGAGAAAAAAATTCGCTCTGGTAGTTGTCAGCGAAGCCGTTGAAATAATGGAAGAAGAAAAAGATTCTTTAAAAACTCAGGAAGTCGATCAGTTCGGCCATATAATACTCAAAGAAAGAGGAATGGGAGAAAAGATTTCCAAATTCATAGAGAAAAATACCGGAATAGAAACCAGACACGCCGTAATAGGCCATATGCAAAGAGGCGGAGAGCCCACTCTTTTCGATAGGATTTTGGGAACAAGAGTAGGAATAAAAGCGGCCCAGCTTGTAAGAGACGGGGATTTCGGCAAGATGGCCGCGCTTGTTGGAAACGAGATAAAGGGAGTTCCGTTAAAAGACGCTACCGGGGAGCTTAAAGTAGTGGATAAAAACTGGTTTGAGTTAATAGACATACTTTTTTAAATTAAAGAAAATTTATCGCTATTAACTTTTAAGCGGTTTTTGTTTTAAGGGAGGAGTTGTGGAAAATAAACCTCAGTTTCAAAGAAAAACAATAATTGTCAAAAGAAATCTTCAATACAGATATATGTTTATAATATCGTTTACTTCTCTTGTGGCTTTTATGCTTGTGGCGCTGGATGTGATATGGAACATATATAAGGTTGTGGAAGAACATCCGGGAATGATTCCGATGCTCGACGAGATATTTTCCAATATGCCTCTTATGGCTTTTAAGCTTGTGATATACATATTGATAGTGGTGATTGCTTCCGCCGTCATATCTCATAAAATCGCGGGTCCCGTTTATAAATTCGAAAAAAGCTGCGAAAAGATTTCGCAAGGGGATATCGCTCACAGAGTTTATTTGAGAAAAGGGGATTCTCTCATTGAGCTTCAGGAAGCTTTTAACAATATGATGGAAAAAATACAATCCGTTGTCAAAGTTAACGAAGATTTGAAAAAATATCTTTTGGAAAAAAACATAGAAAAAGAAAAAATAGAAGAAACGGATAAAAAAATAAAAGAGATAATGCCGGAGTTTAAGTTATAAATGAAATTCTGGAAAATTTCCGCAGCCGGTAACGATTTCGTCCTTTTATACGGCATCGAAAAAAATAAAAAGTATTTTGAAAAAAAATCTCCGCTATTATGCGACCGTCATTACGGAATAGGAGCGGACGGGGTTCTGGTAATAAATAAAATAAAAAGCGAATTTTATTTGGATTATTACAATTCGGACGGCACCCCCGCTTTTTGCGGCAACGGCACAAGGTCCGCTGGTTTTTGGCTTTATAAAAATATAATCAAAAAAAATGTTTTTTACTTAAATACCGTAGCCGGCAGGCTTTTGATAAAAGTAATCGGCGATAAGACATATGTTCGAATGCCTGATCCCGAGTTTATAAAGGATGTTTCTATCGGAAAAATAAAAAAAAAGATGAAATTCGTAAGAGTCGGAACGAATCACCTGGTAATCGAAACCCGAAAAATAGACCGCATCGATGCGGTTAAGGAAGGAAGATATTTGAGATATCATCCTTTTTTTAAGCCTGAAGGGACAAACGTCGATTTCGTGGAAGTTTTAGATTTAAAAAACGGAGTTTTAAAAGCCGGAATAAGAACTTACGAAAAAGGAGTGGAGGACGAGACCTACTCCTGTTCAAGCGGCATAACCTCCGCTTTTTACGCCCTCAGAGAAAAATACAAACGGGATAAAGCGGTTTTTTTTACCAAAAAAAACGAAAAATTCGAAATTTTTTTCAAGGCCGGAGATTTATTTCTGTCCGGTCCCGTAAAAATAGTTTTTAGGGGCGAATATGAGCTTTTTTAAATATCTATTCGATAGAATAAAAGAAAATCCTCATATAGTGTTTTTTTATATCGTTATTTCGTTGTTGTCTTATTACCTTTTAAAAAATATTTTCGGAATTGATTTAAACTCTATAACAAAGGATAATTTTAAAGATTATGTTTTTTCTTACAAGTATTACTCTTTGCTCGCATTGTCTTTCACCATAAACGCCTTTTTTAGCGCGGGCATATGGTACTCGGCCGCTTTTGAAAAAGAGTTGAGTTTCGAAGATTATTTCAAAAAATGTTTTTATTTCTTTAAAAGATTTCTGGTTTTCGGTTTTTTGGGTTTTGTCATATTAATGTTTTTGCTTTTTCCTATGTTTTTGGAGTCCAGAATAGCGCTCCTATTTTACGCTTTAATAGTTATGTTTGTTCTTTTTTATTTCGGGATAAAATTATCTTTGGCCCCGGCGTATGTGGTTTATTTAGACTTAGGCGTTTTGGAGTCTTTTAAAAGAAGTTATTTTTCGGTGAAAGGCGGATATTTTTGGATAATAGTTTTCGCTTCTCTTATAAAAAATTTTCTTTCTAAAAACGTAATATTGAGCAGTTTTTTCGAAGTCTGCATGATACTTTTATACTGCTATCTTTTCGTAAAAATAAAATTGGAAGAAGATAAAAAAGAAGAAGAAGTTATCTTAAGTTAAAAAATATCCGACATTAAATCGTCTATCTTTTTAGCGTTTTCGGCGGAAATTTTCGTAAGAGGGAGTTTTAACTCGTCGTCTTCTATTATTCTCGCCTTTTTTAACGCGTATTTTACGGGTATCGGGTTTGTTTCTACGAATAGATTTTTTATAAATTTAAAATATTTATGGTGAATCTCGTAAGCTTTTTTTATCTTTCCCGCCGTGAAATAATCGCACATAAGGGATATCTCGTTAGGTATTATGTTCGAGGCTACGGATATGACCCCTTTGGCGCCTACGCTCATCATTGGAAGAGTGAGAGAATCGTCCCCCGAGAGAAGAGAAAAAGATTTAGGGCATAAATTTATTATCTCGCTTACCTGGTCTAAGTTTCCGCTTGCCTCTTTTATCCCGACAATGTTTTTAATCTTGGCCAACTCTGATACCGTCTGCGGGACCATATTTACGCCGGTTCTTGAAGGTATGTTATACAATATTATTTTTTTGTCGGTATTTTCGGCTATCGCTTTAAAATGTTCGACCATTCCTTTTTGAGTAGGTTTGTTGTAATAGGGAACTATCGCAAGAACCGCGTCCAATTTAATCCGATTTATTTTTAATAGCGTATCTATCGATTTTTGAGTGGAATTTGTGCCGAATCCCGCTATTACCGTTTTTTTGTTTTTGCATTTTTCAGCTACGAATTTTAAAACCTCCAGATACTCGTCTTCCTTTAAAACGCTTCCCTCTCCGGTGGAACCGCATGGAACCACTCCCGATACCTTCGATTTTATTTGGTAATCCAAAAGTTTTTCAAGCGATTTAAAATCTATTTTCCCGTTTTTAAAAGGGGTTACTATCGCGGTATAACATCCCTTAAACTCCATAACTTCCTCCCATAATTTCCTTTGCGGCTTCAAAACCTTCTTTTATGTTTTCTTCCATAAAAGAATATTTCCATCCGCCGTATCTTCCTATCGATATAACGCCGACTCTTTTTAAATAATCGAAAATAATTTTAAGCGCTTTCTCTCTTTCAAAGTCGTATATCACATAACCGCACTCCGCCTTCGTCCACAATAAGGTCTTTATATCGGCATAATCTTTTATGATTTTCAATTTTTTAATTTGATTTATTATAAGTTCCTGAGTTTTTTCAATGTCTATAAACTCGTTTTCATAGACCGAAACCTCCGCGTATAACGAGTCCGAGTTTTCGGGGGCTAAATATCTTGAAAAATTCGTATAAAAACCCAATCTGTAAAACGGGAAAGTTTTTTGAGGGAAGTAAACCCAGTGTTGTTTAAAATTCGTTTTTTTAATTCCGACGTTTAGAATATATACGGTATTATGTTTTAATTTTTTTGCGGCTTCTTTGACTTTTTGAGGGGCGTCTGATATCAAAATAAAATCTTTCAAAGGGGTCGTGTTTATCAGTTTCGAGTATTTTATCTTTTCTCCGTTTTTCAAAACTATTTCTTTGTTTTTAAAACTCACGCTTTTTACCTCCAAATCCGTCATTATTTTTTCTTTTATTTTATTTGCTAATTTTTGGGTTATGTAATTTATCCCGCCCCGTTTCGGATAATAAAACTCGTAATTATATCCCAAATTCTTAACCTTTCCGATATATGCTCCCTCAAGAACGGTTTTAATATCGGGTCTTGGAACGAAGTTTCCGAGCCACAATGTCGTAAGTTTTTCTAACGGGTAAGAAAAAAGTTTTTCGTTGTACGGGAACATAAAATATTCGCATATTGATTTGCCGAATGTTCGTATCGCCCATTGTTTAAAATTTCTGGTATCTTTTTTGGGATATAGATTCGCTTTTAAAAAATCCGATACGCATTTCGACTTTATTTCGGGCGGAAGATTGTAAAGATTTATCTGAAAAGGATAGTCTACGTAATATCCTTTTAAGTATATCTGGGCGTTTCTTTTAATTTTTACCCTGTTATCTTTTAATAATCCCAATACGAAGTTTTTTGTCTCTTCCCATCTTAGATGAAGAAGATGGCCCGAGTAGTCGAAAACAAACCCGTTTTTAAATACGCTCGAACAAAGCCCGCCCGCTTTTTTTTCTTTTTCTATCAAGACGTAATCGATTTTATTTTTTAGCTTATATCCGCAGGAAAGACCGGTAAGACCGGCTCCGATTATTACTGTCTTTCTCACCTTTTTAGAAAGCTCCTTATATCGTTTTTACTTTAACCGCTTCTTTTATTTTTTCGGCTACGTATAGTATCTCCTCGTCAGAAAGTTGCGGGAACATCGGAAGCGATAAAACCTCGTTTTGTATTCTTTCGGTTACCGGCAAATCTCCTTCCTTATAACCTAAATGTTTATAAGCTTTTTGCAGATGAAGGGCTATCGGATAGTAAATCTGATTTGCGACCTGGTTTTCGGTTAAGTGTTTGGATACTCTGTCTCTCGTTTCTTTGGAATCGAATCTTATCGTATAGTAATTGAAAGAATGATAACATCCTTCTTTAACTACGGGAGTTTTACATAAGCCGTTTAATGCTTTCTCGTATTTTTTCGCGACTTCGTTTCTCATTTCGGTAAATTTGAGTATCTTTTGAAGTTTAACTCTGAGTATCGCCGCCTGAATCGTGTCCAATCTCGAGTTAAAACCTTCCGTCTCGTATATGTATCTCTGGCTTGAGCCGTGGTTTCTTAAAGTCTTTATCATATTTGCGACTTTCTCGTCGTCCGTTGTTATAAGCCCGCCGTCGCCGTATGCCCCTAAGTTTTTCGCCGGGAAAAAACTAAACGTTCCGCATTTTCCTATAGAGCCTACAAACTTCCAATCCGTTCCCATTTTATATTTCGCCGTAAAAGCCTGAGCGCAGTCCTCTATCACTATCAGGTTGTGTTTCTTGGCTATCTCCATAATCTCTTTCATGTTTGCGGGATGGCCGTATAAATGAACCGGAAGAATCGCTTTAGTTTTGGGAGTTATCTTTTTTTCTATGGATTTCGGGTCTATGTTGTAGGTTTCTTCTTCGATGTCCGCAAAAACCACCTTCGCCCCGACCTGAGATATGGTTTCGGTCGTCGCTATGAAAGTAAAGGGCGTAGTGATGACTTCGTCTCCCGCTCCTATACCGCTTGCCATCAAGGCTATTCTTAACGCGTCGGTTCCGCTTGCGACGGATACGGCGTATTTCGAGCCGTTTAATTTCGCAAATTCTTCTTCAAATTTGACTACGTCTTCTCCTAAAATAAAATTGCATTTATTTATAACGCTTGAAACCGCTTTGTCTATATCGTTTTTCAACTCGTTATACTCTCTGGTAAGGTCAACCATCACTACCTTCATAATTCCTCCTTATTCTAAATACTATCTTATAATATTATTAAAAACTTTCAAAATCGTTGATTTTGGGTTTAATATTATTTAAAATCATATTATGGAGTTCGAATTGTCGATAATAATCCCGTCTTATAACGAGATGAAAACCATACCTCATGTGCTTAAAAAAATAAACTCTCTTTCCTTCGCTTCCAGGACCGAGGTAATAGTTGTCGACGACGGCTCCGACGACGGAACTTACGATTATCTAAGCTCCATATCCGATAATTTTTCATATAAGCTTTTCGTTTTAAGGCACAGCGAAAATTTGGGTAAAGGCGCCGCGTTAAGAACGGCGATATCCTATTCGAACGGCAAATATTTGATTATACAGGATGCGGATTTGGAATACGATCCTCAAAACATAGAACTGATATACGAAAAGCTTGTGAAAAGCGGTTGCGACGTGGTTTTCGGCTCAAGGCTTATAAATCCCAACAAGATATATAATAAGCTATATCTTTTCGGAAATAAATTCATAACCTTTCTTATAAATTTTCTTTTCGGCTCTAATTATACGGACGCCTATACCTGTTATAAAGCTTTTAAAAAAAATGTGGCCTCCTCTTTAAATCTGTTTTCAAAAGGCTTCGAGGTCGAGGCGGAGATAGCCTCAAAAATAGCTTTAAAAAAATACGGCATGATGGAAATCGGAATCGTTTATGTGCCGAGAAGCAGAGAAGAGGGAAAGAAAATCGATTTTTGCGATTTTGTTAAAGGCGTCTTTACCGTTTTAAAAATAAAATTTTTAAGTTTTATGGGCAAAATATGACGTTTTATTTAAAATGCTTTTTGTTTTCTTTTATAATATCGCTTTCGATAATTCCGCTCGTAAGATATCTTTCCATTAAATTCGGTCATTACGACAACCCAAACGAAATAAAAACTCATAAAGGAAAGGTTCCGTTATCCGGAGGCCTCGGAGTTTTCGTCTCTTTTTCGCTTACCTTGATAATATTTAGATTCCTGACCTCTTTCCCGACCGGCACTTTAAGGGAACTCAGATACATACTAATCGGTTCTTTTTTGATACTTCTGGTTGGTTTTATAGACGATTTGAAAAAGCCGAAAGGAATAAAAGCCGAATTGAAATTTTTAATAGAGATATTCATAGCCGTATTTATGATAACCAGAGGTTTTTCCATAGATTTCATAAAACCCGATTACATATCTTATATTCTGACGGTCTTATGGATAGTCGGAATCACAAACGCCTTTAACATAATAGACATAATGGACGGGCTTTCATCCTCTCAGGTTTTCATATCCGCTATAGCTTTTTTTATGATAACGATGCCCTCGGAGCAGATATATGTCAATTTCCTCTCAACCGCTTTAGCCGGATCCGTATTGGGATTTATACCTTATAACATGAGTTCGAAGTATAAAATATTTCTGGGAGACAGCGGAAGCCTTTTTTGCGGTTTTATTCTTTCCATAGTCGCTTTAGGCGGAGGGTATTCCGATTTAAACCCGTTGGGGGTTTACGCTCCGATTTTGATTCTTTCTGTTCCCATATACGATACCTTTTACGTTTCTTACATAAGAATGAGAAAAGGGATATCTCCTTTTACGGGCACCAAAGACCATTTCGCTTTAAGGCTTGAAATTATGGGATACGACAGGAAAAAAATAGTTCTTATAACTTCTCTTTTTTCCGTATGTATGTCTTTTTTAGCTTATACGGTTACCAACGTTAAGCTAAGCGTCGGGATATTTTTGTATGTTGTCGCAATAATTTTATTTTTAATGATATCTAAAAAAATATCTATGGTAAAAATCGATTGACCCAAATCAAAAAATAAATGCTAAAATATATACAATGACAAGGTCCGAAGAATTAGAATACCGATTAAACCTCCTCGTACAGTTCGGGGCTATAATAAGCAAAGAAACCAATTTGACAAAACTTTTAGAGGTGATAGCGGGGCAGGTTGAAAAGATTTTATCCTCTCAGAGATGTTCCATATTCATTTACGACCATAAGACAAACGAGTTATGGTCCAGAATAGCCCGAGGCCTTAACAATACCGAGATAAGAGTTCCGGTCGGCAAAGGCATAGTGGGATGGGTGGCGGATACCGGACAATCTCTAAACATAGAAGACGCTTACAAAAGCGACAAGTTTAATCCAGAAATAGACAGGATAACCAAGTTTAAAACCAAAAACGTTCTCGCCGTTCCTTTAAAAAACGTTACCGGCAGAATAATAGGAGTTTTTGAAGTAATAAACAAAAACGAGGGAAATTTCAACTCCGAAGACGAAGGTATTTTAAACCTTATAAGTTCTTTAGCGGCGGGGGCCATAGAAAACGCTCAGCTTTACGAAAGCTTATATCAGGCTCAATTAGAAACAATATACAGATTGGCCGTTACCGCGGAGTACAGAGACCAGCACGATACCGCCGTACATCTGAGGCACATAAGCGAATACTCGGCTTTGATAGCCAGAGCCATAGGCCTTGACGAAAAAAAGATAGACGACATAAAATACGCAAGCCCTCTTCACGACATAGGCAAGGTCGCCATAAGCGATTCCATACTTTTAAAACCCGCAAAACTGACCGATGAAGAATTTGAGGAAATGAAAAAGCATACTTTATACGGCGCAAAGATACTTTCAAACGCAAAAAGCCATCTTTTGCAAATAGCCTGCAGAATAGCTCAAAGCCATCATGAAAAATACGACGGAAACGGCTATCCTTATAAATTGAAAGGGGAACAGATTCCCATAGAAGCCAAGATCGTTTCCGTAGCCGACGTATTCGACGCTTTGTGTATGACGAGAGTATATAAGCCGAGTTGGGAACCGTCCAGAGCCAGAGAATATATACTCTCCGAAAGAGGCAAATCCTTCGACCCGCTTGTCGTCGACGCTTTCGATTCGGTATACGATAAGATTCTGGAACTGCAAAAAAAATCCGACCCCCGTTCTACAATAATCCCAGGGATAAGAAAAGAGCTTTACAGAGACGACTCAAACCCGCATTAAATTCCGAAACTTTTTTAAAATTTGTATCATCTAATATACAGGAGGACGATTATGGCTAAAATAGAAATAAAATTCCCCGGAAACAAAAAAGTAAACGCTATTGTAAACGGTTTTGAGATAAAAACCGACCAGCCGACTATGGCCGGAGGAGAAGGAACGGCCCCGACTCCATACGACCTTTTCCTATCTTCCCTTGCAGCCTGCGCCGGAATATTTGCGATAAGTTTTTTTCAGACAAGAAACTTAAACTCCGAAGGTTTTGAGATGTGGATGGACGTATCCTGGGATAAAGAAAAACACAAATTGGGGAAGGCCGTTTTAAATATGAAACTGCCCGCCGATTTTCCGGAAAAATATATTCCGGCTTTAAAACAAGCGGTCGAGCTTTGTTCGGTTAAAAGAACGATAGCCGATCCGCCGGAGTTTGAAACCGTCGTTACGAAATGATATGGAAATAAATCCGGATATTTCCATAGAAGAGTTAATCGAAAACTGCCCCAAATCCATAGAGGTTTTCCAAAAACATTCCATACCTGTTTTTGTCTGCGGAGAACCCGTGTGGGACAGCTTAAGAGGAGTTTGCGAGAAAAACTCAAAAAGCCTCGATTTAATTCTAAAAGAAATAAAAGAAATCTGCGGCAAAAATATATAATTTATTTATGGTCGAATATATAGGATATTTGGGCTCTTTGCTTGTCGCCGTTTCCCTTTTGATGAGCAACGTTTATAAGCTCAGGATAATAAATCTAATCGGAGCCGTAATATTCGTAATCTACGGTTATATAATAGGCGCAAACGCGGTATGGGCCGTCAATTTATTCGTGGCTTTTGTGGACGCCTATTATATAATCCAGCTTAAAACGAAAACCGAGCTCTTCAGGTTCGTTCCTATGAAATACAACGAAATGGTAAAAGATTTCATAGATTTCCATTACAAAGACATAATCTCCTATTTCCCCGATTTTGAAAATAGAAAAAGGGAGGAAATCAATTATTATCTTATAGTAAGGAACTTTGTCGTGGTAGGGGTTTTCGGTTATACCTCTTACTCCGATTTTTTCAAAATAGAAATAGATTACATCGCTCGCGACTGGAGAGACCTGCAAAACGCGATTAATTTCTTTAAACACATATCCCGCGCCCCGGATTTTAGAGGAAAAAAATTTTTAATCGAAACGACCAACGAAACCCACATATCTTACCTGAAAAAAATCGGCTTTAAGCCTTCATCTGAAAACAAATTCGAATACGTGATATAAAAAGAAAAAAGACAAAAAATATTTAATATAATTTCTTTAATGGAATTTAAAAGAATAAATTATTATAACAAAGTGATAGAAGAGTTGAACTCTAAAAACGACAGGTCCGAAGAGCTTTTTTGGGCTTATATAGAAAGGGGGATGATTTACTTCGAACTCGTCGAATATAACAAAGCCATATCCGATTTCGAATCCGCAATATCCTTAATGCCGGATGAGGCTATAGGTTATTATAATCTCGGAATAATTTATTATCATCGAAAAGAACTGGATAAATCTTTAGAGTATTTTAAAAAAGTAATCGAACTTGAGCCCGATAACGGCCAGGCGTATTATCAAATGGGTCTTATACTGAATTTGAAAAACGAATATTTATCCGCCGTAAATTTTTTTTCCGAGGCCGTAAATTCGGGGAGAAAAACGGCGGATGTTTTTTATAATAGGGCTCTTTCTTATATCAAATTGAGCGAATTTGAAAAAGCCATGAAAGACTTAGATACCGCTTTAAAGATAAAGCCTTCAAACTCCGATTATTATCTCGCCAGAGCCAGTTTGAATTTAAATCTTAAAAACTACAAAGACGCTTTAAAAGATTTTACATCTCTTATAAAATTAAAGCCCGATTTTTCTTCTTACAGATTCGATAGGGCCGTTTTATACGCGACCGTCGGTTCCTGGTTTAAAACGGTCGAGTCGGTGGGTAACAAAGAGAGTTTCATTTATAAAAAGTCCGTCGAGCTTTCTTCCGGGTTTGACGAAAACTCGGATTTCTATTATAACCTGGCCCGCTATGACATAGATTTCGCTCTGGATAACGAAGCGAAGATCTGCGGATTTTCCGGCGTAAGCCCGTCTTTTTATCTTACCAGAGGAGCCATACTTCTTTCCATGGGGAAAAAAACCGAAGCGGAACTGGATTTCGTTTTAGCCAAAAAAAACATAAAGATATTTTCCTTTGAAACCTTAAACGAAGCCGGGAGCAAATACGTCGGAGAGCGGTATTATCTTATTAAAGCGCTTGTATGCTTGTATTTGGGAGAGTATGAGACGGCCAAAAAAGAGTTAGACAGGGTTTTGAATATGGAAATTTTTTCGTCCAGGCTGGATATACTCTACGCCTGTTATTGGTGGAAAGCCGAAAAGGATTTTGAAAAAACAAACTTCTGGTTTGAAAGAAGCCTTAGAAACGGTTTCGATATAATAAACGTAATAGACGACATATTCGAGGGTTATTTTTTAAGAGACTTCTTACACGAACTTGAAAAGAAAAAAAAGATAAACTTTTAAAGTTTAATGTTTAAAGTTACACGACATACCCAATCATCCAATCTTCAAATCATCCACTCATCAAATCTTCTAATTGTCTACGCATCCATGAGTCTATACATCCATACTTCTATACAGTTATACATCTAAAAGTATAGGACTTTTGGCACTTTTAAAAAAAACAATAAATTGTATAATATTGATAATAGTCAAGGAGGAAAGTATGAAGAAACTGCTTATGATAGCGATAATGACCGTAGCTGGATGCCTTTTATACGCTCAGGATTTCAATATAAACGTAAATAGGCAAGTTAGCGTACCGGTTCCGTCTAAAAACGCCGATAAAGCGATTTTCGGCGACAATTCAATGATGGATTATTATCAGGCTCCCCCGGCTCTTAGAAAATTGGCCGACTCGACAGTCGCTTTTATCAACAAAAAATCTTTGGTTTACGACGCTCAAACAAAAACCTATAAAGTCGCCAAAGAAATAAAAGTTTCCTCCAATTATGTGGACGATAAGGAAGATTTTGTAAATCAAAACATACTTTCCTTCTGCTCGGGCGCATATGTCGGTAAATCCATGGTATTAAGCGCCGGTCATTGCGTAGAACCCAGTGACTCATCATCTTCTTCTTATTATAAAAACGTTTATGTGGTTTTCGGATGGAGATATGAAAGCGATAATACTCCGGTTATGAGTTTTTCGGAGGATCAGGTTTATACCATAAAAGAAGTCAAAGTGAGAGAGCTTTCGACAAACATATCTTCAATGAACGATCTTTTAAATAAATACCAGGACTATTCTCTTACCGTTTTGGATAGAGAGCCGGCGGATAGAAAACCGCTTTCCGTCGACAAAGCCCCTCAGTTTAAAGTGGGAAACAAGGCTTTTACGATAGGATACCCTTTAGGTATGGCCGTAAAGATAGACAAACCGGAAGACTCTCAAATATTCGTAGTGGGAAATAACACTTTTCAGACCAACATAGACGCTTTCGGCGGAAACTCCGGCGGTCCAGTTTTCGATTCTAACACAAAAAAGATAATAGGTATACTCGTTACCGGTTTCGGCGGAGAGTTTGATTACGAACTTAAACAGGATGTGGTATTAAACATAGTCATAACCACCTCTTCCGCGACCATAGACCCTCAAACCCAGACCCTTTATGTGGACGCTTCCACCGCTTCGAAATTAAAATCCATAATAACCCAGCAGTATAAAGGCGAGTTTGTATCAAACGGCGAAGGCAAGTATAAGGCTTTGATAAAATCCGGTACAAAAATAAACAATAGAGATGCCATGTTCGGAATAATAGCCAGATTATTCGGCGCAAAAGCCTTAAACAAGGGCAAGCTCGTAAGATACGATCAGAACGACTACGGGACCGGAATAATGAAGGTTCCAGGCGTTATATTAAATCAAATATAACCATATTCGCTATTTGATAAATAAAAAGGGGACGGTTTCGTCCCCTTTTTTATTTCAATATTTCGTCTATTAATTCCACGTAATGTTTAACTTCGGTGGAGTAATGAGTTTTACTTCCGTATCCCATCTGCATAAGACAGCTTGTGGAAGAAACGAGAGTGATATCGGCCTGAGTTTCGGATATGTTTTTCATTTTTCTATAAAGTATTTTGTTTGAAAACTCGGGTTTTGTAAAAGAATACGCCCCTGCCCCTCCGCAGCACATATTCGATTCGTTTAATTCTATCAAATTTTCTTTTAAAATCGGCTTTAAAACCTTCTCTTCCTCGTCTTTAAGCCCCTGGTCGTTGTACGCTTTGCATGAATGATGAATCGTTATTTTTTTATCCTTTAAACCGTCCAGTTTTATATCGCTTAAATGTTCGGGTTTTACTACTTCTATTATGTCTTTTACTTTTGAAGAAAACTCCAGGGCTCTTTTGTAATTTTCTTCTTCTCCCAAAAACATCTGAGGGTAAGACTTCATAAAAGCAACGCAACTCGAGCAATCCGCGACTATGAAGGCGTTCGGATTTTCTTTTCTTAACTCTTCGAATATTTCTATGTTTTTTAAAGCATGTTCTTTTGCGTCGTTTAACGAGCCGTAGTTATAAGATATCAGCCCGCAGCAAAGGTTTTTCATGAATATGCCGTTTCCGTATATTTTTTTAAGAACGCTTATGCTCGATTTCCCTACATTTGTAAACATATAATCCGTTCCGCAGGTTAAAAAATATATCCATCCCGCTTTTTCGGCTTCTTTTGGCATCAGGTCGTTTATTTCTTCGTGTAAGAATTTTTTCGGGGGTTTGATAAGTTTTTTTACCGCGTTTGAAAGCGAGGGGTAGCCCAAAAAATCAAACATCCCCAATTTATCCGCCAATTTGTCCAGTTTCATCCCGTGCATTATGTAGAATGTTTTTAATATCAAATCGAAAGTTTTTCTTTTTTTCCTTATGTTAATTATCGCTTTGTATATGAAAGAATTTCCAAAATCTCTCTCTTCTCTTCTCGCTTCAAGCGTTATGTCCGGGGTTGCCACGCTTCCGTAACATATATTCGTGCAGGCCCCGCATAAAAGACAGGTGTCTATTATGTCTTTTGCCAGGTTTACGTCTTTTTGTTTTCCCTCTATGAGCATTCTTATCGTTTGGTTTCTTCCTCTCGGAGAGTAGTTCTCTTTTTTGTCCGCTACATAACTCGGACACGATTCTAAGCAATAACCGCATCTTGTGCATTGAGATACGGCGTCGTATATGTTTTTTACGCCGTTTTTGGTTATGAGCTCGTGTAGATGGATTTTTTCCGTAAACAATTCGTTTTTATAATTTTTCATAGTTTTGCGCCGTATAGCTCCTCGGTCATAAAAGGGTTAAAAAGATTATCCGGATCGAACGCTTTTTTTATCTTGATATGAACGGGGGTTATATTTTTCTCGTTTTTGGTTTTTGTGATTTTAAAGTTTCGATTTTCTTTAAATATTTTAAAACTTACCGAGGTTATTATCCCTAAACTTCCCATAGAACCTATCATTAATTTCGGTATATCGTAAACCGAATTGTCTTTTATGTTCTTTCCGCCGAATCTCGCAAACTCTCCGTTTGAAAGTATTATGTCCATTGAAAGTATCAAATCTCTTAACTCCAAAAAATCGTTTCTCGCTATTATGCCGCCCAGAGAGGATTCGGATGGGGGGATTGGAATATAAAATCCCTCCGATTTTAAAAAATCTACCAAATTTTTCGCTTTCATCCCGGCCTCTGCGGTTATCGTCATATTGTCCTTGTCGAAGTTCAAAACCTTTTTTAAATCCATAGTGTCGATTTTTTCGACGTTTTGAGGTATTTCTTTTAATTGGGTTCCGTATCCCGTTACCGCGGTCGGTATTTTTTCTTCGTATCTCTTTTTTATCTCTTTTATTAATATTTTTACGTTTTCGGAAATCTCAAACTCGATTCTTTCCAATTTTTCAAAATCGTTTCTTACGGGTATTTTTTTATCGGGATTTGAAACGTTTTTTTCGTCCATTTCTTTTTTTATTCTTCTTATCAAGTTTATGGTTTCTTTGGAGTGTTGCAATAAAATAAAACCTCTTTTCTCGACTCCCACTCCGTGTTCCGCGCTTATAGTCCCGCCCGCCGTTATATATTCTTTTATTATTTCTTTCGCGGCCTTTCTTATTCTGTTAGTTTCTTTTACGTCTCTTTCGTCGAAAACAATGTTGGGATGTATGTTCCCGTCTCCGGCGTGAAAAACAAGCCCCGCGGTTATAGCGTTTTCTTCCAGTATTCTTTTTATTTTTTTAACCGTAGAAACAAGCTCCGACCTTGGAACGCAACCGTCTTCGACCAATATGTTATTGGCTATTCTGGCAAGCGAAGGATAGGCCTCTTTCCTTAATTTCCATAATTCTTCGGATTTGTTTTTATCGCATGAGGTTTCCGTTTTTAATGCGCCGTTAAAATTAAATATTTTAATTATTTCTTCTTTTTGCGATTTTATTTCTTCTTCCGAGTCCGAATCTATTTCCGTTATAAGCATAGCTTCGGTTTCTTTATCTATTTCCTTTTCTTTGCCCGCGGCTTTTATGGACAATTTATCGGTTACTTCCATGGCTTTAGGTATTATTCCTTTTTTTATCGTATCCGTAACGGCTTTCATTGAATCTTCAAGAGTTTTGAATTCGGAATAAATTGTCAAAAAATATTTCGGTATGGGTAAAATTTTAAGATACGCTTTTTTAATTATTCCGAGAGTTCCCTCGCTTCCGGCAAATAAACTTATAATCTGAGGTCCTTTGTCGTTTAAATCGAAGTGAGCCTCGGTTCCGTCAGGCAGAACAACATCCAGACGAATTATGTTGTTTGAAGTGACTCCGTATTTAAGACACTGGGGTCCGCCCGCATTTTCCGCTATGTTTCCGCCTATGGTGGAAACCTTTTGGCTTGCGGGATCAGGGGGGTAGAAAAAACCGAATTTTTCAAGCTCTTTTTGTAATTTTAAATTTACTACTCCAGGCTCGACTACCGCTATACCTTTTAGAGTATCTATTTGTCTTATTTTGTCGCATCCGCATAGATTGATTATAAAACCGCCTTTTTGATTCGTGGCTCCTCCGCTTAAATTGCTACCGGCAAGCCTCGGAGTGTAGGGTATCGAATGAGAATATAAAACCTTAACAACGGGGGATATAAGCTCTATATCGTTTATGTTTATAACCCCGCAGGGTTTGGCCCTTACCATAGAAGCGTCGTATGAATAAACGAGCTTTGTAGCCTCGTCGGTTTTTACGTTATTATACCCGACTATATCCGAAATTTCTTCTATGGCTTTTTCTATTTCGGAAGTTTTCATTTTATTGGTTTCAATTTAGCCGTAAAATGAGGCAGAACCTCGGATATCTCCACAACTTCAAGCCCTTTTATCTTGTTTTTGTTTTTGGCCAAATGAGCGAAAACCTCTATCACGTAATCTATATGGCTTTGAGTATAAACCCTTCTGGGCATTGCAAGCCTCACAAGCTCCATCGGCGCGGCTATGAAATTTCCTTTTTCGTCTCTTTTGCCGAACATCAACGTCCCGATTTCAACCGTTCTTATCCCGCCTTCAAGATACAAAGCGCAACACAACGCCTGAGCCGGAAAATTTTGAGGTTTTATATGAGGGAAAAATTTTTTAGCGTTGACGTAAACCCCGTGTCCTCCGGTCGGATTCAGTATCGGTATGTTATGTTTTTTAAGCCCTTCTCCTAAATACTCGGCGCTTCTAAGTCTATATTGCAAATAATTTTCGTCTAAAACCTCTTTAAGCCCTATGGCTATCGCTTCCAGGTCTCTTCCCGCAAGCCCTCCGTAAGTGGCAAAGCCCTCGGTTAGAATCAGAAGCTGTCTGCATTTTTGAGCCAATTTCCTGTCGTTCATCGCAAGAAATCCGCCAATATTTACCATCGCGTCTTTTTTGGAGCTCATCATTGCGCCGTCCGAGTATTCGAACATCTCCTCGGCTATTTCCTTAACCGGCATTTTGTCATAACCTTTTTCTCTGAGTTTTATGAAATAAGCGTTTTCCGCAAATCTCGCGCAGTCTATAAAAACCGGTATTTGGTATTTAGAGCATAACTCGTAAACCGATTTCAAATTCTCCATGGATACGGGCTGGCCGCCCCATGAGTTGTTGGTTACGGTCATAACGCATAAAAGAATGTTTTCTTTCCCTTTTTCTTTTATAAATTTTTCCATCTTTTCTACGTCCGCGTTTCCTTTGAAAGGATGATACTTTTCAAATTCGCTCGCTTCTTTTATCGGAAAATCCACGGCTATCGCCCCGCTTACTTCCACATTCGCTTTCGTGGTATCGAAATGGGAATTGGATATGACGTATTTCCCTTTTCCGTTTAAAGCCGTAAAAAGAATTTTCTCCGCGGCTCTTCCCTGATGAACCGGTATGACTTCGTCTAAGCCCGTAAGTTCTTTTATTGTAGCCTCAAAATGGAAAAAACTTCTTGCCCCGGCATAAGACTCGTCTCCTACCATTATCCCCGCCCATTGGTTTGCGCTCATCGCCCCGGTTCCGCTGTCGGTTAAAAGGTCTATCAATACCTTTTCCGCTTTTATGTTAAACATATTGTAATAAGCGTTTTCCAAAATCTTTTCCCTTTCTTCTCTCGTCGTAAAACCTAACGGTTCCACCATCTTTATTTTAAACGGCTCTATTATCGTTTTCCATTTCCAGTTTTCGTTTTTCATCAAACCTCCCGGTTAAGCTAAAAAATAAAGCAATATAAAATAAACAAACATTATAGGAACTCCGTATTTGAGACCGTATCCCGCCCATTCTTTGGATTTAATGTTCAACTTGGAAGCGCAGATTATATTCGGAATGTTTCCCGGAATTAAAAAACCGCCGGATATTATGAGTCCCATTATTATAAAAGTTATCTGCCTTTCCGATAACTGAGGCACTATTTCGCTTGCCGCAAGCGTGGCGTTATCCAAAATCGCGGATATTGAGTTAATCCAGTAAAGCGCTTCGGGTCTTAGCCCGGTTATGAATTTTTCGGTAAAAGGTTTTAATCCGGTTCCCAAAAGAACCAATGCGGCTACGAATATATAAACCTTAAAAGCTCTAAATACCGATGATTTTATACTCTCTTCATATTCCTCTTTAAGAGTGTTCTTGGCCTCTCTATATTTGTTTGCGTCTTTGCTTGACCAGTAAGCGATTAAAAATATAAAAGGTATTATCCATAAAGCGAATTTGTTTAAAAGATAAAAGAAATGCGCGTTATGAGGCTCTCCTCTTAGCTTCGATACGACTATGGTCGATAACGGTTCTCCAAGCGGAGTCAAAGCCGCTCCGAAACCTATGGCAAAACAACCTAAAACTATTATCTTTATCTCGTATTTCCTTGAAAACTTAAGCAGCGTTATAAACTCCGAAAGAAGTATCGCCGCGATTATGGCGGTTATAACGCTCGAAAATATACCCAACAGTAAAATTACCAGAAATATGAGTTTTTGGTAACTTATTTTTTCGGCGGTTTTTATCAAAAAATCGGTTATCTTTTTTCTTGAAAACTTTAAAACCATTCCCATAACTAAAACAGTCACCGAAATCGGTATCGGCTCTTTTACCGCTTCCTCTATCAGGTGATAAGACCAGATATCCGAAATGCTGACTGCGGCTATTCCCATGATTAGCAAAAAAAGTTCGATTTCTTCCTCCACCTTTTTGACCGAAAAAGGAAGAACCAGTGTCATCAGTATGACCGAGGATAGAAAAAATATCGTTAGATTTTCGTTCATTTAAAAATCCTTTCTTAAAATAATTTTATAAAATATTTGAAAGGAGATAAACATGTGGTATAAAAAAACTATAGAAGAAATAAAAAACGAATTAAACACAGATACAGAAAAAGGGCTTAACGAAGAAGAGGTAAAAGCCAGAGCCGAAAAATACGGCAAAAATAAACTCCCCGAAGCCGAACCCATAAACTATTTCAAAATAATATTGGAGCAGATAAAAAATCCTTTAATTTACATACTTCTGGCCGCTTTCGTATTGACCGTAATCACCGGCGACATAAAAGACGCGATAGCCATAATCGTTGTAGTTTTGATAAACGGAGTGATAGGTTTTGTTCAAGAAGTCAAAGCCGAAAAAAGCATAAGAGCTTTAAGCAATATGATGGTTCCGTTTTGCAACGTCATACGAAACGGAAAACAGATCTCGGTTTCAAGCCAGGAACTGGTCCCCGGGGATCTTGTTTTAATCTCCTCGGGAGACAAGGTCCCCGCGGATATGAGGCTTATAAAAATAAAAGATTTGAGAATAGACGAAGCTCTTTTGACTGGAGAGTCGGTTCCGGTATTTAAAAACGTAGAGCCGATTAATAAAGACAACATATCCGTCGGAGATATGATAAATATGGCTTTTATGGGAAGCACTGTAGTCGGAGGCAGAGGTTACGGAATAGTCGTAAATACGGGCCAATCTTCGGTATTGGGAAAAATAGCCGCAGACATCCACGGTGTAAAATCCGCAAAACCGCCGATACAGGAAAAATTCGAAAAATTCGCAAGTTTCATCGCCACGATCGCCGTAGGCGTATCGGTTATACTTTTCGCCGTCGGAGTGTTTTATTTTAAAATTCCGGTCAAAGATATGTATTTAATAGTCGTCGGAACCATAGTCGCGGCCGTTCCCGAAGGCCTTCCGATAGTAGTCACCATAGCTCTATCCATAGGCGTTAGCAGAATGGCGAAGAAAAACGCTCTCATAAGAAAACTAAACGCCGTGGAAACATTGGGAAGCGTTACCGCCATATGCTCGGATAAAACCGGCACTTTAACCAAAAACGAAATGACGGTCAAAATGATAAGCGATACCGAAAACATATACGAAGTATCGGGAACCGGATATAACCCGGACGGCGAAATATTCTGCGTATCCGATAAATGCGAATATAAACCCGAAAACCTTAAAAACTTGATTTATTCGTTTGTAATCTGCAACGAGTCTTCTCATTATTTTGAAAATAACGAGTGGAAAATACAGGGAGACCCGACCGAAGTCGCATTAATCGTTTGCGCGAGAAAATACGGCCTTAATGTCGAAAAATTCAAATCGGAAAATAAGATTTTAGATATTATTCCTTTCGAATCCGAAAGAGGCTGGATGGCCGTTTTGGCGGAGGTTGAAGGAAAGAAAAAGATATACGTAAAAGGCGGGGTGGACAGAGTTATTGAAATGTGCGAAGGAAAAGATTATTCCGAGTTAATAAAGATATCCGAAAAATTCGCCTCGGACGGAATGAGAATTCTGGGTTTTGCGTATAAAGAAACAAACTCCGACAAACTTTCAGAAAGCGATTTTCAAAACCTTATATTTGACGGTTTTGCCGGAATGATAGACCCGCCGAGAGAAGAAGCTATAGAGGCGGTAGAAAAATGCCTGATATCCGGAATTAGAGTTTTAATGATTACCGGAGACCACCCGTTGACCGCTTTAGCCATAGCAAAAAAACTTAAAATATCTTCGGATAACGGAAAGGTTTTAAAGGGCTCGGATGTGGATAAAATGACAGACGACGAGCTTTACGAACAAATAAAAAACGTCAATGTTTTCGCAAGAGTATCTCCGGAAAATAAACTCAAAATAGTAAAACAGGTCATAAGGCACGGAAACATAGTCGCGGTTACAGGCGACGGCGTAAACGACGCTCCCGCTTTAAAAGCCGCTCATGTCGGAGTGGCTATGGGCAAAACGGGAACCGATGTTACCAAAGAAACCGCTGATATGATAGTCTTGGACGATAACTTTGCAAGCATACACTCCGCGGTGGTTCACGGAAGAATAGTATACGATAACATAAGAAAAGCCACTTTCTTTTTAATACCTACGGGCGTAGCCGCGATTCTCTCTATATCCTTTTCGATGTTTTACGGAATACCTATGCCTTATCTTCCGATTCACCTTTTATGGATAAATCTCGTAACAAACGGCCTTCAGGACATATCTTTAGCTTTCGAACCGGGTGAAGAAGGCGTTGATATAAGAAAACCGAGAGACCCCAAAGAACCAATAATGAACAAGGTCTTGATTCAAAGAACCGTAATAGTCGGAACTCTGATAGCCGTAGGCGTAATAGTCGCTTTTAAAAAGGCGCTTTTGGCGGGATACACATTGGAGCACGCAAGGACCTTAGCTGTTACCACTATGGTGTTTTTCCAGTTTTTCCAGTGTATAAACTCAAGGTCTGAGACAAAATCAATATTCAGAATAAATCCTCTGTCAAATCCGTTTCTCGGAATATCCATGCTTTTGGCCTTAACCGCCCAGTTGCTTTTCATATATGAGCCCAATCTCAATAAGCTATTCTCAACCACTCCTCTTAACGAATTCGATTGGCTCTTGGTATTGGCTTTTTCGTTAACGGTTATAATAGTAGTCGAGATAGATAAAAAAATAAGAGAATACTTTAACAAATGAACGAAAAAAAAACGGCCATTTTTCTCTGCGGAGGCGGAGCGCTCGGGGCGTGGCAAAGCGGAGCGCTTAGCTTTATAAACGAAAAGAAAATCGATGCTCAGGCCATATCCGGTTTTAGCATAGGAGCGATAAACTCCGCTTTTTATTGCTTTAATTCGGTAGATAAAATAGAAAAGATATGGTCTAAGATGGACAATAAAAAAATATTCAAATTTTCTTTGGGCTATTCAAGGCCCGTAGACATATCCATAGCCGAAGAAAACAAAAATCCGGTTAAAAAAATAATATCCAGAATCGAAAACTTTCTTTCCGGCGTAAATCTGTTTTCAAATAAACCGGTTTATAAAATTTTATCTAAATACATTTCCAAAAAAGCGGAGTTTAAAAAAAATCTTAAATTTTATTGCATATCCCATTGCGTCGAACGTTCCGCCCCTTACATAACCGAATTCGATTCCGATAACTACGAAAGAAACAGATTCATAAAAATGGTAGTGGCGAGTTCAACAATTCCTTTCATATTCCCTCAGATAAAAGAAGAAAGCCGATGGGGGGAGGTTCATCTTGTAGACGGCGGGGTGATAGGAAGGGAAAACGTAAACTTTTCTTTCTTTGAAGGATTTTCGGACATATTCGTAATATCCAACGTCTTAGACGAGGATTATTATTTCAAACCTCGCTCTCCTTTCAGTATAACCGAGATATTTGAAAAAAGGTTAAGAAGGATACTCGTTTATCAAAATAAAAAAATAATTAAATCGCTTTCCCATCTTAAATCTAAACCGAATATACATTTGATAAACCCCTTAAAACCGCTTGACGCAAGGATAATGGATTTCGACGGCAAAAAAGCGGTAAAACTTTTTGAAGACGGCAGAAAATCGGCTCTTGAGTTTTTTAAAAAATTATGACCGAACTATCTTTCATTCACATAATATTTTTGATATTATTCGGAGTTTTTGTAGGCGTTTTGGGCTCGGTTATGGGAGTGGGAGGGGGAGTATTCATAGTCCCTTTTTTAACTCTGGTCTTTCATATACCTATAAAATACGCGATAGCCGTTTCGCTCGTATCCATAATAGCCACATCGAGTTCAGTGGCTTCCGTAAACGTAGAAAAAGGGCTTGCAAACGTAAGGTTGGGAACGATATTGGAAATACCTATGGCCGCCGGCTCTATAATATCCACTTTGATTATGATGAAAATGAACTCGGCCGTTTTGCAATTGTTATTCGGTTTTATGATACTTCCCGTAGCGGGAAGTATGTATATAAAATCTCGAAAAGAAAGAAAAAAGAAGGTTTTTGCCCCAGACCCCGAAGAACATAAAAACGACCCCAAATCGGTAAAATACTTCGACCACTCCGAAGGCAGAGAAATATCTTATTCCGTTAAAAATATAAAAACGGCTTTCGCATTTTCTTTTTTAGGCGGAACTATGTCGGGTTTATTTGGGCTTGGCGGGGGCATAGTCCAGGTTCCGGTTATGAATATACTATGCCGGGTTCCTATGAAGGCGGCAACCGCGACGAGCAATTTTATGATAGGGCTTAGCGCCTGCGCAAGCGTGTTAATACTTTTCTCCGAAGGCTACGTTTTAAACGAACTTGCCGTTTTTATGGTCATAGGCGTTGTGATAGGCGGAATTTTAGGAATGAAATTTTTAAACAAAACAAAAAATCATGTTCTTCAGGCGATTTTCTCGTTTCTTCTTATGATAATAAGTTTAAAAATGATATGGAGCGTATTGAAATGAACGAATTTAGCGAAAAGAAATTTTTGTCTCTGGTAAGCTCCGTATTGAAATACGGCGTCATTTCTTTCATAATCCTTTCTTTCCTGGCTTATTTTTTTAAACCCATAAGCTTTAGTTTATACAAAAAACTTTTGGATACCGCAGTTTTCATACTCATAATAACCCCGATACTTAGAATATCTATGATTTCATACGGATTTTATCGTTTAAACGAAAAAAGATACTCTTTTTACGCCATTACAATTTTAGTATTATTATTTTTAGGAGTAGTAATTAAATGATTTTGGAGGATTTATGAGTTATACCGCCATAATTCCCGTCGCCGGAACCGGCACCAGATTAAAACCTCACACATACACATACCCCAAAGTTTTGCTTACCGTAGGCGAAAAACCGATACTCGGCCACATAATAGACAAACTGATATATTACGGAATAAAAGAGATATGTTTCGTTACCGGATATTTATGCGAAAAAGTGGTCGATTACGTAAACTCCAATTACGGCAAAAAAATAAAAATAAAATATGTTTTTCAAGAAGAGCAAAAAGGTTTGGGCCACGCCATATGGCTATGCAAAAACGAAGTAAAAGGCCCGGTTTTAATAATACTCGGCGATACAATAATAGAAGCGGACATCAAAAATTTCTTAGACCATAAATCCGCCAAAATAGGAATAAACGAAGTAAAAGACCCGCAAAGATTTGGAATAGTAAAAATAGAAAAAGGCGTAATAACCGATATGGTCGAAAAACCCCAAAACCCGCCGACCAATTTAGCGATATCCGGAATATATTCTTTCCCGGACTCCCAAAAGCTATTCAAAGCGCTTGACTGGGTGGTTGAAAGCGGAAAAACTACCAGAGGCGAAATACAGCTTACCGACGCTATGAAACATATGCTGGACGAAGGATACAAAATAAAACCTATTAAAATAGACGGGTGGTATGACTGTGGAAAACCGGAAACACTTCTGGCTACAAACAAATACATACTTTCCAAAAAACATAAAAAATATTCTTTTAAGAACTCTGTCGTAATAGACCCCGTCTACATATCCAAAACCGCAAAAATAAAAAATTCCATAATCGGCCCTTATGTTTCGGTGGGCGATAACGCTTTGATAGAAGATTCGATAATATCCGATTCCATAATAAACGAATATGCGACCATAAAAAAATCGAACCTCGTATCTTCTCTAATCGGCCCTTCGGCTACGGTCGTAGGAAAAATGAACAAACTAAACGTCGGCGAAAACTCCGAAGTTAAATTTACCGACGAAGAATAAATCTCTTGTTCTAAAAAAATATGGTAAAAGGCAAAGTAAGAAATAGTATAAACTATTCGATTAAAGACGGAATATGCTGGTCCGTAATGGTGGGTTTCGTTGAGCCTTACATAGTTCCTTTCGCTTTGACATTGGGCGCAAACAACATAATGATAGGCCTTATAAGGTCTCTTCCCTCTTTAATATCCTCTTTTTCCCAGATTATATCCCAGACCCTCGTCTACATATACCGAAGCTGCAAAAAAATAGTTTATTATTCCGTATTCATTCAGGCGTTAAGCGTATTTTTCGTTTCTTTTACCGTTCTTGATACAACTGGTTATTCCGTTTACATTTTCCTTATACTCATAATAATCTACACCTTTTCCGGCGCTTTAGCCACCGCCCCCTGGTTTACGCTTATGGGGGAGTATCTTCCGCCGGACAAGCGAGGAAGATTCTTCGGTTTTAGAACCCAGATAATAGGTTTGTTTTATTTTATATCGAGTTTTCTGGCAAGCTATCTTTTAAAAGAAAACCCAAACAACAAAATGCTTTTTTTATACATATTTTTGTTAGCTTCTTTTTTCAGGTTCTGCTCCGCATACTACATAAACAAAATGTACGAGCCCGAAAAACTTTTCCACATACCAAAAGAAAAATCTGACGTAAAAATATTTTTGAACTTTTCGATAGAGCCCAAAATAAAAAAAATATACCTATCCATATTTATGCTTTTATTATCCACATACATAGCCGCCCCTTATTTTAGCGTATATGTTTTAAAAGAACTTAAATTCGACTACATAAGATATATGTTTGTCGTAAGCTTCGGCCAGGTCTTAACCTGGCTTACCGCCCCTTTCTGGGGCAGGATGAACGATAAAATCGGGAGCGTAAAAACTCTAAAATACGCCTTCATATTCATACCTTTCATATCTCTAATGTGGATGCTTACTAAAAATTTTTATCTGTTATTGGCCGTAGAAATATTTTCCGGAATAGTCTGGGGGGCGTTTGGCCTCGTATATAACACTTTCATATACGAATACGTAAAACCTCAGGAGCGAACCAAATACGTCTCGTATCTCATATTCTTTATGTCCATAGCCCAGTTTTTGGGCTCTATGATAGGCGGAGTATTATACGATAAACTTTCTTTCGATTCCGTTTCCACATTTTTAATCCTTTTAGCCCTTTCCACTCTGGGAAGATTTGCCGCCCTATTTTACTTCTTCAAACTCACCAATCCAGCAACCGCGTTGGTTAAATAAAAATTAAATTTATAAAATAATAATAAATTATTATTCAACCTACGCGGTTAAATTTTTAAATTTTAGAATAGAACCACACAAATAAAAAATTAAAGTTGAAAAACTTATTTATAAAACAAAAGTAGCTCCTATTCCTAAAGGAATTTTAAGCCAATAAAATAATATAAGGAATATAGTCCATAAAAGGATTAAAGAAATTGAATAAGGAAGCATTATAGATATAAGCGTTCCCAAACCCGAATTTTTGACATATTTTTGGCAAAAAACTACTATTAAAGGGAAATATGGCATTAAAGGAGTAATTATGTTTGTTGAAGAATCTCCTATTCTATATGCGGCTTGAACAAAATCCGGAGATATTCCCATTTGCATCATCATAGGGATTATTACCGACCCAATTAAAGCCCACTTAGCGGATGCCGAACCTATAAACAAATTAACAAAAGCCGATATAAAAATAACTCCGGCGACTGTTATTGTAGTAGGCAATGAAAGTTTCATTAAAAACCCTGCGCCTTTTAAAGATAATAAACTTCCAAGATTGGATTGTCCAAAAACATATATGAACTGAGAGCAAAAAAAAGCCATAACTATATAATAACTCATAGAGTTCATTGCTTTTGACATGGCTTTAATTATATCTTTGTGGTTATTAAACGTTTTAGATGCATAACCATATGTAATTCCCGGAGTTAAGAAAAACAAAAATATTAAAGGTACTATTGATTTCATTAAAGGAGACGAATGCCCCGTTATATTACCTGCGGTATCTTTCCAAGGAGAATTTTGCGGCATTAAAGTTAATATAAATAAAATTCCAAATAATAACATAGAAGCCAAGGCGTAATAAAAAGCTTTTTTTTCAGTTTCCGAGATGTTTTTGTTTTTTTCTTCTTCTTGTAATTCTCCATCTATTTTAACTTTTGAGATTCTTGGTTCTATAAATTTATCCGTTATAATCCATCCTATTATTATTATCAAAAAAGAAGACGCTGTCGTAAAAAAGTAATTGTTTAAAGGATTTATAGTAATATCTTTTGCTTGAATTAGCGGAGAAAGTTTTACGGCGGACTGGGTTAGCCCGGCTAAAAGGGGATCTAAGCTTGAAGGTATAAAAAAGGTAGCTGAAAATCCTCCGGAAACTCCCATAAAAGCCGCGGCAATTCCAGCTAAAGGATGTCTTCCCGCGGCATAAAATATCGCTCCTCCCAAAGGAATTACCAAAACATAACCGGCATCAACGGCTATGTGGCTTATTATGGCAACCAATATCAAAGCCGGTGTTAAAAGTTTTTTTGAAGTAAAACTTAAAATTAGCTTTATCGAAGTGTTTATAAATCCGGAATGTTCCGCTACTCCCAATCCTAACATCGCTACTATAACTACTCCTAAAGGAGGAAAAGATATGAAAGCATGCACCATTTGCGAAAAATAATTTGTTAACTCTTTAGGAGACAGTAAATTGTTTATTTTTATCGGCAAGGAAGTTTTAGGGTCTATTTCCGAGAGTGAAACTCCAGAAAAAATCCAAGATATTATTAAAACAACAATAAAAAGCAATGCAAAAAGAGCCGCCGGATCTGGAAGTTTGTTTCCGGTTTTTTCTACGAAAGATAAAAATTTGCTCATTATCCCATTATTTTTATCGTTCATACAAATCTCCTAACTAATCTTAAAATATATATTATTATATCAGATTTTAAATTTAAGTTTTTTGAGTGTTAGATAAAAATACTATGTCATCGTAATAATAACCATTATATAAAAATTAT
>DYIF01000029.1 GCA_020723765.1 Elusimicrobium minutum
TCCCTTATATCTTACTACTATCATATTTTTACACACTTTATTATACATAACCTATCTAATGCGTGCGCTTGATTTGATGGGGAGTATTTTAATATAATCTTTGTAAGGTAAGTATATGTTTAAAAAAGCGCTTTTTCTTTACATAACGCAAACCGTTCTTTTTGCAAATACTTACTCATCATCTTTAAATTCGGAAGGCGAATTTATTAAACCATCAGCAAACTCATCAATAAACGCATCTTTATCCAAGGAGTTTAATCATACTACAACCACGATAACTGAAGTTAATTGCGAAAAGGTAAGGGTTTTAGATGTAAACCAATTCTTAAATCTAAACCAAAGCTATGACCAAACTTTTCTTGACAATCTATTTGATGGTAGGGTAAGGTCAAACAAAAATGATGTTCATATTCAAATAAAGGAAGAATATTTTAAGGAAGGGTATAGTGAGTTAGAAAATAGGATAAAGAGGACTAAAGAAGCCCTAAATCTCAGGGGACCGATCTATACTATAGAAGGTGGCATTTCGTATAAACAGGAGGTGATGGGTAGTGATGAAAAAGAAAAGGCTTTAGTAGAAAATGCATTTAAAATCCTATCTGAAATACCAACTTACTCTGGGATGTTTGCTAAGTTGAAGAAGAAGGTAAATATATTCTTTGATGAAAATATGAATGATTACGGAAATGCTTTGCAGGGAGTTTCTTTTTTGGGTTTAAGTCTTGTGGATCATACCATTAAAATATCTGCTAAATATAAGGACACATTATGGAGAGATCCTGTATATTTAGCAATAACCATTGCACATGAACTATTTCATATAGAAGATTTTGAAGGTGGGCTTAAACCTAAAGAAGAAGCATCCAAATATGCTACAGAGCTAAAGGCACACTTAGGTCAGGTTTATGTTTATGAGTATCTCAAGTCAAGGTATCCGGATAAATTTAAAATCACACCTCAGTCAAAAGAAGAGATATCAAGGTATCTAAAACAGCAAGAGTTTTACAGGGACATAATTCTTTTTAAGGAAGAAAAAAAGGCTACTTTAAATGCTGATGATTACAAACCACTTAAAACTATTGGGGGAATTGACCTCAAGGAATTTATTAAAAAGATTGAAGACGACAAAGACTCTAAAGGTGTATTTAGTTTTAATGCCTTTGTTGTGCTGGGGTATTTTACTGATGGGAATATAGATAAGTTTAATTTAGCCTTACAGCGTATTAAGAAAAGTATTCAAGATAACCGCGATGGATTTAATAGAGCAATAGGTTCGGCAAGGAAGATATATATTGATTATTCAAATCTTAGAGGAATAGAGTGTGGGGCAAGAAAGTCTGCTTTTTATTGTGGTAGTATAAACTTAGATGAGATTCCTGAATTTTTAAATGAGAGCAACTCAAATCAAAATCAACCATCAGAGCCCCCCTCGCCTGGTGATAATTTGGAAGAACCACCTTCACCGCCTTCCTCAAATGAAGGGGAGATAGGGGTTACCCCACCTCCTCCACCTGCACCTATACCCATAAATCCAAACTGGGATGGACGATGAAAAGAATGATTAAAAAAGCTTTACCGACCTTGCTAATCATACTAACCGCCATAGGTGTTGTTAGCTTTGTGTTTTACAAACTTACATACTCTTACTTTACCAAGAATGCTCCTAAACATTACACAGGTTTATTGAAGTATTTATGGGGGTTTAATTGGGAGATAACAAAATGTGATATGGTTGAGGAGGAATATGATGGCAAATATGTGAGATTTAGATATCTGGCTAAAAAGGATAGCAAAAAAGATGAAAGGATAGAAGAAAAGTGGAATGATGAGTGGCTTTATATTGAAGTAAAAGGACCACATCCACTAATGCCAATATCAGTTATACTCCAACCTCAAGAGTATTATACCCGCAAAAAAGAACCACCGAAGGATTTAGATTTAGAGAAGTTAAAATATCGGATATTTTACGATACATCGGTTGTTGAGGTATATACAAACCCTAAAGGGACAATTTTTTTAAGGGAGCCGCGAAAGAAAGGGATTAATTACAACGACATCCCATACAATTATTACTCCCTTTCACCTGACAAGTCGTTTGTTGCTGATTTAGGTGGCTTTTCACTCACCCTTGTTGAGGATCATAATGTTATATGGGACAGGATAAAGGTGTTTTGGTATAACCTAAACCCTGTAGGTGATTGTTACGGCACACCAACGCCTTCAAGATGCCACCTTAAAATAGAATTTAAGGATATTAGAATTTCCAAATGTAGTATGTTATCGTTTAGAAGAATATTAGAGACATTTGAATTTAAAAAAACGAGCCAACCATTTTCTCCACCAAGATAATTTATTTTTTTAAGTTTTTCTATATACCTCATATAATCAGATAACCAATAAAAACTTAGCCTATTTTATAAAGCGTAGAGGTTCTATTGAGTTAAATCATTTTTGATGTGATTTATCATATCATAGTTAGATTATATTTGATTTGATGAGGCTGTTTATTCTTAAAGTTTTAAAAATGATAAAATAATGTTATGAGAAGATATTCCGTGGCCTACGAATATAAAAATTCGCTTTATCTTAACATAACCAACAGATGCCCCAATCTTTGTTATTTTTGCATTAAAACAAAGTGGAATATGGATTATAGAGGTTTCGATTTGAAACTTGAAAACGAACCTGATTTAAAAGAAATATCCGAAGAAGTTTCGAGATTCTACGGCAATAAAAAATATGACGAGATAGTCTTCTGCGGATACGGAGAGCCTACCATGAGGTGGGGTATCGTTAAAGAATTTGCGAATTTGGTAAGAAACGGCAAAATAAAAAACGTAAATTCCAACGAGAGGATAAGGATAAATACCAACGGTTTAGGAAATCTTATAAACAAAAGAGATATAACTCTGGAAATGAAAGGAATCATTGATTCTCTGAATATAAGCCTCAATACCGCCGACCCCAAACAGTGGATTTTTATAATGAGGCCTTTTAAAGAATACGAAGAAAAAGGTTTTTACTCCGTAATCGATTTTATAAAAAAAGCCAAAAATAACGTGGAGGAGGTCGTCGTTACCGCGGTCGAGTTGAAAGAGGTGGATATTGAAGCGGTAAAGAAACTGGCTTTGGATTTGGGAGTTAAGTTTAGATCGAGGCCTTTTTTGGAAAACGAAAATGATTGAAAGAAAAAATATACTTATAGCGATTGTCGCGTTTCTTTTTATTTTCCTCGTAATACCGGTTACGGTTTTTAAAAAAATAATGACGCAATATTTCGGTTTTTTAAACTCATGGCTCGACGCTCCGGTCGTTTCTCTAAGGCACAAAATAGTATCCAGAATACCCAAAGGCCATACCGCAAGCGTCGGAGATATGAAGCTTCCCGAATTTAAATTCGTAAAGTTTAAAATAAATATAAACGCAAAACAGGTTTTTATTGTGGGGGATTTTAATAAATGGAGCGCGATTAATCCTCTTTCCGACAAAGGCAATAACACTTGGGAGATAGAAATCCCGCTTGTAAAGGGAAGGTATAAGTATATGTTTTTGATAGACGGAAAAGAGATATTGGACCCTCTAAATCCGGATATAGATTACAACGGAGATAAAAAAGTCTCCGTTATCGAAGTAAAATGATATGTTTTTTTTATTTTTATTTCTTTTGATATCCAATCTTCGTTGCGAAAACAAATCCGTATTATGGGTTACAAATTCCGCAAAGGATGTAGAATCTCTTTTAAGTTTTAAAAAGGAAAAAGGCTTGGATTTTTCTTTTACTCTGGTTTCGGATGTTTACAAAGACACGGATACAAAAATAGAAAAAGCGGATGTTTTCTTTAATTTCTATCCGGTCGCGATGGCATTCTTTCCTTCGGGAACAAAAATAAAGACTATCGAAAATTATCCCGATTCGTTAGATTCGTTTTTTTCTTTTTTAAATTATTACTGCGATATATCCTCGTGTTCTTCCAAAGGTTTTTTTTCTTCTTATCCGATATCTGACGACAGAATCGCGGATTTATTAAAATCTCGGGGATACCGATGGATGTACGGCGGAATATCTGAAAACGATTCGTACTTGAAAGATTATAACGGTTTTAAATCGGTTTTTTTCGAAGTGTTAAAGAGTTCGGAGCAGATAAGGATATCTTCTTCCTCTTTTTTTATAGTCGACGATGTTTATAACTCTTCCTCTTCGCTTAATATGTTGAAAGATATTTTTTCAATCAAAGATTTTTCTTTTATAACTATATCGCAAGCGATAAAAATATCTTCTTCCACCGATTTGTCGCAGGAAAAAGAAGAGATGGATACTTCTCGTTTTTTTAAATGCGATAAGTATTTAAATTATATTTCTTATCTTACTCTAATAATATCCGATATCGGAAATTTGAACGAGACAAATCCCGAGTTGAACAAATCTTACTTGGATCTTTTCGGCTATTTCGATTCCGTGTGTTCCGAGGAAATGGATAGCATTGAGGATATCAGAAGAATAACCAAACAGGCTTATCAAAACGCCGGAAAAAGCATTCCTTATTTCGTTTACTACGATTTTTTAACCAATACCTTTTATAAAAAATACGATAAAAAAGTTTCGGAGAATAGCATCGCTTTCGACTCGCTTTCCGAAAATAAAATAAAAAAAGTCGAGATTGTAAAAAACGACTCCGATTATCTTTTTAATATTGTTTTTTCCACGATCGTCTTGGAGGGAGAGGTCCATATATACGCCGATATTAACAAAAGAAGAAACGCGGGTTCAGACGCGGTTATCGGAAAGACCGAAAAAATAGATCCGCTTTATGCCTGGGAGTATGCTATTGTCGCGAATATCCCAAGCAAAAGCGGAAGTTTATATAAAGCGGGGTATAGAGATTTTTCAAAGGTTTATTCTTTTAAAATAGAATTCGCAAACGATTCGATTTCTTTTAGATTAAGCCCCAAAGAATTTTCCGGAAACTTTACAAGGTGGAATTACATAATATCTTTTTACGATAAAAATATAATCGGCGGGATTTACGACCTTTCCGATAATAAGTTTTTAACTGTTTCGGAGTAAATTATTTCATCCATAAATGGTTTAAATGCTTGTCAGCTCTCCTTACGGCTTTGGAAAAAGATAAAAGATCTTCGGCTATTTTTTTCATATTATGAGGGTTAATCGGTTTTGTCTTTGTTTTTCTTTCTATAAAATCGATTTTTTCTTTGTCTATTTTTTTATAATCTTTCGAAACCTCTTCGTATTTTTTAAAACGATAATTCAGTATAATTCTGTTGGCGTATGCGGGCCACAGCCAGCTATAAAGCCCTGCGGATTCTATTTCTTTTATTGTTTTGTTTAAAATTTTTAACGCCTTATAAAATTTGTTTTTCTTCCTGAATGTTTCGGCCAGACATATCTTCGCTTCTATGTCGTATGGGTTATATTTTAAAGAATATTTGAAATCTTTAATCGCAAGGTCGAACTGCCCTAACATCATATGGCATATCCCTCTCCAGCAGTAAGCGTAGCAAACGTTTTTTTCTATAGCCCTGTTTAGTTCTTTTAAGGCCTTATCGTATTCTCCCGTAAAAAGATAAAACTCTCCAAGCCAGGTTCTTATCTGCGGTTCGGTATCCGAGTCGGATAAAGATAATGTTTTGTAGAATTCTTTAAATCCTTCTCGCGTTCGGCCGTTGCATATCAAAGCCTCGGCCAAAAGACATCTCGATATCCAGTCTTTTTCTAAGAATTTAAGGCATATTCTAAAATATTTTATGGCCTTTTCGTAACGGCATTCGTTTAAAAGATATCTTGCGTAGTTATTAAACATCCATCCGTATCTTTTTTTGTCGTTGGCCGATCTTTGAAATTCTATTATATAAGGATTTTCGTTAGTCCTTTTAATAAAAGAGTGAATGATGGAAAGATAATAATATTTCCAGATTTTAAATTTTTCCGTTTTGAATTTCAAAAGTTTTTCGAAATGGTTTTCGAGTTCTTCCGATTTTTTAAATGTCGGTTCGTTAGGCAAAGGATTTCTAATCCACGGATTTTTAAGTTTTGAAATCGTATCCATATCGTAAGATTTTAAGTTTAAAATCTTTTCGCCGATATCGAAGGCTTTTCGATATTCGTTAGAATTAAAAAAACGGATAAACTCGGAAAGGTATTCTTTCGTTTTTAATTTATCGATCATGATTTTAGCATTATAATTTATATTTTTAAAAAAATCTTTAGATTTATTTTTTCCCCCGGTTTTTTCCGTTAACTTTATAAATTGCAGCATAGCCTTATCCCATTCCGGCCTGAGCTTTATCGCTATTTCGGCTTCTTTAAGGGCTTGTTCTAAAACTCCTTTTTTTTCCAGAATTTGAGAAAGTATGAAATGAGAATGGGAAATTTTCGGATCCAATTCTATGGCTTTTTTGATTAAATTTTCAGCTTCCCATAGAAGATTTTCGTTAAATTTGCGCTCCGCGAGATCTATAAGTTTTTGAATTTTTAAGAATTTTAATTTTTCGTTCATCGGATTATATAAAATTATATAAAAAAGCCTGTCAACTCAAAAATAAATCTAACCGAAAGTGATATTGTCTTTTCATAAATAA
>DYIF01000015.1:0-25538 GCA_020723765.1 Elusimicrobium minutum
TAAAAAATACTCAGGTTCTTTTAATCAAATTTACACACATCTATTGACATGACCTTGGTTACATAATCTTATTTTATTAGACTCCATGTGAGCTAATCTTAAAGGAACCGGAATTCTATAATTTCGTGTTAAACTTTTTACGATTTTTAAAGCCGATTTTATGTCTATTAAATTGCCGGGAGAAACATATACGGGTTTTGAGTTTTCTTTCGTAATCAAAACAGCTCCTATTTTTTCTTTATTTTCGTCGTAGATGTATTCGTATGAAAATTTTTTGTTTTTCGGTTTTTTATATATTCCGTATAGATGAGATTTTGCGACTCCTATGGTCGGTATTTTGTTTTTTACTCCGAAATGAACGGCTATGCCGCATCTTCTGGGGTGAGTAAGGCCGTGTCCGTCTATTAATACTATATCCGGTTTTGACATTTTTTTGAAAACTTTATCTATAAACTCCAATTCTCTAAAAGCTAAAAATGTGGGGATATAAGGAAAACTTGCCGTTTTAACCAAAAATTCTTTTTGAATTATGTTTAATTTTTCATCTAACAATATTCCCGCGCAGTATCCTTTGTCTTTGTCGAAAGATATATCGAAAACCGCGATTTTTTTTATTTTTTTAGTGAAAGGTTTTAATCTTATATTTTTTGAAATTCTTTTTTGAATTTCTATGAGTTTTTCTCTCTCAATCATTAATAAACTTTTCCATCTTAACAAAAACTACGTCCAAAGAATCTTTGGTTTCTATATCGCCTTTTTCGTTTTTGGCAAGTATTTTTAGTTTTTGATCGTATTTCCCGCATGGCAATACCATTTTCCCGTTGTTTTTTAATTGAGCTATTAAAGAGTTCGGTATATCCTCGGGAGCGCAACTCAGTATTATTTTATCGAAAGGGGCAAATTCTTCCCATCCTTTATATCCGTCGCCGATTTTTAGTTTAATGTTTTCGCATCCGTATTTTTCTATGTTTTTTTTAGAAAATTCGTATAAATCCTTTCTTATATCTATCGAATAAACCTCTTTTGAAAGCTTTGAGAGTATTGCCGTCTGCCATCCGGTTCCGGTTCCGATTTCCAATACTTTATCTTCTTTTTGAGGATCTAAAAGTTCTATCATAAAAGCCGTTATGTAAGGTTGAGATATGGTTTGACCGGGAAGTATTTCTATCGCGGCGTCGTCATAGGCTCTTGTTTTTAAGTTGTTCGGCAGGAAATCGTGTCTTTTTATTTGTTTTATTGCGTCCAACAATCCGGAGTTTTTTATTCCTCTTTTAATTAAGTGTTCGGTTATCATTTTTTGATTCAGATAATCGAAATATTTTTCGTATTTTTCGGATAAAATTTTGTTTATATCCATACCTTACCAGATTCTATTTTGAACCATAAAACAGGCGACTGTTGTTTTGATTCCCTTTTGTTCCGCTTTTTTTACCGCTTCTTCCGATTCCGACCCGGGTTGAAACCATATGTGTTCTATTTTTAATCCGACGCATTCATCCACTATTTTAATCGAAATTTCGGGCGGAACCACCAGTATTACTATCTCCGGTTTTAAAGGTATAGAAGATATATTCGGATATATGTTTTTCCCATCCAGAGATTTTAATTTTGGGTTTACCCCGTAAACTTCGTAACCCGATTTTGAAAGATCTTTAAATATTTTATAGCCGTATTTTAACGGGTTTTCGCTTACTCCGACGACCGCTATTTTTTTATCTTTAAAGCTCATACCTTCTCCTTTAATATTTCTATCGAATTTTGAGCTCCGTTTATAAGTTCTTTTGCGTTTAACTCTTTTCCAGTAGCTTCTTTCATCCATTTTAACGGCGTTATGTTTCCAAGCTGACATATTCTTTTCATTTCTCCGCCTATCGATTTGTCTTTAAAATATTCTTCTATCTGGTATGCTATTATATGTCCTAACGGATAGTCCGGAAGATATAAGCCGTGATATATCATATGAGAATATACCCCCAATATCGGAGAGTTCTTTATATCGAATATGGGATAAAAATACTTATTCCATATATCCCTGGATATTTCGATAACCTTTTCTCTAAGTTCATTTTCGTCGAATTTTTGTTTTTCATACATCCATTTCCAGATATACATATCGACTAAAGCCACACCGGCTATTTCTCTGGTATCCCAGAATGTTTGAATAGAGTTAAAAATTTCCGTATCTTTGGAAGGTTTTATCCCTAGTATTTCCAGAGATTTATTTTGAAAAACAAAAGCAAATGCTTCCGTAAAAGCGGTATTAGGCACTCCGGTTAAAGAATAATAATCTACATCGTACAAAGTGAATATTTGTTCTACGCAGTGGCCCAATTCGTGCATCGCGGTGTTAAAACCCTGCCAGTTCATATATTTCGCGTCTATTACCCTTGTCCTAAGATGCGCTTTCTCACCGCGCATTCTCGGCCCCCAAGCATGCCCGGCTCCTCTCGATGGATCTACTTCTATTTTTTCGCTCAAATATTCGGCCGTTTTTTTATCGAAATCCAGTTTAATCAATATGTCTTTTATTCCCTTTTGAAAGTCTTCGATTGTAGGATATCTTTTCTTAACAGCATCGTCTAAATTTATTTTAACGCTGTTATCTCTAAATCCGTTGTACCATATATCGAAAACTTCCAATTTTCTATTCATTTTCCTTTTAATAATATTCCCTATTTCTTTGCCGACCGCGGAAGAAAGGATTTCTTTAAGCATCCTTTCCGCTTCCTCGAAAGGTATTTCTCTTTGTTGGTTAAAGACTCTATCTATGTAGTTCGGATAAGATAGGTGATATTTATCCTCTTCTTTATGAGCGTTAAATATATTTAAAAGATTTTTATATCTGGAATTTGTGAGTTTTATTTTTTTGCCGTTATACTCGTATTTAAACGGATTATATACCGCGTCTTTTTCTTTGTTTTCTATAAATTCGTCCGGAACACTTCCCAAAACGACGTTTTCCATTATTTTATATATCGTTTTTTGTTTGTTTATATTTTCCTCGTTATTTTCGGCGTAGTATAGCTTTATCTGGTCTCTTAATCCCCAGTGGCTTATAAGTTTTAACTCCTCGAATATTTTTTTGTCGTTTATGTCAGCTATTTTAGACATGTTTATATAATAGGAGTAAACATATTCGGCGCATTTGGAATAAGTGTCTGATATTTTGCGAGATATCTCCGACGGAACTCTTGAAGAAAAGTACTGTCCGATTCTTATCTCGGCCCATTCTTTTCTCGAATATCTGTCCTTATTTTTTATTATTTCTTTTAAATTTTTTATCGGATAGTTTAAAAGTATCACAAAAGCCAATTTTGTTTTAAACATATCTTCGGTAAAATGGGTTAGCGGGTTTAGGTTTGCAAATAGCTTGTCCACTTCGCCGAGATTCCCGGTGTCTTCGTCTAAATTAGTTCTTAATCTTAAATAGAGAGCGGTTAAATAACCGTTAATATATTCTAAGTTTGTTTCGAATTTTTTAAATATACTTTCAAGTTCTTCTCCGGTTTTAAAGTTATTTAAACAAAAATCGTAAAAATTTTTTTCAGTCCCGTCCTCTTTGGCCCATAGATTTGCCGCCTGTTCTACCCCGATTTTTATTCTTTCTTTATCTTTCGGATATTTTTTGAAAAGTTCGGTTTTGATTTTTGTTTTTATGCGATTATTTATCATCTTTTCCTCCGATTTAGTATTTATTTAATATTTATAAAAAGGTTGGTTATTAAATTCTTTATCCGAATTTATTAATATAAGACCCCAGTATATCGACTGAGGGTCTGAAAAATAAACATACTCGGTGGTGTTATCTATCGCATTTTCGTATTTTTTATCGTATTTGTTGGTTCTGACGTATTTTATTTCGGCTTTGTAATCTCCGTTAATGTTAATCTGCGGTATCATGTCCAGAAAATCCGGAACCATTTCATTTATATTGTTGGGATATCTGTTTGTCTTTAAAAAGTAGCTTAAAAGGGATTTTCTCAGTTTTAAAAGAGCTTTTTGAAAATTGTCTTCTTTATAATATGTTTTTTGTTCGGTTTTAACCGATTTTATCTTTTCTTTCGTAAATATTAGTATGTTTTCTATTTCGGATATTTTTCCCTCTTCAATCGTATTTTCTATTTCTGATTTTATCTCGTCTATTATTTTATAAACGGAATCGTAAGATTGCGAAGATATGCGTATATAATCGGTTGTATTGAGAGAATTTATTTCGGTGGAATAAGAATTTGAAAATAAGATATAAAGAAATAAAGTTAATATCATTTATTTGATTTAATCATTATTAAAATCATTTTAGATTTTTTTAACGATTTAATGGAATGAATTATGCCGGCCGGCATTATTATCATTTCGTTTTTATTGAGTTTAAATTCTTTTTTACCTAAGGTTACAATTATATTGCCTTCTATTAGTATTACTACGGCGTCGTACGGAGCTTTATGAGGAGATATGTATGAGTCCTTGTCGAAAGCAAAAAAAGTTATATTTCCCGCTTTTTTGTCTATTAATGCGTTGCTGACTATGGATGATTTTTTGTATCCTACCAATTTTTTTATATTTATCTTTTTCATCACATCCCCATCGAGAGTTTAATTCAACGGCTTCCCGCTGTTATTTAGAGGACTCTGGGTGGCTGACGGGACTCGGTCGCAAATAAAATTCGCTCACCGCTCATTTTTTCGCGCCCCGCTTCTCGAAAAACCGAAAGCCCAAGTTTTTCTGCGAACTTTCGAGTCCCACATAACAGCTTACCGCTGTTATTTAGAGGACTCTGGGTGGCTGACGGGACTCGAACCCGCAACCTTCCGGGCCACAACCGGATGCTCTAACCAGTTGAGCTACAACCACCATTAAAAATATTTTACAAAATTAAAAAATAATTTGTTTGTTATAAAAATGATAAAATGAGATTATGATAAGAAAATCCGTAGCCGAAGGCAGATTTTATCCGGATAACAAATTTGAGCTGGAAGAATTTTTTTCTCAAAACATAAAAGATTTGGATCCCAAAAGCGAGATAATCGTTTCTCCTCATGCGGGATACGTCTATAGCGGAAAAACCGCGGCCAAATCTTTTTCTCATATCGAAAAGGATTTTGAAACGGCGTTTGTGATAGGAACGGCTCATACGGTTTACGCTAAAAAATGTTGTTTAATAAAAGATTGTTTGTTTAGAGGCGTATGGGGAGATATCCAAACCGACGATGATATAATAGATTTTTTGTCGCAGGATAAGAATAGTTTTGAGATAAATCCGAACGCTCACGTATCCGAACATTCTATCGAAGTCGTTATTCCTTTTTTAAATCATATAAATAAGTCTTTTAAAATAGTTCCGATTGCGGTAAACGGAGAGGATAGAGAAATTCTATTTAACGCCGCTAAAAAAATTTCTACCGCTATGAAAAAAAAGAAATCGGTCTGCGTAATATCTACCGACCTTTCTCACTATCCCCCATACGAAATAGCCCAGTCGGTAGACAACGCTTTTTCAATGGCTTACGATATTTCGATAACAAATAAGGATACCGATTATTTTTATCTTACTAAAGAGCTTTTGTTTAAAAAATATTCTCGTTTTTTAGATACCGTGGCCTGCGGATTTTCGCCTATGGTTTTGGGACTTAATACCGCTTTAAACTCCGATTATAATAGATTTAAAATAATAGAGTGCGTAAATTCCGGCGACGTAATGGAATCCGATAACGTAGTGGGATATCTTTCGGGTATTTTTTTAAAAGATAAAGCCGTCGAGTATAAGATTAATCTTTCAAAAGACGAAAAAAAGTATCTTTTATCGTTAGCCAAAAAATCTATCCGAAATTATATTTGCGATAATAAAATGTTAAAAGTGGAATATTTCCCTTATCCCAAATTAAATCTTCCTTTCGCGGTTTTTGTCACGCTTAATGAAAAAGACAATTTAAGAGGCTGCATAGGTTCGCTTTCTCCTCACATGCTTTTGGGAGATGCCGTCATAGATTATGCGGTAAAAGCGGGCTTTGAGGACCCTCGTTTTCCTCCTTTGAGCCGTAAAGAATTGGATAAAATAAATATAGAAATCTCGATACTTTCCCCTCTTAAAAAAATATCGGATATATCCGAAATAAAAGAAAATATTCACGGGGTTTATATTAAAAACGGTTTTAGAAGCGGAACTTATCTTCCTCAGGTATGGGAGCATTTTAAAACAAAAGAAGAATTTTTAGTTTCTCTTTTTAACGACAAATCGGGCATAGGATATGAGAATCTAAGCGACTCCGAGATTTATATATATACGGTTGAATCTATAAAAGAATAAATTATAAAAATAAAAAACGGGGACAAAATCCCCGTTTTTAAGAAAATGTCTTGATATTAAATTAACTTGGTTTTTTAGCGTAGTCTTTTATATACCATGCCCTTTGAGAAACCGTAAAAGCGAACATTGCTCCTATGCCTATCAAAGCTCCTATAGGACCGCCTAATATAAATCCTAAAAATCCTGAAGCTACTCCTAAGGCTATGTAAGATTCTTTATTATTTTTCATATCCCAACCGACTTTTGTTAAAAATCCGGGTTCCTTTGGATCTTCTTTTGGAGGTTCGGCCGCTTTATTAACTGTCGGTGCCGCTGGATTCGATTTGTCTATCGATAAGTCCGCTTTTACCGAAGGAGTCGTTCCGTCAAACGCTCTTGGCGCGTTGGATGTGGCTCTCTGGGCCTGGTCTAAAGCGCTATTTGCAAAAGAAATGTTTATATGCATCGTCAATATGGTTATCGCTATTATGGGAGATAAAATCTTATTTAAATTTTTCATAACTTTCCTCCTGTATATATTATAAAATCTAAAAGATTTAAAATCAAGGGTTAATTATACCAGGTTAAATATGGGAAAAAAGTCCTATTTGGATTTGTCTTGTTCTTCTATCGTTAATTTATAATTTATTTTGGCTTTTTCTTTTATTTTTTGTTTTATTTCTTCGTTTATTTGCTCGTCTTCCATAAGCTCCGTTATGGCTTGAATAGTGGGCCTTAAAACCTTTTCATAAAGGTTATTTTCTTTTAGTATTTGTATTATCTCGTCTCTGTTTTTAAATTCGTATGTTTTTATTTTTTTTATTTTAACGGCAGAATTCGTTTTTATTATTTCTATCTGGTCGTTTATCAGTTTTAATATTTCGGACTCTATCTCGTTTTTTTTGTTTTCAAGTTCTTTTATGGCGTTTATAAGTTTTAAGTAGTCGTTTGAAAGAGTTTCTATTTTAGAATTGGAATTGTTTTTGTATATTGGACATAAAGGTTTAAAATCGCAGTATCCGCAGCTTCTTTCTGACGGCGTCGGATCGAATTTTTCCGACCTTATGTTTTCTACCGTCTTCAAAACATCTTCCCAGAAATAATTTATTTCCGTGTCGTTGGCTCTTCCAAATTTTATTTCTTTTAAGCTTTCCACGTAATAATAAACCATTCCTTTAACTTTTACGCTATTTAGTTTTTCACCGTATTTGTCTTCTATTTTTGATAAAATCAAATTGTCCGCCTCGCAGATTTTTTGATAGAAGAACAATTGTTCCGTCGTTCTTTCTCCGGGTTTCCCGGTTTTGTAATCGACTATCGTTATATTCCCGTTCCCTTCGTATTCTATTTTATCCGCTATTATCTGGGCGGTTATCCCGTCTATATCGACGTATGTGGAGTACTCCAATTGAAACGGTATTTTATCGTTATTTTGATGCTTGTAATGAAAATTTTTTATAAGATTTATTCCTTTATTAAAGTCCAATTTTTCATATTCGGGTTTTATATAGCCTTTTTGTTCGAAGTTTTCCTTTTCCCACTCTTTTTTGAAAAAATCGGCAAGTTCCTCAAAAGACGGAGGCGGAACCCTTGAAAAAAAATATTCTAAAACGGAATGTATGGTTCTGCCGAAAAAGAAAAACGGTTTCGGCTTTTCTTTTATTCCGTCTATATATTTAAACTTGTATTTTAAAGGACATTCTTTGTATAAAGAAAATTTGGAATAAGAAAAATGGAATCCTTTGTTTTTTTTGGCCGGTTTCGGGTTATCCTCCGATTTATATGAAAACAGGTCTTGATTTTCGTAATTATTCATATTTAATCAACTCCATTATTCTGGTTTCTTTATCTCTAAATATAGAGGATGTTAAGATTCTTCCGATGTCCGGAGCGTAATAATTTGCCGTTAAAGCTTCTCCGTTTTTTTGTATCACTCTCAAACAATTATCGAACTCTCCGGCTTTTACGCTTATTTTCCCTACGATTTCCGATTTGTATGAAGCGTTTTTTTCGTTCCATTCGTTTGGGATGGGATATTTTATTATTATGTTTGAGGCGTAATCGCTTTTTTCTACGATATTAACTCCGTTTATTATATATTTCTTTTTTTGAGCCGATATCCGTTTTTTGCCGGCGTATACTCTCGATAAAAAATCTATTTGAGAAAAGGTTTTATAATTAAAATTTACTATTTCCATCGCGTTTTTACCGTAGCTTTTCGAATCTCCGAAATAAGAAGTTTTGTGTTTTGGGTATATGTAATTTGGGCAATAAAACGCTCTAAAGTAAGATTCTTCGTAATATTTGCTTTTAGGATAAGTTTTAATCAAAAATTCGAAGTTTTTAATGGCTTTGGAACAGTTTGCCATCGAAGAGTTTATTAATCCGCTCATATAAGCGGCGTAATCCGCTTTTTCCGATTTTGGATTTTCCGTATAGTATTTTTCGTAATATATAACGGCTTCGGGAAGTCTTTTTTGTTGGTATAGTTTTTCCGCGTTTTCTAAAACGTTAGAGGCGCAGGATGAAAAAAATAACAAGATAAAAACGCAAATACCGATTCCGAATTTTTTTTTGTTTATTTGGATCGATTGAATAGGCATTTTTCCCGGTCTTTATGATTGGTTTTATTTCAACCCCCACTATGTTTTGTTGTGGGTATTATACCCCCACCAGGAATCGGTCGCAAATAAAATTCGCTCGCCGCTCATTTTTTCGCGCCCCGCTCCTCGTTTCGGGCGTATGAAAATCCCGAAACTGCGGACTTTCGATCCTTACAAAACATAATTATGTTTTGTTGGAGGTATTTATAATACCCCCACCAGGAATCGAACCTGGATCAACTGCTTAGAAGGCAGTTGCTTTATCCATTAAGCTATGGGGGCTATAAAGAACTTATAATAATATTTTATAAAAAATTAAACGGACTCCACAAATTTTATCGCGTTCATTGCGGCCATGCATCCCGTTCCGCTCGCCACTATCGCCTGTTTGTAAACTGTATCCGCCACATCCCCGCATGCGAAAACCCCGGGAACCGAAGTTTGGAAATTGGAGTCTACTACTATGTATCCGTGATCGTCCAATTTTACCTTTCCTTTTACTATTTCGCTGTTAGGGTGATGTCCTATCGCTATAAAAACTCCGTCTAAATCTATTTTCTTTTCCTCTTGAGTTTTTACGTTTTTTATTTTTATCCCGCTTACTTTATTTTCTCCGATTATTTCGCTCGGAATATGGTCGTATATTATTTCTATTTTCGGGTTTTTTTTGACCTTTTCCTGCATAATGTATGCGGCTCTTAACTGATCTCTTCTGTGTATCAAATAAACTTTTTGGGCGAAGTTGGTAAGGAATATCGCTTCTTCGCATGCGCTATCGCCTCCGCCTATTACGCATACCGTTTTCCCTTTATAGAAAAAACCGTCGCAGGTGGCGCAGGAAGAAACTCCCCTTCCTATCAATCTTTGTTCGCTTTCAAGTCCCAGCCACTTGGCGTTTGCGCCCGTAGCTATTATTACGGATTTGGTTTGGTAAATATTTGCTCCGGTTTTGACGGTAAAAGGCGTTTTGGATAAATCCAATTCCTTAGCAAATTCGTTTATTATTTTTGTGCCCAATCTTTTCGACTGATTAATCATTTTTGTCATCAGATCGAATCCGCTTATGGGATGTTCAAAGCCGGGAAAGTTTTCTATGTCCATGGTTTGTAAAAGTTGTCCGCCCGGAGCCGGTCCGGCTATTACCAGCGTTTTAAGACCGGCTCTTGAGCCGTATATGGATGCGGTAATACCGGCGGGTCCCGAACCTATTATTATTATGTCGAAATTTTCCATTACTCCTCCTCTATTTTAGCCATAGAAGATTGGGTTTCCCAAAAACGGATCTCTTTCGCCTTTATTCCCATTTTGTTCATTTCGTCTTTTATGGTTTTCGCTATTATTTCCGCGGTGGGATTTTCATCCGTGAGAAACATCTTTTGATTTTGTTCTTTTAATATTTTGGCAAGCGGATCTTTTTTGGAAAGTATTACGGTGTGATCCAAATTGTCGTTTAACCACCTTCCCGCTTTGTTTTTTAATTCCACAAAATCCATTACCATAGACATCTCGTCTAATTTTACGGTTTCCACTATTATTTCCACTATTCCGTTGTGTCCGTGAAGGTTTTCGCATTTCCCGTTGTAGTCGAGTAGCCTGTGAGCGTAAGCTATTTCAAATACTTTTTTTACCGAAAATTTTTCCATAATTATATTTTATCAAATATGCGGTTTTAAAAATTTATATTAAGGCACTCCGGATATTCGGTTTGAAGTTCTTTTTTGTATTCGGCTTTTTTTTGAAACTTTTTTAATTCTTTCGAGTAGAATTTTTTAAACTTAGATATCGCCGCGATATTCTCGGTTATCTCCGTTCTTTGATTTCTGTAAAACTCCTGGGTCGGCTCGGATAAAAGATAATAGTATCTTTTTTGAGCTTCTTCTCTCGTTAACTCCCCTCTTTTTACTTTTTCCATATATCTTTCATAGACCAGATTGTAAAACGCTTCTCCTTCCACCGCGGTAAGGGCCGATTTGAGTTGATTGTAATAATTTTCATAATAAGAAATTTCGTTTAGAGGATATCCGCAGGAATAATCCGATTTTCTCGTTTCGTCGTATATTACTTTTTCAAAGGTTTTGGGCGAAAGCATGTAAGCGCAAGCTTTTTTCATAAAAACCGGGTCTTTCCATCCGGTTTTTTTTATTTCTTCGGTCTTAAAATGATCGAAGATATATTCGAATTGAGCGTAAGAAGAAAGAAGTTCCAGTTCGTAGAATAATTCGGATATTTTATATGAGGTTAGCGTTTTGTAAAAATAAAGCCCTTTTACCGCTTCCGCTTCCGTCATTATATCCGAATCGGAAGAAGAAAAAGGAATTAATATTTCGTTTTTTGGCGTAAGTCTTATTTTTACGCATTCGTCCGTTTTTTTAAAATTGTAGGATATATATGCCGGGTATTTTGTTAAAAAAGAAACTAAGTTTTTTTTCTCCGATACCCTAATCCTTTCGACGGCGTTGGATATTAAAGGGTCTTCGGAGTACTTTTTTACGTTAAAATAGCAAGAAGTCAAAACAAATAATATAAAAACTGACAATATATTTATCATAATCAAATTATATATTATTTGGCCGAAACTATTTTTAAAAATTTATTTACTATGTTCATCGGAAGTCCCACGACATTATCGTATCTTCCTTTTATTTTGGTTATTAGTATGTCGTTTTTGTCCTGAACCGCCCATCCGCCCGCTTTATCCAGATGTTTTGTCGATATGGCTTTAAGCTTTTCATCGTCCATTTTTTTCATATAACAATAAGATTTTTCATACTCCGAAATTGTTATTGCTTTTTTTTCCCATATCAGAGTTATTCCGGTATATACCGTTTGCCATTTTCCAGATTGAAATTTTAAAAGTTTGAAAGCGTCTTTTTTGTTTTTAGGTTTACCTATTATCTTCCCCGAACAGTAAACTATCGTATCGGCTCCGATAACAGGAATGTTTTTAAATTTTTTAGATATCTCCTTGGCTTTTTTATAAGACAAATCCATAACGATGAGATGAGGTCTTTTAAATCTTGTTTTTTCTCGTATTTTTGCGGGTATAGCTTTAAAGTCTATTCCGTTTTCTTTCAGTATCTTTTTTCTTCTGGGAGATTCGGAGGCTAAAATCAATCTCATTTTATTATTTGTTTATAAATTACGGCAGCCAGAAATATTCCAAGAACCGTGGCTATGTTAAATTTGAATATAAGCCCTAAAGTAAATTGTATTACTCCCAAATCTACGGTGGTAGGATTTAAACCGGTGTTTACCGCGGTGGAAAGTATGGAGTTTACGTTTCCGGTTTGAGAAAACCATATGCTTCCCAATTTGTTTACTACGCTTCCGAAAAGAGTTCCGGTAACTATGACGACCAGTATATGAAGTACCGTTTTCATCCCTTCCCCTCTTCGCTTTCTCTATCTTTCGATATGTTTGAGGTAAACAAAGTATTTGCGCCCAACCAGTCCAAGTATTCGCTGAAACCTTCCGAAATATCTAAAAATATTATTTCTGGGACGGTATAGTTATGCATGGATTTCACGGCTACGGTAACGTCTTTTATTAGCACCGACTTGGTTTTTATTACAAGAATAATCTCGTCCGTTTCTTCTATTTTGTTTTGCCATCTATATACGGATTTTACGTTTCTTATTAAATTAACGCATGCCGCTAATTTTTCTTCTACGAGTTTTTTTGATATTTTTAACGCAAGTTCTTCGTTGTCCACCGTTACCAGACATATTTTATATTTCGCCATAATAATATAATATCAAAAAAAAGCGTTTTTTTTGCCTTTAATCTTATAAAAATGATAAATTATTTTTGATATGATCGGAATACTGAATATTAACATGGCGGTAGATAAAACTTTTTATATACCGGATTTTAAAAAAGGGCTCACTTTTAGAAAAAATCCCGATATTTCAATAGCCGGAGGAAAAGGGGTCAATGTAGCCAGGGTCATAAAAAATTTTACAAACGATTATATGCTTTTCGGTTTATCTATGGGCTTTCAAGGGAAAAATATAATAAAAAAATTAAAAGAAGAAAAGATAAAGAACAAAATTTTTTGGGATAAAAACGGGGAAAGCAGGGTTTGTATAACGATAGTGGATAAACATGGAATTTCCACCGACTTAAACGAAGAGGGCGGAGAGGCAAAGGGCGCAGTTCTAAAAAAAATGTTTTCAACCATAAAAAAAAGCTTAAAAAAATACGACAGAATATGCGTTTCGGGACGAACTATCAAAGGGGCGGATGAAAAATTTTATAAGGAATTGGTTTCTTATTGTTCGAAAAACAAAATAGAATCCTATATAGATATTACCGGAAAATTTCTCGAAGTTTGTATGTTAAGCGGAGCGGATAACGTAAAAATAAACGCTTATGAGTTTGAAGAATTTTGCGGAATGAAGTCGAGGTTGAAAAACATAAAAAAAATTTATTTTAAATACAGAACTAAAGGTTTGAAAAGGCTCGTAATTACGGATAAAGAAAATCCGGCATTTGCCGTAATAGACAATGTCGCATATGAAATAATCCCCCCTAAAATAAAAAATTTTGTTTCCGGAGTTGGAGCCGGAGATTCTTTTATGGCGGGTTTTATTTATTCGATTAGTTTAAATAAAAACATAACCGATGTTTTGAGATTTGCGACCGCATGCGCTTGTTCCGATTGCGTCAGTTTGGGGGCCGGCATAATTAATAAAAACGATTTGAATTATTTTAGCGGTAAAGTTTATGTAAAAAAACTGGAGGATTTATGAGAGATAAGATAAAAAGTATAATGGATAAAGCTTACGAAGAAGGACGGAAAAATTTAACCGAAGTCGAAGTTTATGAGATATTTAAGATACTGGGGCTTGAAATTCCGCTTTATGTTTATTCGGATAAAAAAGATTTTCAAAAGGATAGTTTTTATAAGAAAATAACGGATACGATTAAAACGGACAAGATCGTTTTGAAAATGGTTTCTTATACGAATCTCCATAAAACCGATTCGGGCGGAGTCAGGATAGCGGATAATAATCTTAACGCGATCGATAACGCCGTTTCGGATATATTGAAAATAAAAGACGCCGATGGAATATTGGCTATGGAATTTATAAAACATTCCCCTTTTTCGTTGGGAGAAGAAATATTATTGGGAGCCAGAAACGACGAAGCCTTCGGCCCCATTATAACTTTGGGCCCCGGCGGTACTCATACCGAAAGTTTCATAAAAGCTCTTAAAAAAAACGTATCTCCCACTTTCATTCCCGTTTTTTTAATAAATGAAGAATCCGACGTCGACGTTTTTATAGAAGAGTCTTGGATACTTAATTATTGTTTTGGAAAGGTTAGAGGATTAAAACCTCTTTCGGATAAAAAAGAAATTAAAAACTGGATTTCCAAATTGGATTTGATTATGAAATATTTTAACGACGATTCCTCGGATTATGCGATAGAAGAAATAGAGATAAATCCTTTAGCCTTAAGCGGCGGAAAGTTTTACGCTTTAGACGGCGTTTTAAGATTTAGAAAATCTAAAAATATTAAGAGAGATTTGCCTTCTCATTCCGCGATAGCCAGCATAATGGACCCCAAAACGGTTGCGGTTGTGGGAGTAAGCGAGAAAAAAATGAATATGGCGAGAATCATTTTGAATAATACCGTAAAGGCCGGTTTCCCATCGGAAAACATATGCGCGATTAAAGATGGGGTTAAAGAAATAGACGGAGTAAAAGCTTATCCCGACATATCTTCGGTTCCTTTTAACATAGATATGTGCGTCGTGGCGGTTCCGGTCGAAAATGTTATGGATGTTTTGGAAGAGTGCAAGAACTCAGGAAAAGTAAACGGCATAGTTTTGATAACCGGAGGCGTAGGAGAGAAAAGCGGAACCGAGAGCGTAGCCGAAAAATTATCTTCGATTATAAAGGAGGCCAGAGAAAAAAATAAATCTTTCGGTTTAAACGGCGGAAACTGTATGGGAATAGTTTTAAACGCCTCCAGGGTCAACACATTTTTTATTCCGGAATATAAAATGAGATATCCTTTGGGCTCAAATCCCGATATGTCAAAGACCGCTTTTATAAGTCAAAGCGGCGCTTTTGTTATAGCGACGCTTACAAAGATACCTCATATAATACCCGATTATACCGTTACAGTGGGAAACCAGCAGGATATAACCGTAGTCGATTATTTGGATTATATTGTTGAAAAAACCGACATTAAAGTCATCCTTTCATATATAGAAGGATTTAAACCGAAGGACGGGTTAAGACTTATAAATTTGATTAAAAAGGCGAAGAAAAAAGGTAAGATTGTAGTCTTGTATAAAGCCGGAAGAACGAGTTTAGGCCAAAAAGCCGTTATGGGGCATACCGCTTCGATAGCCGGAGATTATCTGGTATCTGAAAATCTTATCTCTCGAGCCGGAGCGATTGTTTGCGATAGCTTCGACGAATTTTGCGATATGGCTTTCCTTGCCGCTTATATCTCAAAATACGACATAAAATCTTTAAACGCTTTTTTTATTTCAAACGCAGGATTTGAGACCACAGGGATGGCCGATAACATATCTTTTCTTAAAGCCGAAAAACCTTCGGAATCTTTAAAAGTAAAAATAGACGAGGTTTTGAAAAAATACAGGCTTGACGGGCTTGTGGATTTTAAAAATCCTATGGATATAACTCCCATGGCCTCGGACGATGCGATATCGGAAATTCTGGAAAATGTATCTTTATCCCAGGATTATTCCAGCATTCTCGTATCAATGGTTCCTCTTACACCCAATATGAATACTCTTCCAGATTCCGATAAATATCCCGATAAATTTGATAAATCCTTTTTAACAAAAGCCTCGCGGGTTATGAAAGAAACCTTAAAGCCGGTAATCTTTTGCGTGGCAAGCGGTTCTTTGTACGATCCTTATGTCGATTATGCCGTAAATAAAGGCTTTGTCGTTTTTAGAAATTCCGATAGGATGGTTAAGGTTTATGAAAAGTATCTCAAGTCTTTAATTTAGGAGGATATTTATGGAAAATTTTATATATTCAAACCCTACAAAAATAATATTTGGTAAAAATACGGTTTCAAGGATAGGAAAAGAGGCGTTAAAATTCGGTAAAAAAGCTTTGATTGTTTACGGCAAAGGCAGCATAAAGAAAAACGGTGTTTACGATACCGTGACGGATAGCTTAAGAAAAAACGGAGTAGATTTCGCCGAACATAGCGGAGTGAAACCGAATCCGGTTTTATCTCACGTAAAAGAAGGGATAGAATTGTTTAAAAAAGAAAAATGCGATATGATAATAGCCGTAGGCGGAGGAAGCGTGATAGACGAATCCAAAGCCGTGTCCTGCGGAGTTTTTTACGAAGGAGATGTCTGGGATTTTTTCATCGAAAAAGCCGAAATACAGAAAGCCGTTCCCATTCTGGTGGTTTTAACTCTCCCCGCCACGGGTTCTGAGGCCAACAGCGGAGCGGTGGTTACAAACGAAAAAACTTTACAAAAATATTCGATTCACTCATATCATCTTTTCCCGAAGGTTTCCATACTGGATCCTTCTACCACTTTTTCCTTGCCCATAGAACAAACGGCTTACGGCGCAGTGGATGCGATTCTTCACGTATCGGAAGGTTTTTTTACAACTAAAGATACCGATTGCGTTATAACCGATAATTACATATACGGCGTTATAAAAACGTTAATCAATTCGACCGAAAGAATAATGAAAGATCCGAAAGATTATAACGCTCGCGCAAGCTTTATGTGGAGCGCCACTTTGGCTTTAAACGGTCAGCAGGCTTTGGGTTATAAAGGGATAGAGTTCGTAAATCACGTTATCGAACATTCTTTAAGCGCGATATACGATATCCCCCACGGACTCGGACTTGGCGTAGTTTTTCCCGGATTTCTTAAATATTTGATATCAAAGGGAGAATACGAGAGAATTCTGGAATTTGGCGAAAACATATTGGGAATAAAAAACGATTCTCGAAAAGAAACCGCTTTAAAGACCGTTAATGAGATTGAAAATTGGTTTAGAAAATTGGGGTTAAAAAACAAATTAAGCGAAAATTCCATTTTTGAAAAAGATTTTGAAAAAATAACTAAAAACGCAATGGAACTTGGAAATCTTTGGGGATGGAGTTATACCGAAAAGGATGTAATTGAGATTTTAAATTATCAAAAATAAAGATTATTTTTTTTCCGAAGGATAGTCCTGGTCGAATTCCAATTTTCCCAAATAATTGTAGTATTTTCTGTTAATCTTTTCCCCATTTTTATACGTATCTATGCAATTTATCTCTCCGTTATCGTAATATAATTTTGAAATCCCTTCTTTAACATTGTTAACATATTTGAAAATAGCGATCAAAACTCCTGATTTGTTGTATATTTTTTCATATCCTTCTTTTATACCGTTTTTATAATCTATTTCCTTTTTTATTTGACCTTCGGTGTAATAATATTTGGAAGTTCCGTTTAGTTTTCCGTTAGAAAATATCTCAGAGGATACTATTCGACCGTATTCGTCGTATTTCGTCAAAGTTTTATCCTGTAACTCCTCGGTTAAATATCCTTCTTCCAGAATCTCTCCGTTATCGTAATATTTTTTATACGGTCCTTCTCTTTTGTTGTTTTTATAACTTATTTCTTCTTTTATCTTTCCGTTGGGATAAAAGTTTTTTTTAATTCCGTTTAATTTCCCGTTTTTATATTGAGAAACCGCACTGGTCGTCCCATCGGGGTAATATTCCGAATATTCTTCTTCTAATACTCCGTCGGAATAATAAGCGCTAATCATAATATTTCCGTTTTCATAGTATTTTTTATAAGGTCCGTTAAGCTTCCCGTTTTTATAGTTTATTTCCTCAAAAACCGTTTTATCGGGATAAAGCGATTTTATCGTTTCGTTTGTTATTCTTTTTTCGGTTTTTGTTAAATTTCCGTTTTCGTCGTATTTTTCCAAAATCAGATCTTTCCCGTTTTTGATTTGTGTTCTGGACTTGATTTTCCCGTTTTCGTAATATTCCGTCCCTAAAAATATTTGCGCTTTAATGTTTAAAGAAAGTATAAATAAGAGCACTGCGATATGTATGAATATCTTATTTGTTTTGTTATGTCTCATTAAATTATTATATAAAATGAAAAAAATTTTTAGTATGGGACTTTTTTCCTAAATTTTTTTAGGGCTTTTTTTACATGACAGACGGGAAAAAAATAATATAATATAAGTAGAATATTTATCAGGAGTTTTTGATTGTCGAAAATTTTTTTAAAAAGGGGTTGTAAGATGAAAAAAACGATTGTAACTATCTTTTCTTTATTTTTTGTTTTTAGTTTTTCGATAGCTCAAATAAATTCCGTAGAGAATATTAAAATAAACGAAATCAAAACCAATTCCGTTCCAAAAGCCACTCAGGCGTCCGCTCAGTCGGACAGAGCCAGAGAATTATGGCTTAGCGCCGCTCAAAAATATTCGGAAAAAAGTTTTACCCCGCAAAAGGTTACCAGGCTCGATAGCAGAGCTAATTACATGGTTATGTTACAGGGATTTCACTGGTATGCCGATAGTTACTGGTATAATCCTCCAAACGGTTGGTGGGGTGTTTTAGCGGAAAAAGCAAAGGATATATACGACTCGGGGTTTGAAATGATATGGTTTCCTCCGGTTTCGATAGGAAGTTATTATCCGACAGAGTGGTATAATTTAAATTCTCAATGGGGTAAAGAGGAATATTTAAGGAAAGCGATAAAAGAAATGCATAAATACGGCATATACGTAATAGCGGATGTCGTTTTAAATCATCGAAACGGCAAGACCGATTGGTATGATTTTAAAAATCCGGACTGGCCGTCTACGGTAATTGTTCAGGACGATGAGTGGAGAGGTTTTTCCGACCAGCCTTACAATGGAAAAAGCCCCAACTACGACGAAGGACAGGGAGATTGGGGTTGCAGAGATCTGGACCATAGAAGTCAACTGGTGCAAGAAGATACTAAAATTTTTATGAGATGGCTTAAAAACGATCTGGGTTTTGACGGATGGCGGTACGACATGGTTAAAGGATATTCCCCTTATTATGTAAAACTCTACAATTACGCTTCCTCTCCTGTTTTTACTGTAGGAGAATTTTACGATACTAACAGGCAGCTTATAGTCAATTGGATAGACGGAACCGACGATACCTCTGATAAAAAGAACGCTTCCAGCGCTTTCGATTTTACGACCAAATACAATCTTATAAACGCGGTCGAATCCGAAAGATACGAGGTTTTAAGCGACAACGGCAAGCCCTCCGGGTTAATCGGATGGTGGCCCGAGAAATCGGTTACTTTCGTAGAAAATCACGACACATCTCCCAGAGACCCAAATTTTATATCGAACGCATCCAAAGAATACAAGATACAAAGAATGATGGGGTACGCTTATATACTGACTCACCCGGGAGTCCCATCCGTTTTCTGGCCTCATTTTTACGACTGGGGTCAGGATTATAAAAACGCGATAAAAAAATTGATTCAAATAAGAAAAAAAGCCGGTATTAATTCCAAAAGTCCGATAAAAATACTTGCCGCGCAAAACGAGTTATATGCGGCTCTTATATCCGGAGATAAATATTACGTAGTTTTAAAATTGGGTAAAAACTGGGGTTGGTATCCCGGAAACGAGTGGACTCTTGAGACAAGCGGCGAAAGATATGCCGTCTGGACATTGCCGATTAAATAACGAACTATAATAGATTTTCGTTTTTTATAAATTTTTCCTGGATTTTTGAAAGTAATATAGCAACGATAGAACCGATTAGACAGTAAAACATATCCGATTGAGTATCCCATATATAACCCTGGGTTCCCAAAAAAGACTCGGCCGATTCTTTTTGAATAATCGCCGTTAACCATTCGAAAAGTTCGTACAAAGCGCTTATGCCTAAAGCCATCAAAACGACAAGCGGCTTTAACCATCCTTTTTTTATTATTTCTTTTCTCAAAAAAAGTTCCATCATTATGAAAGACGGAACAAAACCCTGAAAAAAATGCCCCAATTTATCGTAATTATTTCGCGATTGGTTAAATATTTCTTTTATCGTATTAAAAAACGGAACCTCGGCGTAAGTGTAATGACCTCCTATAAAAAGGATTATAGAGTGAATCAATATCAGCGTATATGTAAAATATGTAAATCTGAATTTTTTAAATGTAAATAACAAAACAATAAATCCCAAAAGCGCCGGAAAAACTTCCAAAAACCACGTAAACCTTTCTTTAGGATTTATTCCAGACCATATGAGAAAAACAAAATAAATCGAAATTAAATATATATATTTTTTTGTTTTCATTTTTTTAATATTCTTAGATATACTTTAAGCGTTTCTTCAGCCATTTTTTCCACCGTAAATTTTTCATCTACGGTTTTTAATGCTTTTTCGCCAAAAAATTCTCTTAACTTTTCGTTTTTCATAAGTTCTTCGATTTTTTGAGAAAGTTCTCTATAATCGCCCGGAGAAAACAAAAAACCGTTTTCTCCGTTTTTGACTATTTCCCCGTTTCCGGATATGTCGCTTGCGACTACCGGGACCCCGCATGCCAGAGATTCTCTTATGCTTCCGCTTAAAGCCTCTCCTTTTATGCTTGAGTTTACGCTTATATCGGATATGTTTAATATTTTTTCTACGTCGTTTCTGAGTCCCAGAAAAACGGAGTAATTCGGCGGTATATTTTCTTGTTCGGCTATTTTTTTTATTTCTTCTTTTTCAGTTCTCATTCCGGCAAATAGCAGTTTGAAACGATATCCTTTATCTATTAATATTTTCGCCGCTTTTAAAGTAAATATTTGTCCTTTTTCCGAACTAAAATTTCCTATCTGAGATATTACAAAATCGTTTTCATCCAATCCCAAACTTTTCTTAAAACCCAAATCTTTAGGCCTTTTATAAAATCTTTTTTTGTCAACTCCGCTGTATATGACATAAATCTTTTTCTCGTCTATGCCGTAGTCTAACAAAATCTTTTTTACATTTTCGCATACCGCGATATAGGCGTTAATATGTTTCGATTTGTATCTCGTTTTGACAAGAAAATTTTCTGGTATCGGATGGGATACCCTTCTTGAAACTACTATGAAAGGTTTGAATTTAGAAATCATTTTAGCCCAGAAAGAGTAATTATGGGCCTTTGGGTGATGAGCGTGTATTATATCGAATTTTTCTTCCTCAAACAACTTTTTCAAATTTAATAAAGTCTTTAAGTCGAAGTTCCCATCGGGTTTGAAATCGAAAAATATAAATTCTTTTTGAGCTTTTTCTTTAAGTATGGAGTTTTTAGGACATGCGAAGCGGTTTTCTATACCTTTTTCTTTTAATAGCCTGGCCAGATAAAGAGATTGATTTACTCCTCCGGAAAAACCGTTAGATTCCGTTATATGAAGTACCTTCATTATACTCCCGCCGCCTTTTTAATCCTGTCCATTATGGCCGCACCGAGTCCTTTTTCGGAGATTTTTTCGACGTATATTTTTTTGATTCCTTTTTCTTCAAATTGATGGAAAAAATCGAATAGATTGGAAGCCGCTTCTTTCAGATCTTTTTTAAAAGATAAAACTTTAACCATTTTAAATTTTTTCTTCGGTTTTTTACAAAAGGCTATATATCCCGCTTTTAAATCTTCTTTAATATTACTGTCGTCTTTTATAATAATCACTTTAGCCAATGGCGCATAGTGTTTTTTAAACTGACCCGGAGCGTCTATTTTTTTGCTTTTTTTATCTATAACTTTATCCTTAATTGCTTTTTCTATTTCTTCTTTGCTAATCGCCCCTTTTCTTAGAAGATAGAATCTTTTTTTTTCATATTTTATTATTGTAGATTCCACTCCGAAATCAGTTTTTCCGCCGTCCAATATGAAAGGGATTTCGTTTTCAAATTGTCTTGTTATATGAAAAGCGGTTGTTGGGCTTATCCTTGTAAATTTATTGGCGCTCGGGGCTGCTATCGGAGTTTTAGAGTATTTTATTAGTTTTAGGGCTATTTCGTTATTCGGCATTCTCACCGCTACGGTATTAAGAGCGGAGGTGACTATATCCGGCACGTTTTTTTTCTTTTCCATAACGAGAGTAAGAGGTCCCGGCCAGAATTTATCTATAAGAATCTTAATTTTTGAAGGAATCTTTTTAACGAGTATTTTAAGTTGAGACCTGTCCGAAATATGTACTATAAGCGGGTCAAACTTAGGCCTTTTTTTTATCTCGAAAATTTTCGCCACCGATTCTTTATTAAAAACATCCGCCCCCAAACCGTAAACCGTTTCGGTCGGGAAGGCCACCACTTCCCCTTTTTTTATAGCCTTAGCGCATAATTTAATGTTTTTTTCGGTCGGTTTTAATATTCGCATTTTTATAAATTTTCTATCGTATTTTTTATGTTATCGTTTTTAGACAATATTTTTTCCTTTAGCTTTTTTCTGTAATTTTTCAGTTTCTCTTTAAGTTCCGGATATTTTATCGAAAGTATTTCTACTGAAAGCAATGCGGCGTTTTTGGCCGAATCTATTCCGACGCAAGCCACGGGAATGTCCGGGGGCATATTGACTATGGAAAAAAGAGAATCCAGCCCTCCTAACTTTACATCGAAAGGGATTCCTATTACCGGTAATGTGGTATGAGAAGCCACCACGCCCGGAAGATGAGCAGAAAGTCCCGCTCCGCATATAAAAACTTCCGTTCCTTTTTCTTCCGATTTTTTAACAAACTCGACGGTTTCCTCGGGTGTTCTATGAGCGGATAATATTTTAACTTCAAACTCTATCTCAAAATCTTTGAATAGCTTTATAGCGTCTTTTAATTTGGGTATATCGTTTTCGCTTCCTACTAATATGGCGGTTTTTGGCATAATTCCTCCTATTTTTTAAATATGAAAGTTAAAAATAAAATTATAATAACAATATTGGATAGTAATAATCCGTAAAGAAGCGTTTTTAAGTTTTCAATTTTTATTTTTAGCTTTTCCACATCCTGGCTAATGGAAGCTAAAAGTCTAGACTGTTCTATCGCAAGCCTTTCTAACGCAGGTAATTTTTCGTTTTCCGTCTCTTTGTATGTTTTTTTAATTAAAATGTCGGTTATTTTAGAGAATGCAAAAAAAGAAATATTTTCTAAAACTTTTCCAATTATTTTCATAACTCCTCCATATAAAAATTTTACTAAATTTAAATATTAATCACTTAAGGAGTGAATTTTTCCTCTCATCATAGAAAAAAATATCCCGACAAAAGACATAATAAAAAAAATGATAAAAGCGGTTTTTATGCTTTTTATTAACATTGAGGAATTTCCAGATAGCCCTGTGTTTTTCATATAAAAAGAGAGTATCAAAGTCGTAATTCCCATAGATAAACTCTGGCCTATTACTCTCATTGTCGAAAGGACCGAAGAAGCCATGGCGTATTGCTTTTTTAATACGGAACTCATAATCGCGTTGGTGTTTGGAGAAGAGAAAAGTCCGAAACCTAAGCCGGCCGTAAACAATATAGACAATACCGCGGTTAAGGTCGATTTTTCGGTTAGAAAAATCGTCATAAATAGAGATAAAGCGGTTAAAAACATACCTATTGAAGCTATTATCTGAGGTTCTTTTTTATCCGATAATCTTCCGGCAAAAGGAGACACTATAGCCATTACCAGAGGCTGAATCAATAATATGGATCCAGTTTTTTGAGGAGAAAAAAGGAATATGGACTGCAGATATATGTTTAAAAAGAAAGTTAAAGCGGTTGTGGCGGTATAGTTGATTAAAGCGGAAAGACCTGAGAAAGTAAAAACCGTATTTGTTTTAAAAATTTCTATGTCCAGTAGTTTTTCATTATCTCGATTTTGCAATAACAAAAAGACGATTATCGATAGAATGGATGTAGCCAAAAAGATTATTCCTACCGATGAGTTTATCTTTGAAATTCCGTATATTAAAAATACTATGAAAAAAGAATAAAATATTGTTTGGGATATGTATATTTTCCCTTTTTCTTTTTCGTCGTGGAAATTAAGTTTATACAGAGAAATAAAGAAAATTATCGAATTTATAATTCCGGTTATTAAAAATATCGCGTTCCAATTATATTTTGATATAATAATTCCGCCTAAAAAAGGTCCCAAACTGAGTCCGAGGTAAACGCAGGCTACGTTTATGCCTAAAACTTTACCTCTTTTTTCTTTTGGGAATATATGAGTTAAAATAGCGGTTCCGGTAGCTAAAAAAAGGCCTCCCCCCAATCCTTGAATTATTCTTGAGATTATCATAAACGTAAAATTTTGGGAAAAAGCGCATAGAAAAGAAGAAATTGCAAAAATTAAAACCCCGATTATAAATACTTTTCTTTTTCCGTGTATTTCGGCAAGTTTTCCGGCCGGTATTAAACTTAATGCCGTAGATAGCATATAAGAGGTTATTATCCATGCCGTAAGGGTAGAGGTGGTTTGAAATGTCTTTTCTATTTGTATTATCGCTATGTTTATCGAAGAAATCATAAACGGATTTACAAATGCGGTTAAAGATATCAGAAAGAGTATCCAGTTCATAAATATATTTTATGAATTTTATAAAGACAATTCGATAATGATTAGTAATCGGTTACTCTACCGTCGAATTTTTTCTCGTCCAGAACAGTAGGCGGTAAGTTTAAATTCCATGTCGGTTTAGGCATCTTCCAGATATTGGGAGAAAGCATCATTCCCGTATTTAAAAATCTCTGATCCTCGGAATAAATTACGTCGCAGTCTCTTTTAAAATCCATATCCGGACAACCGTATTTTGAAAAAATGGCGTTCCTATAATCCAATCCCCCTTTCCCCTCTTCTTTTAATCCTTGCGAAGAATAATATCTAAATCCTATAACTTTATTTGAGTATTCGTTTAACAATTTTCCCGATTTGTCTATAAATCCGATAAAAAGAACCGCGTGACCGGTTCCGTTGGTTCTGTTTATATTAACAAAACTCCCGGGTTTTAAATCTTCAAATTTTACTCTTTCTCCCATGCCGAAGTTTATTAAAGCGTCAGCGGTTCCGTATGAGTTAAAATCGTGGTTTACCCATATGTGTCCTCTGATGTCTGACGATGTCAAATTTTCATAACTGGATTTGGGAAGATACGTATAAACCGAGTAATCTTTTGTTTCTTTGGCGTATATTTCATACGCCGTAAGTATTATTTCAAGTTGAGCGGCTACGCACATGGTATATGGGGGTTTTAAGGCTTTTATCTCTCCCTGGTCGTTATATTTTATGTTATGAGTCAAAGCCGCGTGAATATCGTAACCTTTAAGCGCGTACTTTTTATTTAATTCGGTTACAGCTTTTAAAAGATATTTGTTAAAATATCTCGATTCGTCGAATTCTGTGGAAACTTTTATTTCAAATTTTGGAATATTATATAATTCGTTTAAAATATTAAAATCGTTTGTAAAATTATATGTTTTAATCCTGATATCTTCTATTTCGGCTTTTAGAGGGACCAAAAAAGAAAAAAACAGCAATATGGTTTTGAGTAAAATCATAAAGATATTTTACATTTTTTAACGATAATTTCAAGTATGATAAGGGTATTTAATGGTAGTTTTTTTTATTATTTAGCGTGGGTCGTTGCTAATGGAGAGCCTCCGATTTTTGCGTTAAGCAAAAAGTTTA
>DYIF01000015.1:25638-52195 GCA_020723765.1 Elusimicrobium minutum
ACTTTGCGTGGGTCGTTGCTAATGGAGAGCCTCCGATTTTTGCGTTAAGCAAAAAGTTTAGAGGAGCACTCGACTTTGCGTGGGTCGTTGCTAATGGAGAGCCTCCGATTTTTGCGTTAAGCAAAAATCGGAGAGAGTGGGATTCGAACCCACGGTACGCCTTTTCAGACGTACAGCGGTTTAGCAAACCGCCGCCTTAAGCCACTCGGCCATCTCTCCATATATTTTTGCTAATAAAGTTTTATAAAAGAACTTATATATTCAAAAGATTTTAATGTTTTTTGCCTCGTGCCTACGCCACGATGTCGCTTTAAAAGATCTTATATGCTAAAAATTTATTTTATAAGATAACCTACATTTAATCTATTTTCTATTATACTAAATTTGAAAATGTAATTTTAAGTCCTTCCTCTATACTTGTCCAATTTTTCATTCCCGTTTTTTCTTCCCATTTTTTGGAACTGGCTATCCAATGATATGCGCAGGCCTCTTTTACCTTGTCCCTATTGAGCACAGGTTTTGTTTTCGCGATATATGAAAATATTTCGTATGTAAACGCGGTTAGATTTAACATGCTTTTTGGCATTTTAATCATTTTAGGTTTTTTGACTCCCATCATATTCGACATAATGGTTATAAATTCTTCCCAGGAGTATATCTTATTTTCGCATACGTAATACTTTTCGTTTTTTATGCTATCGTCTTCCACGCATTTAACTATGCAGCGGGCTAAATCCTTTACAAATATAAAACTGAATCTTGCGTCGGAAGAAGACGGGGATATCATTATTCCTTTTCTGACCCATTCGGCTATGGTGGAAAATCCGTCGTCTTTTGGTCCGTAGACTATCGGAGGCCTTAATATGACCCAATCGATTTTAAGTTTTTTAAGTTCTTCCTCGGCCATAAGCTTGCTTATTCCGTAATTGGATTTAGGGTTATCCGGAGTATCTTCCGTTCTGGGATGGTGAAAATCTTCCGATGTTCCGCCTGCGGCAAGAGAAGAAATATATATGAATTTTTTAACTCCGTTAATATTGGATGCTTTAACCAAATTTCTTGTAGATATGACGTTTTCTTTTATAAATTCGTTTTTATTCCTTGCAAATAAAGTGGCCGCCAAATGAATTATTATCCTGGCCCCCTGAGTGGCTTTTATTACCGAATTTTCGTCGCGGTAGTTCGTGTTTATATATTTTATCAATCCGTCGGACTTGGTTTCCCCTCTCGTTAAAACTATTATTTGATTTTTTTGAGTATCTATCGTTTTTATCAGATTTGATCCTACAAACCCTTTTCCTCCGGTTATGGCTATTTTCATATGATTCCTCTAATCTTTAATTTTATCGAAAAATTTTTTTGTTTCTTTTTCCAATCGGTCCGCATTGATTTTGATCGGCTTTGCGAATAATCCGTTTATATATTTTATTTTGCCTCTGTTTATTGTTTGGGTGTCGGGGAATTCCTTTTTTATTAGTTTTGAAAATATCGTTTTACCGTCTTCTTGCGGAGTTATTAAAGATGTGATAAAAATCATAAATAAAAAGAATATCGTTTTAAGTATTATCGATATGGGAGGTATATTAAATATCTTTGAGTTTAGCGAAATATATATATAAATAAAACTCCAAATCGCAATAGAACCGTAAAAATAATATTTTCCGTATTCCCCTGTATCCGGATATAATACGAATATTATTATGTTTATAAAAATTATTAATATTATAAATATAAGCGTTTTTATCATTTTTTGCTCCCGAGTATCGATGGATAATCTATTCCCAAAGATTTAAGCCCTCTGTATATCGAAAATCTGTCAGGAAACTTACCTTCTATTATTTTTGAATAAACCGATAATCCGTCTTTTTGCGGATAAAACGACATTATAGATAGAAGCATTATTATATAAATGATTGTAAAAATTGTTATTTTAGTATCTCTGGAAAATCTTATAATCGCGGTTTTCATAAGATAAAAGAAAGAAGACCATAAAAGAAATGAAATAAAAAGATACATCGGTCCCATAAAAGTGGTATCGGGATAAGTTATTAGAAAAAGAATGTGAGTCGATATGTTGACGGTTATTATATAAAACATATATTAATCCGAAGTTTTAAATTCCACATATATAGTAAGAAAATCTTCTCTAAAATCCGATGGTAAAGGGTCGAATCTTTTTATTTCCGCAACTGTCGATATCACGGATTGATCGAATAACCTGTTTCCCGATGAGGATTCTATTCTTATGGAAGATATTTCCCCATCCGAAAAAATTTTAAATCTTACAATCGCTTTTAAGTTTTTTGAAGTTATGTCTCTCGATTGCCAGCTATCGTATAATTTTGTTCTCAATTTCGTTATATACCAGGGGTAAGGGAAATCGGAATCGGTTCGTATTCCCGATGAAGATTGGGTTGTATTTGGCTCGGAGTTGTTAAAATTTTTAGATTCCGATTTCATTATCTCCGATTCTTCCAACGCCATAGAAGGTTTAATGTTTTTAACGTTAGTGTATAAGTAGTCGGGATCATCTAGTTGTTTTGGCGTTTTTATATTGGGTTTTATTGGTATCTTTTCAGTTTTTTTCTCAATATCGGTTTTTGCCGTTTCTTTTGACTGATTTGTTTTAATTTCGGATTCGAGGCCCTGTGTGGTAACCTGGGTTTTACCTATGAAATCTATATAGTATTGTTTGGGTTTGGAATTGGAAAATGGTTTTTGAAAAATAAAAATTAGGCCGAACAACACTATATGAATCGAAAAAGAATAAAAAACCGAATGGTTCATCTTTCCGGCTTTACGCTTATCCCGACCTTTCCCGCTCCCAATTTTTTAGATATATCAAGCGCGGTTACGACCTCCTGTATCGGGGTAGTTTTCTCCGCCTCTACAAGAACCGTTTTCTGTTGAGCTTTTGAAAGAAGAAGCGAAAGCTCTTTTTCCAGATTAGCGGTTTTTTTGGAGTTTACATAAATTTGATTTTCTTTGGTTATCGAGATTTTTATTATATTGTCGTCGTTTGAAGATATCGTTTCCGGAGTAGAGGATGTTTTTGGAAGATTGACTTTGATATGAGAATTAATGAAAAAAGGCGTTATTATCATAAATATTATGAGTATTATCAACATAACGTCTATTAACGGTATCATATTGATTTCGGATATTACGCCTTTGGATGTGTTATGTATTTTCATTTTTATAGTACCTGTCTATTATCTGTTCTATTATCCAGTTTAATTCGGAATTAAATCTGTTTATATGGGAAACGAAGTAATTATATGCGACTACCGCAGGTATGGCCACAAAGAGTCCCATGGCCGTATTTACCAGAGCTTCCGATATGCCTTGGGCTATAACCGAAGGTCCGGCGCTTTGGAAGGCCGCCATGTCCTTAAAAGCTCTTATTACTCCTATAACCGTGCCGAATAATCCTATAAAAGGAGCGGTAGATCCTATGGTGGCCAGCGCATTTAATTTTTTTGTAAGAATGGAATTGTGATACTCCATCATCGAAGCTAAATATTCTCTTTTTTCCCTTATTGTGCCTCTATGATTTATAAGATTTATTATTATTTCCGATATCATATTCTTTTGCGATATGGCGTTTTTTATAAAATCTTCGGTTTTTGAATTTTTAAGCAACGAAAGATATTTTGAAATTATAACCGAGTTTTTCGATACTATTTTCTTAAACTCTTTGTATTTTTCTATTATTATGGCCAGCGAATATATAGACAATAATATTAAAAAAATAAATATCGGGCCGCCGGCTTTTAATATTTCTTTTAAAGTAAATTCCATAAAAACACCTCTTAATATTATTTTAGCAAAAAGATAATGGTAGTCTATGCGGTTAGTTTTTGTATGTATCTTTTAAGAAGGGATATTTTTTCGCTAAGCTTTTCTTTTATTTCCGTTTCTTTTTTGTTTTTTAAATGATTTATGTTTTCTATTTCTTTTATTTTCGATAAAGCCGTTTCTAACTTTTTTTCAAGATCTTCTTTTTTCTTTTTTTCTTCTTCGAATTTTGTTTTAAATTCCGCTATTTCTTCGCAGAATTTTTTGACCTGATCCGATTTTTCGATTTCGTTTTGAAGTATTATTTTTTTTAAATCGTTTATTTTGTTGTTTAGTATGTCGTTTGTTGTTTTATGTTCGCTTAATTTTACCAGCATTTCGTAATTTTCGTTTTTTAACTCGGATATTTTATTTTTCAAATTTCTAATTTCTTCTTCTTTAGATAATATTAACTCTTTTTTTTCCAACTCATATTTTTTTATGAGCTCTTTTTTTTCTGTTATCTGTTTTTTAATTTCTTCGTTTTTTTCGGATATCTGGTATTCGAGCTTGGTTGTTTTTTCCGTCAATTTTTTCTTTGTTTCAAGATATAGCTTTTCCCATCCGTCTACTTCTTTAAGTTTATTTATCGCATTTTCCAATTCTTTTATTTTTGTTTTTAAAAATACGATTTGTTCTTCTTTTTTTTCTAAAATTTCCTTGAACTCTCGATCTTTTGATTTTAAAGCTTGTTCTTTTTGAAAATTTTTTTCTTTCAATTTAAGATTTTCTATTATCGTTTTTTCAAGTAAGCTGTTTAATAACTGCCTATCCGGTTCTTTGGGAGTTTCAAAAGAAGAATAATGGTTTTTTTCAAAATTAAATTCCTTAAATTTTTCGGCTTCTTTCCACCAACCTAACTCGTCTTCCCTGCAGATAAGACAATCTTTTCCGAAATCGGAAAGGTTTTCCAACTCGGATTTGGTATAAGGGCCTTTTATCGTATGGTTTGTAAAAATCCAGAACCTGTTCATAATTATATTTTATATGTCGATTATTACAAAAAAATTACGGCGGTATTAATACCTTAAATGTTTTTTTATTTTTTCAAAATTCGGATTTTTTACCGTCCCTTTTTCGGTTATTATCGCGGTTATCAAATCGGCAGGGACGACATCGAATGCCGGATGATACGCTTTTACTTTCGGATGAGTTATATAAATCCCTTTAATTTTAACGACCTCTTCCGACTTTCTTTCTTCTATTTTTATTTCTTTTCCAGATTTTGTTTTTATATCTATCGTTTCGGTCGGAGCCGCGACATAGAAAGGTATTTTATGGAATTTTGCAAGTATTGCGAGAGTGTAACTTCCTATTTTGTTGGCGGTATCCCCGTTTGCGGCTATTCTGTCAGCTCCTATTATTACTGCGTCTATCTTTTGCGTTTTCATTATCCATCCCGCCATGTTATCGCATATTAGATTGGACGGTATCTTGTTTTTTAATAGTTCCCATGCGGTAAGCCTTGCTCCTTGAAGATAGGGTCTCGTTTCGCAGGCGTAGACAAACTTTATTTTTCCTTTCAAGTATCCTTCGGTTATTATTCCTAAAGCGGTTCCTATTCCGTATGTGGCTAAAGCGCCGGTATTGCAATAGGTTATTATCGCCGAGTCTTTTTTTAAAAGTTTTATTCCGTTTTTAGCTATGTTTAATGTTGAATTTTTGTCTTCTTTCAGTATTTCGTAAGCGCATCTAAGCGATTGGTTTCGTAACTCTTCCAAATTGTTATGGGATATTTTTTGAGGCATAGAAGAAATTAGCTTAAGCGCGGTGGAATGAACTCGGTCTATCGCTTTAAAAAGCGAAACCGCGGTGGGTCTTGAGCTTTTTAATTTAATGGCATTTGAGTTTAATATTTTTATTATTTTAGATTTGTCTCTGATATCTTTTTTAATTATATTATCTATTCCCAAAACATAGCCCATCGCCGCCGTGTCGCCTATTAACGGAGCGCCTCTGACCATCATTTCTTTTATGGACTTTGCGGCGTCTTCGGCGGTTTTAGCCTTAAAATACTTTATTCCGTAGGGAATTTCTCTCTGGTCTAAAACAAACAAAGCGTTTTTTTGGTATTTTAGTCTTTTAGGAATCATTTAGGGTATCGTGTTTATGATATCTTCCAATTCGCTTTCGGATTTTCCGGTTATTTCTATCGTTTTTTCTTTTCCTCTAAGCCCTCTTACTATGTTTATGCATTTTTCTCTTACTTCGAAAAACTGAGCCAGATACTGCCTTAATATTACGTTTATTTCGTTGTCGTCTTTTGAAGCGCATACTCTCACTCTTAAGACCTTTCCTATTCTGGATATCACTTCGTTATCGTCGCAGTTAGGTATCACTCTGACTTTGACTATCATTGTTTGCCCCCTTGATGTTGGAATAGATATGATCCTATTCTTATGAGATTTGAGCCCTCAGTTACCGCTATTTTCCAGTCCGAGCTCATCCCCATAGAAAGGATATTTTTAAATCCGTCCGGGTTGGTTTCGGTTTTAAAATAATCGTCGTAAAGCTTTTTCGCTTTCTTAAAAGCCTCGGAAATTTCCTTTTCGCTATCCGTGATCGGACCTATGGCCATTATTCCTCTCAAGGATAAATTTTTAAGTTTGGATATGTGTTTAAATAAACCGTCAAAGTCTTTTACCGCTACCCCCCCCTGGTTCTCTCTGTCGTTTATCTTAACTTGAATGCATACCGGCATTTTTTTATTGATTTTTGCCGTTCTTAAGTTTATCTCTTTGGCCAGATCCGCAGAATCCACGGAGTCTATCGAATCGAAAAGTTTTACTGCATATTTTACTTTGTTAGACTGCAGCCTGCCTATGAAATGAAGATTTATTTTATTTCTTAATTTCTTTAATTCCTCGTCTTTTTCCCATCTAAAAACGGCATCCTGGATTTTGTTTTCTCCAAGTATTTTTATCCTTCCGTCTTTTATCGTATTTATTATTTCATCTCGAGACGCGTATTTGATTACCGCCATTATTTCGCACTTTTTGTCGGAGAGATGCGACAGGATTTCCGTTATTTTGTTCGATATGTAGGAGGTATTTTCTATGGCCCAATGCATCATATATATTTTAGCAAATTTGGAAGGGTTTTTATTATAAAAATAGTAAAATTTAGTTATGAAACTTTCTTCTAAATTTTGGATTATAGTATTTGCGGAAGGTATTATGGTTTGCGGCTACTCCATGGCTTTTCCGTTTCTCGCTCTTTATTTAACCCAAAATCGCGGGTTTAATATGAGTATCGTAGGCGTCTATTTTTCGATTGTTATGATTATCTCTTCTTTTTCTTCGACTATAGGCGGCAGCGTTTCCGATTATATGGGAAGGAAAAAAATAATGTTTTTTTCGTTGTTAATAAGAGGGATTTTTGTGGCTTTAATAACGATTTCCATTAAATTTAATTTTAACATTTTATGGATTTTGTTTTTTAATTTTGTCGCTTCCGTCGGGGGCCTCGGATTTCATTCGGTGGCTCTGGCTTATATATCGGACATAGTTTGCGAAAAAAACAGAATTAAGGCCTATAGCATACTTAGAGTGTCTACAAACGCCGGTTGGGCGGCGGGGCCGGCAATAGGAGGTTTTCTTTCAAATATATCATACTCTTTGGCTTTCGGCGTTTCTTCTTTGGTATTTCTTTTCGCCGCTTTTTTGGTGCTTATTAAAGCGGAGGATATAAAAAAAAATTTTCAATCTTCCCCGAAAAAATTTTATTTTTTTTACGATTTTAATAGAGATTTTAAAAAAATTCTTTTTTATAGTTTTTTAATGACTGCCGTAATGTCTCAGCTTGTAATCCCTTTGTCCATTTATTCTAAAAAATATCTGAATTTCTCCGAAAAACAAATAGGCTTTTTATTTACCTTAAACGGTCTAATAGTCGTTGTTATACAGTATTTTATAGGATCTAAAATAAAAGATTCCAAAACGGTAAACGCCATAGCGTTGTCTTGTTTGTTTTACGCTTTAGGTTATCTGATATTCGGTTATTCCCCCAATTATACCGTAGCCATGTTATCGATAGCCGTTGTAACCTTAGGAGAGGTCGTTTTTTCCCCGTCTCTTTCTTCGCTTGTGTCGAGCGTTTCTCCGGAATCTAAAAGAGGAGCCTATATGGGAATTCATTCCATGATTAGCGATCTGGGAAGATCCTTCGGGGTTTTCGCCGGAACTTTTCTTATCGACAAAGTCTCCGGAGTTTTTAGAGAGGTTTCCTGGTACTTTGTTTTCGGTTTGTCCATATTTTCTTTCTTCGGTTTTCTAAGTCTTAAAAAAAATAGCAAGGAAGAAATTTCCGAGTTGACAATAAAGAAAGAGATGGATATGGAAAGACCGAACTAAAATGGTTATAAATAAAAAACCCCCTTCTTTCGAAGGGGGTTTTTGTTTTATTTTAGAGCATTTTCAATTAATACATGTCGGCGCCTTGAGGCATAGCCGGCATTTTCTCTTTCTTTTCCGGAAGCTCCGCGACGAAAGCTCCGCTTGTAAGAAGCGTAGAAGCTATCGATGCCGCATTTTCAAGAGCGGTTCTTGTGACCTTGCAAGGATCGACTATTCCGGATTTTATTACGTCTACATACTCTAATTTATCCGCGTCAAACCCTATTTCCGAAGAAGAGTTCTTTATTTTTTCTATTACTATGGAAGGATCAACTCCGGCGTTTTCGGCAAGAGTTTTAAGCGGAGCGTAAACCGCTTTTCTTACTATGTTTATTCCTATCTTTTCGTCTTCGTCGTTTACTTTTATGTTATCGAGCACTTTAGAAGCTCTTACCAACGCAACGCCTCCTCCGGGCAAAAGTCCTTCCTGAACTCCAGCTTTGGTGGCGTTTTTGGCGTCTTCCACTTTGGATTTCTTGGCTTTCATTTCGGTTTCGGTGGCAGCGCCGACCCTTATTACGGCTACTCCTCCGCTTAATTTCGCAAGCCTTTCTTCAAGCTTTTCTCTGTCGTAGTCGGATGTGGTTTCTTCTATTTGTTTTCTTATTTGATTGGCTCTATCTTTTATTTTCTTTTTATCTCCTTCTCCGTCGACTATAGTGGTGTTTTCTTTGTCTACGACCACCCTCTTAGCTTTTCCAAGCTGGTCGAGGTTCGTTTTTTCGATCTTCATTCCTCTTTCTTCGCTTATGACCTCTCCGCCGGTAAGAATAGCTATGTCTTCAAGCATTTCTTTCCTTCTATCTCCAAATCCGGGGGCCTTTACGGCGCATCCTTTAAGGGTTCCTCTTAATTTGTTAACTACCAATGTCGCAAGGGCTTCCCCTTCTATATCTTCGGCTATGATTAAGAAAGGTCTTCCGGTTTGGACTATTTTTTCAAGCACCGGGAGAAGATCGTTCATGGAAGATAATTTTTTATCGGTTATTAATATTAAAGGGTCTTCCAGAACGCATTCCATTCTTTCCGCATCGGTTATGAAATAAGGAGAAATATAGCCTCTGTCGAACTGCATTCCTTCCACTACATCGAGCTCTGTCTCGGAAGATTTTCCTTCTTCCACGGTTATAACGCCCTCATGTCCGACTTTTTCCATAGCTTCCGCTATTAAATCTCCTATTACCCTGTCATTTGCGGATATGGTGGCTATCTGAGCTTTTTCTTCTTTTGTTTTGACCGGTTTGGCCATTTTCTTTAATTCTTCCACTATCGCGCTAACCGCTTTTTCTATACCTCTTTTAAGATAAACAGGATTCGCTCCAGCGGTTATATTTTTAATCCCTTCGTTAAATATCGCCTGAGTAAGAACGGTGGCGGTAGTCGTTCCGTCTCCGGCCACATCGTTGGTTTTGGACGCCGCTTCTCTTACGAGTTGCGCTCCCATATCCTCGAAATGATCTTCAAGTTCCACTTCTTTGGCTATAGTGACGCCGTCGTCTATTATTGTCGGAGAGCCGAATTTCTTGGCTAAAACTACGGCTCTTCCTTTGGGGCCTAAAGTTACTTTTACCGTATTTGCCAATTTATCGACCCCTTGTTTTATTTTTAATATTCCGTCGTGTGTAAAAAGTATTTCTTTCGCCATATTCGCCTCCTTATTGATTTATTATAGCGAGAACATCTTCTTCTCTCATTATCAGATATTCTTCGTCGTTTATTTTTATTTCCGTTCCCGAATATTTTCCGTACAATATTTTATCTCCCAATTTCACTTCCATAGGTATAAGTTTGCCGTCTTCGGTTTTGCCTTTGCCTACGGCCACAACCTCTCCTTCCTGCGGTTTTTCTTTAGCGGTATCCGGTATTATTATGCCGCCCTTTTTTACTTCCTTGGGCTCCAGCGGTTTTACTATTATTCTGTCCGCAAGCGGGATTATGTTGAGTTTTGTTTTCGTATCTCCCATATTGACCTCCTTTATTTTTAGCAATTTTTATATCTAATTGCTAATTTACAAAATTTTAAAGCTTTTGTCAATAGCAGTGTTGTTTAATGATTGCTAATTTTGATTAATCGATATATTTAAATAAAAATTTTGTAATTCCGACTTCCATTATGTCGTCGTTTTTTAGTTCCGTAGGTTTTGTTAAAAGATTTGAGTTTAACTTGACGTCCGGATTTATAGGAGAGATGAAATATTTCTCTTCTTTAAGAGTTATCGCCAGTGAAAAATCCGATATGGGGTAGAATATGTTTTTGGGTTTTGCCGGTATGTCCGACTTGTTTGGGGTTCCTATAAATAGCAACGGTTTGCTTATTATAAATTTTTTCCTTTCATCGACCGGATTTTCTATTATCTGAATTTCGGCTTTGGGTATTTTAAGTTTGATTATTTTGAAAATCATGGAATATATTGAAACCGAAACCATGTCTCCCGTTTTTATTTTCGCTCTGGTTATCTGAGTTCCGTTTAAAAAAGTTCCGTTTGTGGAATTTTGGTCTTCTATGTAATAGTCCTCGTTTTCTCTTATTATTTTAAAATGATGAGAAGAAACCGTCGGGTTTTTGAGGATTATATCGTTTGTCTCTTTTCTGCCTACGAGTATCGCGTCTTTATTTGAAAACGCGTATTCTTTTTCGCTAACTTCTTCGCCTTTTAATGTGATTATTATGGTCATTATATTAAATTCTTAATCTTTTCGATAAAACTTTGAGATTCTATTCTGGCTATTATAACGGTTATGTTGTCTTCACCGCCCTTTTCGTTTGCTTTATTTATAAGTTCTTCGGAAATCATACATAGATTTTCCGATTTTTTGGCGATTCTCGATATCTCGTCGTCTTCCAACATTTTGGTAAGTCCGTCGGTGGCCAGAATGAGTATGTCGTTCGGTTTTAAATTAGATTCGTATACGAAATAATCGTTATGAGGTTTTACTCCCAAAGCTTTTGTCAAAACGTTTCTATATGAAGATTTTTTCGCTTCTTCCAGAGTAATATTGCCTTTTTTGTACTGGTCCATTACGAAAGAATCGTCTTCGGATATTTGTATCATCTTCCCTTCTCTTAAAATATAAGCTCGAGAGTCTCCTATATGAACAAGAGAAATCTTTAAGTCGCTAAAAACGCAGGCCGTGAGTGTCGTTCCCATTCCTTTATTTTTTTCGTTATTTAAAGATTCTTCGAATATTTTAGAGTTGGCGTAATCGAATGCGTTGATAAGCCTGTTTGCGGCCAAAGAATAGTCTTTGTTTATTACTTCCGGTTTTTCGTTTTTTATCGTCAATTCTTTAAATTTTTCGTAGGTAAGTTCCGTGGCCATTTTACTCGCCAATTCCCCGTTGTTATGTCCCCCCATTCCGTCGGCAACGGCCATAAATCCTATCGTTTCGTCGAATTTAAGATTGTCTTCGTTTCTTTGTCTGACTTTGCCTTTATCGGTTTTTCCCCAAAGAGAAATCTTATATTTCATAATCTTCTTTCCTGAAAATATCCGAGATAAAAACTGTATTTAAAATAATCCATAAAACAAGAGCGGATAAAACGAAATTTTCGAGATACTTAGAATATAGCTTTTGAGTCATATTTTTAAAATATTCTTTTTCAAGCTCCAATTTTATGGATTCCATAGTCGGTTCTTTAAGAGTTAAAAGATTTTGTTTAATTTCTTGTTTTGCTTTTTCTTCTATGTCGGAAAAAATGGAAGAAGACTCCAGGTTTTCAAGATTCGAGTAAAATTTTTCTCTTGTTTTGATTATTATTTCCTCTCGAGCTTTTTTGTATTTTGAAACTTCGGTTTGATATTTGGATTCCGCGAAATTATCGACGAAATCTTTTCTCGCAAAATATATTTGAGATGAAAATATTATCAAAAAAAATATGAATATTAAATTTTTCTTAAAATAAAAAATTTGAGCTATCGAAATAAAAAAAGCAAATGCGACAAACGCATAGACCGCTTGAGTTTCGGAGTTTTCTCCCGCCAGATACGTTATGGATAGGCCGGCTAAATAAACCGAGATCAAGAAAAAAAACAGAGAAATTATTTTACTTTTGATGGATTTGAAAGAATTAAAGAATATTTGAGAAATAATAACGGATCCCAAGGATATTATAAAGAGATTCGATTTGTCTACGAAAATCGATTTTAAGAGATAAATTATTTTTTCCGAGACGTAATCCGTTTGGAGATTTTTTTGAGAATGTCCCAGAATCGCCGTCAGGATGATCGATATCGCTATAATAAAATAGGAAAAAGGGGATTTAATCTTAGATGTTTTTGCGGATAACCATAAAAAAACGAGTCCCGATATTAAAAATAGCAAAGAAAACGGCTTGGATATCGCGGATTTGACGAAATTGGTCCCGTCGATTATGTATGTGGAGAATAATAAAAAAGAAGATAAAGATACGAAGCTGTAAAATATATGATACACGCTTTTTGTGATCGAAAATAGTATTGTGGATTGCAGTTTGTTTTTAGGAGCCGGAGGCCGGTTGTCATCTTTTTGGTCTTTTTCCGTAATATTTTTGTTTTCGGTTTTCGGTTTTATTTCTATTCCTTCTATGGTTTTATCTTTATCCTGAGGTTTTATTCTTATGGTGGCGGAAAGCATTTCCTGATTTTTTTTGAGTTCGTCGAGATTTATCTCCGTTTCGTTAGACAATATTATATTTTCATAGTTTTTTTGTTTATATTTTGCCAGCTCATCGGCGACTTCTTTTGCGCTTTGATATCTTTCGTCCGGATTTTTTTTCATCAGTTTTTCTATTATCTTAACGGTCCATATCGGAAGTTCCGGTTTTAATACGTAAAGATTGGGTATCGATTCGTTTATATGTTTATTTATTACCTCTATCGCGCTTTTGCCCTCGAAAGGATATTTACCGGTTAGAAGATAAAAATATGTGGCTCCCGCCGCATAAAGATCCGCTCTATGATCTACCTTTTTCCCAAGTCCCTGCTCCGGAGACATGAAATAAGCCGTTCCTATCATCTCTCCGGTAATGGTAAGCTGTTTTTCTTCGACGACTCTTCTGGCTAGTCCAAAGTCTATTATCCTCGGAATTTTTTGAGAAGTTAGTATTATATTTGAAGGTTTTATGTCTCTATGTATTATGTTTTTGGAATGCGCGTGATTAAGTCCTTCGAATACTCCTATCATTATATCCGAAGCTTCTTGAACGCTTAAAAATTTTTTCTCTTTGATTATTTCTTCCAAACTTTTCCCATCTACATAAGACATGACTATATAATAGTTGTCTTTTTCCTTCCCAAAGTCGTAAACGTGAACGGTATTGGGATGATCCAGTTGTTTGGAGATTTCGGCTTCTCTTAGAAAAAAATCTATGTTTCTTGGGTCGGCTTCCAGCTCTTTGGCTAAAATTTTAACGCATACCACTTTATTTAACGAGATATGGTGAGCTTTATAAACTATTCCCATCCCCCCCTGACCGATCTTCTCGAGAATTAAACAGTTGGCGAAATTTTTTCTAATCAAACTGTCATTCATTTACTCTTCTGTCCTTGTGGAATATGCTTTTATTTTTAGTGGGTCTCGATTTTAAAAATCTTTTTATTTCAAAAGCCTTTTCTATTATTTTCGCGTAATGTGTATTTTTTAAAACGGCCACGACCGCTATGGAAAGAGTCATTAAAGGAAAAGTTTTTACGTTATTCATCCTGTCGGTGGTCGTTATAAACCCGGATTTCCTGTGCTCTTCGCTATAGTAATCCGGTATTATTTTGTCGAAGTTTTTGGTTATTTCTTCGCATACGGACGTCATTTTGTCCATCGGAGTTATTATGACAAAATCGTCTCCGCCTATATGTCCTATGAAATAGTCGTCGTTTGAAAATTTTTTGAGAGAATCTATTAAAAGTTTGGATAGCAGCTTTATTATTACGTCTCCTTTCGTATAACCGTATACGTCGTTGTACGCTTTGAAGTTATCTATGTCTATATAGGCGTATGAAAAGTGCGGATTTGTTTCGAGCCTTTTCTTTACATATTCTTCTATTAAAGGTCCGCCCGGAAGTTTTGTCAAAGGATTAAGCGACGAATCGTTTTCTTTTCTCTTAAGTATTCTGTTTATCCTTACCTTTAGTTCTCTTACGTCGAAAGGTTTGTTTATATAATCGTCGGCTCCTATCTCTATAGTTTTTATTTTTGCGTCGACTTCGGAAACACCGGTCAATATTATTATCGGGATATCCGACATGAAATGATTTTCTCTTATTTTTTTACAAAGTTCGTATCCGTCTATATCCGGAAGTTTCAAATCTAAAAGTATTAAAGAGGGTTTAGGGTTTTTTATTAAAAACGAAAGAAGTTCTTTTCCGGTTGTGAGGGTAATTATTTCGTAGTTGAGACTTTTTAGTATTACAGATACCAAAAGTCCGACGTTAGTGTCGTCGTCTACCACAACTATGCTTTTTTTTTCGTCGCTCAAATCTTCCCCCTCTATAAAATATAGTCTTTCATATCTATAACAAAAAAACTTAACTCGATCTTACAATATTTATTATATAAAAAATATAAGCTAAAAAATCAAATAATTTTTTTTGTTTTTATTTTAAATTTTAAGGATGAAAAAAAAGAAGGTAGGGCTGCCTTTTGGGGGGTAGGTGAGGGAGGCAGCCCTGCAATCTTAACTTTATTTTAGCACGATATTTGACTTCTGTCAAGGGCCTTAAGTAACATTTGTTACACATTATTATATTTAAAATTCTTTTGATATAAATCATTTATAAACAATTGACATTTTTCATTTTTTTCTTTGTATATTATTGATATAATTATTTTATGAAATTGATTTTGGTCATATTTTTGTTTGTTATCGTATTTTTTTCTTATTATTTTTTTTCGAAAGTATTTTTTGATTTCGACAATATAGAAATCGCTAAAATAGAAAATATGATTGAGAAAAAGGAGTATGATCTTTTGAGCGAATATTTGAGTTTAAAACTTCAAAAACATCGCGATAACGGAGCTATTTACTATTATATGGGTAAAGTTTTTTATCTAAAAAAGGATTACCGACGGGCGCTTAAATATCTGGATATTTCCATAGACTTAGGTTTTCCTCTTATTCAATCCTATAACCTTAAAGCGGTTATTTACGGAGACGTTTATGCCGATTATATTAAGCAAAAAGAGTTCGCTCAAAAATCCATAGAATTGGACCCTACGGATTTTGAAGGCTATCTTATAAGGGCAAGGGCATGGTTTAAATTGGGAGATTACGATCTTGCCTTGAGAGACTTTCAAACAGCGTTCGATATCGAAAAAGACGATAATATACTTTTGGAGAAAGCGGTAACGTTGTTAAAACTTGGTCGATTTAAAGACGCGATTTTTGTTTTATACGATTTAAATAATAAATATAAAAACAACGAGACGGTTATGTTTTATCTTTTTGGGGCTTATAAAGGAATCGGATATTATAATAACGCATATTATTTAATTTCAAATCTTTACAATACGTATAAAAAGAATATCTATTTAAAAGAAAAAGCGATACTTCTTTTCGATATGGGAGATTACGAATATTCATTTTCGGAGTTCGATAAGTATTTGAAACTGACTAAACCCGACGAGTCGGATATTCGTTTTTATTCCGCTGTAAGTTCTAAAATTAAAAGATTCGATAATAAATAGTTTCCGGCGATAAAATTTTATTTTAAATTTGAAATTAGTTTTAAATATCTTACGGCGTCGGGGTTATACGGATTTATTCCTACCGCTTTTTTAAATTCTTCTTCGGCTTTTTTTATGTCTTTATTCCAGTAGTATGCGGCAAGATTGTAATGGGCGTGAAATGAGTTCGGGTCGGTTTCGACGGCTTTTAAATAATAATCTCCCGCGATATCCCTTTTCCCCATTTTTTCCATGCAAACCCCGATGTTTAGTATGGCATATGAAAGTTGGTTTTTTAGATATTTTATGTTTTCTTCGCCGGTTTTGTACTTTTTTTCGAGAATAATCATAGATTCTATAGTGCTTTTCGCTTTTTCAAATTCTCTAAGCGCCTTTTCCCATTGTTTGTGCAGAGAGTGTATTAATCCGTTATTAAAATAAGCCTTATAATTAAACTCGTCAAGAATCAAAGCTTTTGAGTTAAATTCGAGCAGATGCTCGCTTATCAAATCGTATCCTATTAAATTTGAAACATATTCCGTTATCGAAAAAGAATAATCCTTTGCCATATCTTTTACAAAAAAATCGTTATACGGTTTTTTAATGTCTATATTGGCTATTTTAATAAGATTTTTTATGTCCAATGAATTATCCGACGGTTCTATTTCAAAGGTTAATCCGTTCGGTTTTGTCTTTATCCCGGGCGGCAATTGGACGTCGTATGTGGCGAATACTCTTCTTTCGTTTATTTTTTTAAACAATATCCAATTTTCCTTTTCCTCGTTTAGTTTAATAATTTTTATGTTTTTGTTGATTTTTGAATCTCTGTACCATTTGGATCCGGTTAATCCTTGAGCGACTATTTCTATATCTGGCCGTTTGTTTTTTACATATCGGTTGTACCAAAGAGTAAAAAGAGGAACGTCTTTTTTAGATATTACTATCGAGTTTTCGGGTATGGAATCGAGTATGTCGTTTGCGTATAAATCGGTTATGTTTAAACTATGTCTGTCCAAGTAAGGATAATTGGAATAAAGGGATATGATAATGGCAAGAGAAGAAATTCTTAAAGACATTTTAAAATTGGATAGCCCGATAATTGAAAAAAACAAAACGGAAATATCCGGTATTACGTAATAGGGTTCCACTATCGCCATCGAGTGAGGATTGGGAGGCATGTTGGCTATAAATAAAAACAAAGGACCCGCAAAGAAAAAGATTAAAATAAAAAGATAAAAAATTTCTTTTTTTAATTTAAATGAAATATAAATTCCGTAGAAAAAGAAAAACAGTAAAAAGTTAAAATTTTTTATTAAGTGTTTTAAGTATTCGCTCATATTGACGATTAGATTTTCTCCCATTTTATAGTTTAAGGAAATCAAATCGAGAGTGGAACCGTAATTTTTTCTCGTTATCATAGCCATTAGACTCGACAGATCGCAGGGATTCGACCAGTTAATTAAAGGAGAAGATTTCGATAGGAAATAAACATATAGGCAAAGCGAAAAACCGGCTAAAAACATAAAAAACGATTTTATAACCGTTTTAAAATTCAGGTATTTGTCAAGATATTTAACGGCTACGTAGATAAATCCCGGATATGTTAAAATTATATCGGTTCTATTGGTGGCGAAAAGTCCGGCAAGATAAGAAAAAAGAAGTATTTTAGAGTCGTTTGGCTCGGAATATATAAAATTTTTTAAAAAGAAATATATTAAAAAAGAAGCCAGCAGCAGATTCAAAGAATACATTTCGGATACCGAGGATATCGTAATTACGGTAAAATTAACCGCAAATAATAAAGAAACAAAAATAGATAATAAGGTTTGTTGAGTTATCATTCTTAGCGATTTGTTTATGAAAAATATGGCGATCGAGCCGAATATCGCCGAAAGAATGTTTAATCCGTGGGCGGGTTCTCCTTTCCATAAAAAAGAAAAAAGTACTCCCACAAGATTGTATAAAGAATATCCGGGTTGGTGGGATATGGATATGGTAAAGATGTCCAGAGCCATCTCTCCGGCGTCCCTGTAGGGAGAGAGAGTTCTGGGCATGATTAAAATGTAAAAAACAAGTACCGTTATCAAAATCGCAAAATCGACTAAATTTTCCCTTCCCCCCGATTTCGCCATATTATTTTACTTTTTTACCCTTGGAAAGAAAGAATACCTAAAATTAAAGGTTCCGAGATACTCATACCCCCCCTTATACGTAAGGTAAGAAATTTGGAAATTTAGTTTTAAAAGGCTTCCTAACTGTAAGTTTATGAGTTTGGGGCTTAAAGTGGAGCCTTGAGGAATTATTATTTCAAAACCCAACGGCATTTTTTCTTTTGCTATGTAAATCATTCCCGCAAATAGCGCGGATTTGGATATGTATGGAGTTTTTCCGGTAGTAGTCTTTATCGCGTCTTCGGATAAAAATTCCGAAGTTTGATATATAAATTTAGAAAAATCTCCGTCTGAGTATCCGCCGTTTATTACAAATTTTTTTGATATATGTTTGGATAAGACAAAATATATGGAGGCGTATGTGTTTGTGTTTTTGTTATTGACTTTAAACGAGGTTCCAGGCGTGTTTAAAGTGGGTTGAGGAGAGTCTCTAAAAGTAAATATCCCTTTAAACCCGCTTGAAAAAGACGGTATCGTTTTGGTTTCTCTCTGTATTAGCAATTTCCCGTCGGTTTCAAAATACCATATTCCTATTCTGTCCAGATAGTTTTTTTTATCTCTGGTCCAGTCGAATGTGTTTTTGCCGTAAAGTCTTCCTATGTAATAAGCCGCGTTAAAATCAAGCGATGGCCCTATCTCGTTTATTCCGTTTGAACGATATGCGGTCGGAGTTAAAACTATTCCGCTTATAGAAACTTTTTTGGGAGAAAGTTCCCATGTTTTAGATTCTTTTGTCGGTTCTTCCGTATTGTTTTGTGTTTGGGCCGTTAAATTTACGCTAAAAAATAGAATTGCAAAGCCGAGTATTTTTTTCATAATAAAATTATACCAAAAATATGGTCTTATTAATTATAAAAGTTAGTATGGAAGAATAGATTCCGGCGATTATATCGTCGATAACTATCGCGGCTCCCCTCAAGGAAATAGATTCCGCTTTTTTGATCGGCCAAGGTTTTATGGTATCGAAAATTCTAAATAAAACCAATAATATCAAAGCGTTTTTAAAATCGAGGGGAACAATTAAAAAACCCCAAAAATACCCGCATATTTCGTCTATTACTATAAGCGGGTTATCTTTTTCGGTAGGTTCAAAAGCGTTGTGAGCTATGTATATGCTAAAAAACGAAAAAAGTATTAAAAATATTATAAATAAAATGTAATTTTGAGGGAGTATGTAGAAAAACGGAAAAGCCAAGAGGGTTCCGAACAATCCGCATCCTCTAAATTTCCCTTTTCTTTGAAAAAACCTGTCGGGTATATGGCTTATATAAAAACCGCTTGCTATAAGATTTATTATTGTTTTCCCCATTGTTTCTCTATCATTTTATAGTGGTTTGCAAGATATAAAATTCCGCTTACTAAAGTAACCACGGATGTTATTATTATAAGATAAGAAGGCAAAAAACTAAACCTTTTAACTATCGGAATAAAAGATTGATTGTCGGCGGAAAGATTTTTTATTATAAGGTATATCAATATCAAATATATCGAAATAAACTGCAGTAGCGTTTTGAATTTTCCGGACGGCTCAGCCTTTAAAACATAATTATCCAAAGCGGCCAATACTCTTAAAGAGGCTACCGTTAATTCTCTTATGATTATTAGAAATATCGCAAATACCGGAATGGAAAGTTCTTTTATGTCTAAAAAAGCCAAATAACAAGAAAATACCACTATCTTATCCGCATACGGGTCTACTATAGCTCCGAATTTGGTTATGGTGTTGGTATCTCTTGCTATCTTACCGTCTATAAAGTCCGATACCGAAGAGATTATCAAAAGCAAAAGAGAAAAACCCAGAAGAGTGATATTGTCGTGTTTTATAAAAAAAAACAATATAATTCCCAAAAAAGTTCTCGTTAATGTTATTTTGTTTGCCAGCGTCATAGTTTTAAAACTTCGTATTTTTCTTTGTTTTTATACTCAAACTCGTCTTTTTCTATCTTTGAATCTATGTTTATGTCTTTAAGATAAGTTTTTATTACCGTATCTTTTAAGTCGAGTTCGCACTCTATCGGAAAATATTTTTCGTTTAACTTTAAAGTAAGAATATAAGACGAATCCTTCGGCGTTATTTTTATGGTAAAAGAATCGGGAAATTCTATTTTCGAGTTTTTCCCTAAAGAAGAATAATTTCCCAAATCGAATAACCCTTTGAGTTTGGGTTCAAGATTGGCCTTCCACTTTTCCCATGAGGATTTTATTATCTGACGGTCCTGAGGTTTTATTATTGTGATGTCTTTTTGAGAATTTATTATTATGATTTGTTTTTGAGGTTTTGCGTGAGTAATTTTGATGTTATCCGGTTTTTCAAATACTATATTCCCTTCCACCGACTGTTTCATTTCGGCCACTTTAAAAATAACCTCTTGATTAAAATTCGCTTTAAGAGATTTGAGTTTGTTGTCCCATTCGATCATTTTATCGAAAATGTTTGGAGTTTGTTCGGTTTCTTTTTTTTCTTGCGAATTTGACGATAGCGAAATCGAAAGAAAAAAAGCCGACAATAATAATTTAATCATTTTCCCTCCCTATTGTTTAGACCCTTCCGCGGCGTTTAAAAAGGCTTCTATTTTATCGAAATATATCTGCCATTTGTTTGTGCCTTCCGGCTTATATATAAAACCTTTTACTTCGAGTAAACTTAACAAGTTTGTCGCTCTGGCCGAAGAGCCGAAGTGGGCTTTTAATAGATCTTGAGAAACTCTTCTTCTTTCGAGTATTAGCCTTAACGCGACATTAAGCTCTTCGTTGCTTGCTCCTTTGCCTTCGAAAGAAACCTCTTCTTCTATGTAGGAAGGGTAACTCGGTCCGCCCTGTTCTTTTAGAAAGCTTACGACCTTTTCGATTTCTTCTTCTTTTACATAACATCCCTGTATTCTGTCAGGCTTTGATTTATTGGGTCCCAAAAATAACATATCTCCCTTTCCTATCAACGACTCGGCCCCGGGAGAGTCTATTATGACCCTCGAATCTATTTTGGAACTTACTTGAAGAGCGACTCTGCAGGGAAGATTGGCTTTGATCACTCCGGTTATTACGTCTACCGACGGTCTTTGAGTGGCTAAAACGACATGTATCCCGACCGCTCTCGCCATCTGAGTAAGCCTTTGTATGGATTCTTCCACAACGTTTTTGGCTTGAAGCATAAGATCGGCGAGTTCGTCTATCACTACTACTATATAAAATTCCGTAGGTTGATTATTGGATAGGGCCCACTTGTTGTACGATTGAATGTTTTTGACTCTCGCTTTTTCAAATTTTTTGTACCTTTTTTCCATTACCCTCGTAAGAGCCACCAGAGATTTTGCCGCTTCCTTCGGATCGGTTATTACTCTGACTTTGTCGGGCGTGGTTCGAGGGTCGTAGAGATAAGGGATTTGCTCGTATGATGTAAGTTCAAGTCTTTTCGGGTCTATGAATAAAAATTTTACATCGTCGGGAGTGTTTTTATACATTATCGACAATATCATAGATTGAAGAAATACGCTTTTTCCGCTTCCGGTAGCTCCGGCTACCAAAAGATGAGGCATGTCTTCCAGATTGGCTACGGCTACGCTTCCCTCGCTATATCTTCCTAAAGCGAATGTCAGATTTCCTTTCGAAGAATTAAATTCGGGACTTTCTATTATCTCTCTTAAAGTTACCATGCTTCTTTTGGAATTTGGTATTTCAAATCCTATAGCCGATTTTCCGGGTATCGGCGCTATAACTCTTATTGAACCTATGGATCGCATGGCAAGAGCTATGTCGTTCGATAAAGATACTATGGAGCTTATTTTCACTCCGGGAGACGGAGTTATTTCGTATCTTGTTATTACCGGACCAGGGTATATTCCCGATATGTAAGCCGATATCTCGAAGTTTTTAAGAGTTTCTTCCAATTTGATTTTAGCCGATTGTATCTCGGAGTTATCCGGCAGATAAACGTTGGATTTCGTGTTTTTTTCCAAAAGATTTATGTCGGGAAGCTTGAAGTTTTTAAAATCTAAAAAATCTTTGTTTTTAATTTGGGCTTTGGATTCGTTTTTTTCAATTTGTTTTTTATCTTTTTTTGTTTCTTCGGTTTTAACCAAATCCGAGACTTGTGGTTGCTCGGGCGGTTTAATCTCTTTTTCTTCCTTTTTAACGATAACCTCGTTTGCCGGTTTTACCGATAAAACTTTTTCTCCGCTTTTTTTCTTTTCTTCTATTATTTTTATTTTGTTGTTAAGTTCCGCTCTCGCTTTTTTCCACTCCTCCCAATCTCTTTGAATGGTATTTTTTAATTTTTCGAATACTTTCCCCCATTTTACTTCGAATATTATATTTATGCCTATCAGTATAAAACCTAAGGAGAATATTACGCTTCCTATGTTTCCGAATAGTTTTATCATCAGGCTGTCTATAAAATATCCCGCCCATCCTCCCGAAAAATGGGATCTTTCCATTATCGCCGAAATAAAAGATAAAATCAATATCGTTCCGAAAAGCATGCTTATTATGCCTTTGTTGGGTTTGCCCAATTTAAAAAGAATTCTCATAAGACCGTAAAAAAATAAAAAAGGGAAGAAATATACGCTATTTCCAAAAAAAGAATAAAGATTTGAAAAAACGAAGTTTCCGATTAAACCTTTTTGGGAGGGATTTATTATGATCCAGAATAACCAGATTGAAAATATGACCGATATAGTCCAGTAAATTATATCCATAAAGCCTGAAGATTTGGTCGATTTTTTTGAATAAAGCCTATAATTCATTTTGTGTTATTGGATTTCGGGATTTTCCGATAACTCGACGATATAAATAAGGTCTTTTAAATATACGGATATTTTTTTTTCCGCTATCAAATGTCCCAAAGCCATATATAACATGGAGCTTGTAAGACCCAGTTTGATTTTTATCTCCCAGGATGAAGTTTTTTTCAGTTCTTTTAAAAGACCTATTATCTTTTCGGAATTCGATTTTATATCGTTATTTAAAACCTCTTCGTTCATATTTTTTCAACTAAAAACAGGTTGTCTCCTTCGTTTACGAATTTTCCGTTTTCGGCTATGCACTTTATTATCTTGCATTTAAAATCCGATTTTATTTCGTTAAAAACCTTCATCGCTTCTATAAGACATACTACGCTTCCAGCTTCGGCCGTGTCGCCTTCTCTGACATAAGGAGGGCTTGAAGGCGTGGAGGCTCTGTAAAATATTCCGGACATCGGGGCTTTTATCGTAAGTCCTTCCACGGTTTGTTGTTGGGGAGTCTGAGGTTTTGCGGAAGAAACGGCGGGTGAGCCGGCCGCTACCGTAGGAAGTATCTGTATGTTTTCCGCTTTGGCCGATTTTCTGACAAGCTTTATGTGTTCGTCTCCGTTTGAAAACTCTATTACATCCAGATTGTTTTTTATCATAAAATCATAGGCTTGTTTTATTTCGTCTAAGTAATTGGAATTTTCTTTTTTGGTTTTTTCCATTTTTTCCTCCGCAAATTAATTTATTTCGGCAAAAGCACTTTTCTTGAAAGTTTGGGTCTTCCCATTTCGTCTATGTCTATTACTTTTACCTCTACGGTATCTCCCACTTTCAAAACATCCTCCACTTTCCTTATTCTCTTGTGTTCTATTTCGGATATATGCAACAGTCCCACTTTTCCGGGTATAACTTCGACAAGAGCTCCGAAGTCTCTTATCTCCACGACTTTCGCCTTATAAATTTTGCCTTTTTCGACCTCTTCCACTATCGCTTCGACCATGTTTCTGGCAAGATCTATGGCTTTTTGGTCGGAACTGGATATAAAGACATATCCGTCGTCGTTTATTTCTACGTTTGCGCCGGATTGTTCTATTATGCCTTTTATCGTTTTTCCCCCGCTTCCTATAACAAGCCCTATCTTATCTTTCGATATCGGGATTTTGATCATTTTCGGGGCATAGACCGATACGGTTTCTCTGGGCTTTGAAATTTCTTTTTCCATAAGATCCAGTATGTGATTTATTCCTCTTATGGCTTGTTCTATGGCCTGACTTAGTATATTTATAGGTATTCCGGTTTGAAGCTTAACATCCATCTGGAAAGCGTTTATTCCTTTTCTTGTTCCGGCAAGTTTAAAGTCCATATCGCCGAAGTGGTCCTCAAGTCCCGCTATGTCGGAAAGAACGGCGTATCTGTCTTTATCCGTTATAAGCCCCATGGCTATTCCGGCGCAAGCCGCTTTCATCGGAACGCCCGCGTCGAACAAAGAAAGCGATCCTCCGCATACGGTCGCCATGGAAGAAGAACCGTTAGACTCCAATATGTCGGATACCACTCTTATTGTGTATGGAAATTCGTCTTCAGAAGGTATTAGAGGCAACAACGCCCTTTTGGCCAGATTTCCGTGCCCTATTTCTCTTCTTGAAGGTCCTCTATCGGGTTTTACTTCTCCTGTAGAAAATCCGGGGAAGTTGTAATGCAGCATAAATCTGTCCAACGTTTTTCCTTCAAGCTCGTCCAATATTTGCTGATCTTCCTGAGTTCCCAATGTCGTGGTCGCAAGAGTCTGCGTTTCGCCTCTGGTAAAAAGAGCGGAACCGTGGGCTCTCGGAAGATATCCAGCTTTCATCGTAATTTTTCTTATTTCGTCGTATTTTCTTCCGTCTATCCTTGTTTTTCTTGTTAAAACTATGTCTCTTGAAACTTTATAAACAAGATCGTCTATCAAGGTTTTAACCTGATATCCTATCGTTTGGTCTTCAGGGAAGTGTTTGGAAAACTTTTCTATCAAAGAATCTTTTAAGTCGGATAATTTTTCGCTTATCGCTTTTTTGGTCGGATAGCTTTCTAAGAAATCTCTTATCTCTTTTTCTATCTCGTTTACTTCTTTTTTTATTTCATCTCTTATCACGGGCGGAGTGACTTCGAATTTGGGTTTTGATTTTTTCTTCGCAAATTCGACCTGAAGTTCGCATAATTTTTTAATCTCTTCTTTCGCTACGCTCATCGCCTTAAGTATCTCGTTATGGTCTACTTGATTGGATCCGCCTTCCACCATAAGTATGTTTTCGCTGGTACCTGCGACAACAAGTTCTAGCGACGCGTTTTTCCTTTCTTCAAAACTCGGATTTATTATAAAATCGTTTTCCACCTTGGCTATTCTGACGGCTCCGACCGGACCGTTAAAAGGTATGTCGGAGGTCATCAAGGCCAAAGACGCGGAATTGATGGACAAAACGTCGGGGTCTTTTTCTCCGTCGGATGAAAGGACCATGGATATAACCTGCGTTTCGGTGTTATAGTAATCCGGAAAAAGAGGTCTTATGGCTCTATCCGTCAACCTGCCCGACAAAATTTCTTTTTCTCTGGGCTTGCCTTCTCTTTTGAAAAAACCGCCCGGAATTTTACCGGCGGCATATGTTCTTTCTTTGTATTCTACCGTCAAAGGTACGAACTCGGGCGGCTCGGTTCTGGGTGTTTTGGACGCCACCGCTGTGCTTAAAACCATATTGTCGCCCAATTTTATTACCACTGAGCCGTTTGCCTGTTTTGCAATGAGCCCGGACTCAAAAGATATGTGATCTCTTCCTACTTTTCCTTCTATTTTTATAATTTCGCTTTCCATTATTATTTCCTCAAACCTAATTGTTCTATTATCTTGGAATAAGACTCTTTGGAGGTCTTTTCAAGATAAGAAAGAAGCCCTTTTCTTCTGGATATTAGAAGAGAAAGAGTTCTTCTGGAACTGAAATCTTTGGGATTTTCGGTAAGATGTTTGGACAGATAGTTTATCCTTTCGGTTAGAAGGGCTATCTGAACCTCCGACGTTCCGCTATCTTTTGGATTTTTTCCGTATTTTTCTATTATTTTCGCTTTTTCGTTTTTTGTTATTGACATAATTTACCTCTTTTTTATTATTTAATAAATCTAAAAACACTTTTTAAAAGTGCTTATAAATTTATTATAACAAAAAAAAACGCGGTTACAAAGCTAATTTGCAATTATCTCGACAATTTTGTATATTTATTATGGAGGATTTATGAAAAAAATAATCGCTTTTTTTATGTTTTCCATGTCGGTTCTTTCCTTTAATGCGATCGCCGACGGAGAAGTTTCGTCAAAATCGGTTAATCTTACCGGTTATCTTAACCTATCCGGTTCGGTTTATGTTCCCAATCAAAACTCATACGCTTCCGGTTATGTCGGCGGTTGGCTTTCTCTTAAAGATTCCACCGGCAAATATTATACCAATAACACATATATAAATGTAAACGTAAATTTTTACGTAAACGGAAGTTATGTATATGTGACAGTTTATCCCAATCAGTATTTGAGCGTATACAAAGAAGGCAAGTATGTCGGTTCGGTTTATATTAATCAAAGCGTAAGCTTAAGCGGCTGGGTAAGCGGTAACTACGTTAATCTTAACGGCTCTTCTTATATAAGCCAGTTTGTTTATGTAAGCGACGAAGATTAAACGGATTAAAATCGAGTTTTAACTTCTTTTCTTTATAAAATAAGTGTTAGATAAAAATACTATGTCATCGTAATAATAACCATTATATAAAAATTA
>DYIF01000030.1 GCA_020723765.1 Elusimicrobium minutum
CGAACCGAATAAAGATAGGCGATAATCCATTAGAATACTATCTAACTGCTAAATGTGGTGATTGCGTGAGTGAACAAAACAGCGTAAGATTTGTCTGTTGCGGGAAGTTAAAGACTGATGAGTTTAAGCAGTATGATATAAGGTGGGCTACACACACTTATGATAATACAAATAAGACAATTAGTGAAAAAGGATGTGCTTTGAGTATTTTGGCAACTTTACTTAATTATTATATTCTAAAATACAATATTAATGTTTCCACTGTTAATCCTTTAAAACTAAATTCATATTCTTCAGAAAAGCGGTATTTTACAAATTCCGGCATAATAAAGTGGAATGTTGTAAAAAGTATTACCAATAATTTAAAACTTTTAGAATTAATAGATATTGATGATAATAATAATGTTGATTTTTTAATAAATAAAATAGATGAAGATTTGTTATATAGGAAACCTGTAATATTAGTTATAAAAGGTTTTAATTCTCCTACGCATTTTGTCTTAGCAATAGGGAGATGTAAAGAGAATTATATAATTTCTGATCCAGGCTCATCAGAAAGACTATTATACAATCCACGCGATAAGCATTATCAACTTTTAGGGATTAGAAGATTCTCAATGGAGGAATAATGGATGTCTTTTTATTATTTTTATTTCTGAATAATGTTCTAAATTCTACAGATAAAAGTTCTATTTATTGTACTGGAGAAGGGTCTACTTATACAACAAAAGTTAATTTGATAATTGAGGATCAATTTGGTAATAGAAGTGGTTGTGATAATATAACATGTTACAAAAATATTCCTAATTCTTCATTTGGAAGAGATAGTATAAGTGATATTAATTCAAATGAACCAAACATAGAAACACTAACAGTTTACATAAGAAACATTAAAAAGGGATATTATTATTTAAAAGTGTTTACTACTGAGAATGACATAATTTATCTAAATATAGATGTAGATGATTTAAATGGGAATAAAGTTAGTAATATTGATATAAAGACATTAATATCTACTGAAAGTTTCCATTTATATTCTATTTATTTAGACCCCACGCCCGGCGCACCCCCGCCAGTATTAACCAAAGTCGTAACCTTTCAGGCCCTCAAAGAAGACATAGAAGTGGCATATAAACTAAATCAGATAGGTGATGAAAAGTTTAAAGATAGTTTAATAAGGATGCTAAACATAGCCGAAAAATACTATAACAAATGTCAGGTTTTAAACAACAAATCAAATGACAAGAAAGATATAGATAAAAGGAAGTTATGCTATCGTCCCGTAGTAGCGACAGTTCGAATGATAATGAAACGGCTTGAAGTGATAAATAATCTATGCGATAATAAAACCGAGTGTAAGGCTAAGTGTAAGGTGAAACCAGAATGCGATGAGTATGAAGTTTTCAAAGGGTTTGACAATAAATACCGTAAAGACGCCGAGTTTAAAGACTTCTTTTCTGAATGGGACAAAGATGAATACCACAAACACAAGAAAACCTGCAAAAGATATATAACCGACGAAGCCTTAGAAATAATCACTACCGACATAAACTGGCTAATAAAGTCGTTTGGCGAAGAAGTATGGAACGATTACAAAAAAGAACATAATCCATATATACCCGATAAATACAAAAGTTTCTTTAAATAATAATACTGCATATATCTTTTCATTTATTAAGCTTTAGTATTTAATAGTTAAAAATATGTTTAAAAATTATAAAATAGTTTTATTATGAAAAAACTTGTAATAGTAGAGTCGCCGACCAAACAAAAAACAATATCCCGTTTTCTTTCAAACGATTTTATAATAAGAAGCTCATTCGGTCATATAAGAGACCTTCCTCAGAAGGAGCTCGGAGTAGATATAGATAAAAAATTCGCTCCCAAATATGTTACGGTAGAGAGGGGAAAGAAAATAATATCCGAGCTTATGAAAATAGCACTCGGAGCCGACTCTATTTATCTGGCCACCGACCCCGATAGAGAAGGAGAAGCCATAAGCTGGCATATAACCCAGATTTTGAAAAACGTCGACCCGAAGAAATTTAAAAGGATAGCATTTCACGAGATAACTAAAAACGCAATACTCGACGCCCTTAAAAATCCGAGAGAAATAGATATGAATCTCGTAAACGCCCAGCAGGCGAGAAGAATACTGGATAGAATAGTGGGTTATAAAATATCGCCTCTATTATGGGCTAAAATCAGCGGAGGTTTGAGCGCCGGAAGGGTGCAGTCGGTCGCGGTAAGGCTTATATATGAGAGAGATAAAGAGATCAAAGCGTTTGAGGTTAAAGATTATTATTCGCTTGTTGGAAATTTTAAAAAAGAAGAATCCAAATTTAACGCAAAACTTTTTAAATGGGAAGGAGAAAATGTCGAAAAATATACGGTTTTAAAACTATTCGCCGAAGATTATAAGTACAGGTCTTCCATATTCGACAAGAAAGAAAAAGTTTTGGGAGTTATCAATTATCTTACGCCTAAAAAATTTAAAGTCGTAAAAGTAGATAAAAAAACCACATCGTCAAAACCCAAACCACCTTTTATAACAAGCTCTTTGCAACAGGAGGCATATAACAAACTGGGTTTTACTCCGGATAGAACCATGAAAGTGGCCCAGAAACTCTACGAAGGCGTGGAGATAAAAGGGGAGATGAAGGGTCTTATAACTTATATGAGAACCGACTCTTATAACGTAAGCGAGCAGATACAAAAACAAGCTCGAGATTTTATAAAGAAAAATTACGGAGATAATTACTGCCCGGCTCATCCTCCCGTTTACTCAAAGAAAGTAAAAGGGGCTCAGGAAGCTCACGAAGCCATACATCCGACCGACGTTTCTCTTACGCCCGAGGATATAAAAAATTACGTTACCCCGGACGAATATAAACTTTACGACCTTATATGGAAGAAATTTCTGGCAAGTCAAATGGAAAACGCGTTATTCGATCAGCTTACCGTAGAAATAACCGACGAAACCGACAAATCTCTTTTTAAGACCGGGGGGAGAACGTTAAAATTCGACGGTTATCTTAAGGTTTATTCCGATACTTCGGACGAGAAGAAAGAGGATGAGGACGAAAACGAAGAGGCTATCCTTCCTCCGCTTTCGGTTGGGGATGAGATTTCGGTTATAGACTTCGATGTAAAATCGCATTCCACCACTCCGCCCCCCAATTATAACGAGGCGAGTTTAATAAAAACGCTTGAAAACCACGGTATAGGAAGACCTTCCACTTACGCCACTATAATAACTACCATAATTAACAGAGGATACATAAAAAGAGATAAAAGCAAAAAGATGCTTATAACGGATCTCGGCAAAAAGGTTACCGAAAAGTTAATAGAGTTTTTTCCGGATATAATGAGTTTGAGCTATACCGCCGACATAGAAGACAAATTGGACGATGTGGCGGACGGAAAAGTCGATTGGATAGAGCTACTGGATAAGTTTTATTCTTCTTTTAAATCTCAGTTAGATAAAGCTAACGCCAATATGAAAAACGAAAAGATTATTCAGCGCACCAACGTCAAGTGTCCGATATGCGGTTCGGATATGGTTTTGAGAGAAAGCAGATACGGTAAATATCTTACCTGTTCGAAATTCCCCAAATGCAAGGGAAAGATGAATGTGGATAATAACAATACCGAAAAGTTTAAAGGTATAAAGACAACCGAAAAATGCGATAAATGCAAAGACGGATTTATGGTTCTGAGAAAAGGGCCGAAAAATTATTTTTTGGGTTGTTCCAATTTCCCGAAATGCAGAAATACGAGACAAATAACCGAAAAGGAATTGGAAAAACTTTTGCCGAAAGAAGAAGAAAAAAAAGACAATCCATAAATGGAATTACTTATAGAGAGATTTTTGCTTTACGGTAAAACTCAGCTTTCGTTTTCCCGTCATACCGAAAAGTCTTATAGGTTCGATTTGTCGGAATTTCTAAAGTTTTGCGCGGAAAACGGAGTTAAAAACGAATCATCTTTAAATACCGTAGTTATAAGAAGGTATCTTTCTTATATAACATCAAAAAATCTATCGAGAAACAGCGTTATAAGAAAAATAAGCGCCGTAAGAAGTTTTATCAATTATCTGGTCGAAAATAAAATGATAAAAACAAATCCTTTTGAGATGATATCAATCCCCAAAAAAGCTCAAACACTTCCTTCCTTTTTTACCGAAGAGGAAATGGATAAACTGATAGAAGAAAACGAGCCTTCAAAGGTTCTATCAAAAGACCCCGATTACCATTTCGCATTCAGAGACTACGCCATATTGATGCTTTTATATTCAAGCGGATTAAGGAGGTCTGAGCTGGTAAGTTTAAATTACGGGGATGTGGATTTCATTTCGGGTTTTGTGAGGGTTTACGGTAAGGGGAGAAAAGAGAGAATAGTGCCCGTCGGAGAAAACGCTTTAAAGGCGTTAAAAAATTACGCGGATACAAGAGCCGATATTTCTTCATCTTCGCCTTTATTTGTAAACAAAAACGGCAAAAGAATAACGGATACCGCCGTTTTTTTGATATTAAAAAAGATGGCCAAAAGGGCGAAATTTACAAGAAAAATAAAACCTCATATGTTAAGGCACTCATTCGCCACTCATCTTTTAAATAACGGCTGCGATATAAGAGGTGTTTCGGAGATGTTAGGCCACTCGAGCCTTGCCACCACTCAGATATATACTCATTTGTCGGTTGAAAAGTTGAAAGAGGTTTATAATAAGGCTCATCCGAGGGCCAAAAAAGAAGGTTTAAAGGAGGAGTAATTGAATATACTTGGAATTTTGTTTTTTTCGGCTAAATTGTTTTCTTATGAGGTTTCCAATTTAATAAACGATAAGTTTCCCGGTTCCGTATGGTCCGTTTCGATTTCCGACTCAAAAGGCGTAAGGATTCTTGATTTGAATTCTTCTTCTCTTCTTGTTCCGGCAAGCTCCATTAAGGTTATAACCGCTTTGTATTCTCTCGAAAAATTGGGTGAGGATTACAGATTTAAAACCGAAATTTTATACTCTGGTAAAATAGACAAAGGCGTTTTGAAAGGAGATCTTTACGTAAAAGGATACGGGGATATGACGCTTGGAAGCGAAAATTTTAACTCGGATATCGATTCGGTTTTAAGCGAGATATTTGAGTCAGTTAAAAAAATCGGCATAAAAAAAATAGACGGAAAAATATATGCGGATTCCTCCATTTTGGATGATTTTCAGGAAGGTTCGTGGGAGTGGCAGGACATAGGCAATTATTACGCGTCGAGAGTTACGGCTCTTTCGATAAACGATAACTCATATAAGATATATTTCCAAACCGGAAAACAAATAGGCGATAAAACAAAAATAGTTAAAATAGAGCCGGATATGGATATCAAATTTGTAAACGAGGTGTTGACCGGAGAGGATAAAACCGGGGATAACTCTTACATATACTCAAATCCTTATATGGACACGGCGATAATAAAAGGCAGCATAGGAAGAACCGAAGGGCTTTTTGCCGTAAAAGGTTCCATTCCAGACCCTCCGCTTTATTTTGCGAAAATGTTTTACGGGTTTCTTTATAAAAACGGAATAAAAGCCGAAGGTTACGGAGTTTTAAAAGATAAAAAAGAGGATTTAAAATTAATAAAAACATTATATTCTCCTCCCGTAAGCGAGATAATAAAAATAACCAACAAAAAGAGTTTCAATTTTTATGCCGAATCCCTTTTAAGATATTCCGGAATTAAAGAAAATGAGATAGGGCTTTTAAAAAACTTGAAATCGTTGGGTTCTTATTTAAACTCGGTCGGAGTGAATAATTTTAAAATAGTGGACGGAAGCGGACTTTCAAGGAGAAACCTTTTAAGTTGCGACGGTTTTATTAAGGTTTTAAACGAAGCTAAAAAAAAGAGTTATTTTAAAACTTTTTACGATTCTCTAATATCCCCGGGCGATTCGACGGCTAAGGGGCATATAAAAAATTTCGGATTAAGGAAAAAAATAAATACCAGAGTAAAATCCGGCTCTTTAAACGGTATAAGAAGCTATGTCGGGTATCTTGAGGATAAAAAAGGAGAAATTTATTCTTTTTGTTTTATCGCAAACAACTATACCTCTTCTCCAAAAGAAATAGACGATTTCTGGGAAGATTTGCTTTTCGACCTGTCAACTCAAAAATAAATCTAACCGAAAGTGATATTGTCTTTTCATAAATA
>DYIF01000016.1 GCA_020723765.1 Elusimicrobium minutum
AATTTTTATATAATGGTTATTATTACGATGACATAGTATTTTTATCTAACACTGAATTATCCAAGAGCATTAAAAATTGAAATCAGAAAAGAGCAAAAAGAAATAAAATCAATTAAAACTATAGCATATTCTCCTAATAGTAATATCCAAATAATTTTAAGTGCCATATCACTTGAAGATATGATGATTGAGAAAATAAATGCTTTTCTTGAAAGATCTGAGATTAGAGATGTTTATGATATTGAGTTTTTAATTAAGAAAGGAATAAAATTAAATTTAGATAAAAATATGGCTCAAAAAATAAAAAATAAAATCTTAAATCTAAAAATAAATGATTATAAAGTTAAATTAGCCTCATTACTTCCAGCAGACAAAAGAAGTTATTACACTAAATCAAACTTTAGAATACTTTTATCTGAGATAAATAGGACAATAAACAATATTTAAAAATCAAACATTAAAAAATTCAGATAAAGTCAATGCTTATAGATAATTTTAATGATTAAATTTTTATAAATTAGTAAAATGTTTTAAAGGTAAAAAAATGTTGTTAGTAGCAGATAAAGTTAATAAAACTTACACTAAACAGGGTAAAATAATTTACGCAAATAAAAATATATCCTTTCAACTCAATAAGGGTGAGATATTAGGAATCCTTGGGCCTAATGGTGCAGGGAAAACTACTCTTATAAAACAAATTGTAAATCTTTTAATGCCTGATAGCGGAAAAATAATTTACAAAGGGGAAGATATCATAAAAAATCCACGCATTTTAATGGGTAGTATATCGATACTTTTAGAAGGTTTTAGAAATATATATCCCTATCTTACCGGAGAAGCCAATTTGCTTTATTTTGCATATTTAAATGGAGTCTGCAGCCGTAGAGCAAAAGAAAGGGCAACTGCACTACTTAAAGATATGGGACTTTATGATTTTAGAAATATGTATAGTTTTGAATATTCTTCCGGGATGAATAAAAAACTTTCAATAGCAACATGTTTAATAAATGAGCCAGAAGTTGTCATTCTTGACGAACCGACATCTGGACTTGATGTTGTTGCTGTTGAAGATTTAATTAATTTTATAAAAGAGATTTCTAATTTAGGTAAAACTTTTATAATCGTAAGTCATGATATGAGGTTTATAGAGAAGGTAACCAGAAGGGTTATATACATTAAAGATGGAGAAATATGTCTTGATGGAGATACCTCACAAATAAAAAATTATCGGGGAGTAAAAGAAGTAATTGTTAGTACAGAAAACACCGAAGGACTTGTCGAATTTTTAAGAAATAACAGCATAGATTTTCAGTCGAAAGGAAATGTTATTGTTATAAAATTAAATATAATGGAAAACAAAGAATTATTTTTAAATATTATTTCAAATTATAATATTTTAAATGTAGAAAAAAGCGAATCTGATTTTGAAAAACTTTTTAAAGAGATATTAAAAAAATGATTTATACTCTAAAAGCAGAATTATTTAAATTTTATTGGGATATTAGGAGATATTTATTTAATTATTCTGTTGGCATTATAGCCGAAGGCATATTTATTTCTGGGCTTTACTGGGCGCTATTGAAATATAAGGATTCTCCTGAAATTCTAATGATAGGTTTAATAATGTGGCTTTTTGCAAAAACTGCCTTATCTGATGCTTCTTCTATGGTTGGGGAAGAGAGATATTATGGTACGTTTGAAAGGTTGTCTACGACTAAATCTTCTCTATTTAGTATACTTATATGTCGCATTATAGTCAATTTTATTTACAGTGTTTTGAGAATCTTAATTATAGTAACTGTGATGTGTTTAATATTTAAGCCTGATTTGAATTATTTATTTTCAAAATTTAATACCCTTTTATTTATAACATTTGTATTTTTAATTGCTTCAATGTATTCTTGGGGATTTATTGTGTGTGGACTTCAAATAATATGGAAAAAAGTAGGAGCAATCGTTCCAATAATTGAATATATTTTCTTAGTTTTTTCAGGCATAATAGTTGATGTTGAAAAAATTCCAGTTTTTTTAAAGCTAATTTCCAATATAATTCCAATTACCTGGGGATTAAAAATATTAAGAGAGACAGATATAAGTAAAATCATAGTATATTTAACATTTTTAATAATCTACACCATAGTTTCATTTATTATAGGGCTGTTTATATTTAACTTTTCAATATCTCATACAAAAAAAACAGGACAATATGGATTTTATTGATTAATATTTATTTTCTTCAACCAATACAACCTTGTGATGATTCTTTTTCAACAAAGGTACAAGAAACAAATATTAGAGGTAATGTTTATAATTGTCTTTTAGGTTTTAAATTTTAACTTGTTTAATGCGGCATTTGGTTTAGAAAATTAAAAAGTTATATAATAATTTAAGAGAATAATTTTATTGTCTTAAATTTTAATTTGGTTTTAGTTTAAAGGGAGGTTTTATGAATAACACGATATTTAAAATGGTTCAACCGGAAAACGAACCAATATTGTCCTACGCTCCTAACACTCCGGAAAGAAAAGAGCTCAAAGAGAAACTTAAAGAAATGAAATCCGAGGTAATAGAAATACCTTTGATAATAGGCGGAAAGGAAATAAGAACGGGGAAAACCGCCGATGTTATTATACCTCATGAGAACAAAAAGATAATAGCAAAATATCATAAAGCTTCGTCTAAAGAAGTCAATCTGGCGATAGAAGAAGCGATGAAGGCCAGAAAAGAATGGGCCGCTATGAGATGGGAGGAAAGGGTTAAAATATTTTTAAAAGCGGCGGAGCTTTTGGCCGGGCCTTACAGACAGATTTTAAACGCGGCTACAATGTTAGGGCAGTCCAAAAATCCGTTTCAGGCGGAAATAGACTCGGCCTGCGAGTTGATAGACTTTTTTAGGTTCAACTCTTATTTTGCCTCTCAAATATATTCCAACCAGCCTTCTTCTCCTAAACCCACTTTAAATTATATGGATTACAGGCCTCTTGAAGGTTTCGTTTTTGCCGTCACTCCTTTTAATTTTACTTCCATAGCCGGAAATCTTCCGAGCTCCCCGGCGATAATGGGAAATGTGGTTTTGTGGAAACCGGCTTCAACCGCGGTTTATTCGGCTTACTACATAATGAAACTCTGGAAAGAGGCAGGTCTTCCGGACGGAGTTATAAATATGGTGGTGGGAAGCGGCGGAGAAGTCGGAAATCCCGTTCTTGATAGCGAATACTTTGCGGGGCTTCATTTTACCGGATCTACCGGAGTTTTTAACGGTATGTGGTCTACCGCGGTTAAAAATTTGGGTAAGTATAAAGGATATCCCAGAATAGTCGGCGAGACCGGAGGGAAGGATTTTGTATTTGCTCATTCCTCATGCGATAGAAAGGTTCTCATAACCGCGTTAATAAGAGGGGCTTTTGAGTATCAGGGACAGAAATGTTCGGCTGCTTCAAGAGCATACATTCCCAAATCCGTATGGAACGAAATAAAAGAGGAGATGATATCTGAGATTAAAAAAATAAAAATGGGAACGGTCGAAGATTTTTCCAATTTTATGAACGCTGTAATAGACAAATCCTCTTATGAAAACATAAAGGGATATATAGATTACGCCAAAAAATCTTCGGACGCTAAAATTGTAGTCGGAGGCGGATGCGACGATAGCGTCGGTTATTTTATAGAGCCGACGGTTATAGTTACCGAAAATCCTCAGTTTAAGACTATGGTGGAAGAGATATTCGGACCGGTTCTGACCGTATATGTTTACGAAGATTCCAAATTTGAGGAGACCTTAGATCTTTGCGATAAAACTTCTCCTTACGGTTTGACCGGCTCGATAATGGCTCTGGATAGAAAAGCGATAGTCAAAGCGACCGAGGCTCTTGTAAACGCCGCCGGTAATTTTTATATAAACGACAAACCCACAGGCGCGGTTGTAAATCAACAGCCGTTTGGAGGAGCGAGAGCCAGCGGAACAAACGATAAGGCCGGTTCCTGGCTTAACCTTATAAGATGGACCAGCCCAAGATCAATAAAAGAAAACTTCGTTCCGCCGAAGGATTGGAAGTATCCTTTTATGATTGAGCCGTAATAAGTTTTTTGTTATTTTTTATGCCCGAGGATATTAAGCCTTACATAATAGATTTTTTGAAATCTTTTACGAGAATAATAGTTCAGGGGAGTCTTTATGCCTCCGACCATCCTCAGGTTAAATCCGCGTCGGCTGAGACCGTCGAGAGGTTAAAAAAATTAATTGAAAAGATCGGCACGGAAAAAGTATCTTTTACTCTTTCCAACGGTAAATTTTTGCTTAACGGAACTCAGGTGTCCACTCAGGATCGTCTTCCGTCTTCGATAATATCCATATATAAAAATTGCCACATAGATACTATTGAGATGAGTAAAGACGCGACTGCGGCGGAGTTTGTCTCTTTTTCCAAAATAGCCGCTTCGAAAACCGATCCCCTCGATTATTTAAAAAGAAACGATATAAAAAATATAACATTGCAAAAAGAAAAATATGTGAAAGCCGGAGAAGGGTTGGAAGGGTTGGGAAAAGCCGTTAGGATCGACGGAGAAATAGAAAACAAAGATTTTGTAGGAAGTTTAAAAGCGATAGTTTCAAGACTTACCGAAGATAATTTGATTCAGGAAAAAATAGTAAATAATTTAATGGAAAAGTTTAAAATAGAGGTTCAAAACGCGGTAGAAAAAGCGGTAAAAGAAATAAAAACCGAAAAAACAAAAATAGAAAACGATTACATAAGAACCGAGTCGGTTATATCCAACATAGCCGGAAGCGAGATAACCATAGATAAAGATGGTAACGTAATAATGGCTTCGGCGGATGCGGAAAAAATCACGGGTAAATCTCTTAAAGAAATAGCGGGTAGAAAAATATTTGATATAGCAAATCTTGAAGAACAGATATTAAACATAGCCCAGGAGATAAAAACGGTATCCAACGGTAAAATAATCAAGGATGTTTCGGCCAAAGGCAAAGCCGATATAATAAAAACCATAAAAAATTCGACGGCCATGATAAAAAACGAGGACGGCAAAATCGTTGGTACCATATCGATTCCGCCGGATGTGGCGAAACTGAAAGAAGTGGAACAGTTGAAAAGCGATTTTATTTCTAACGTAACTCACGAGTTGAGAAGCCCTTTGACTTCAATTAAGATGGCTTTGGATTTGATATCAAGAGAAAATATTTCAAATCCAAACGCAAAGATAATGTTGAATACCGCGATAAGAAACGCGGAAAGGCTTAACTCAATAATAAACGATATACTGGATTTTTCAAAAATGCAGTCCGGGAAAATGATATTTCATCTGGATAGATACTCTCCCAACGAAATAGCTCAAAACGCGGTAGACGCGATGGCCGCATGGGCTAAATCCAAAAACTTAAATTTAATATTGAATAAAAAAGAAAACCTGCCCGACATATATGCCGATAAAAAAAGAACCGAACAGATACTTATAAATCTTATATCCAACGCCATAAAATTTACTCCGGAAGGCGGAAGTATTGAGGTTTCGGTCGGTTATGAAACTTCGAATCCGGATTTTATACAATTTTACGTAAAAGACACAGGTTGCGGAATAAAAAAGGAAGACCAGGAAAAAATATTTGAAAAATTTGTTCAGGTTGTGGCCGGAGAGAAGGTTGGTGGAACGGGGCTTGGGCTTGCCATAACCAAAGCTATGGTAGTTATGCAAAGCGGAAGCATATCGGTTGATAGCGAAGTTGGGAAAGGATCCATTTTTAAGGTGTTAATGCCGGTATACAAAGGACAAGAGCTTAACACTCATGTTTCCATATCCGAAGAATCTACGGAAAACAAAAAAGATTTTAGGCCCTGGTGGAAGAGATTGTTTGGAATTTAAAGTATTGACATTTTTTATAAAACCTGCTAAATATATATTAGGATATTAGGGAACTTGTATGAAAGACAGAAGAAAAAAGGTTTTTCTGATGTCTGTGCTTGTCTTTTTAGTATGTTCAAGCACGGTTTATATTTTTTTAATAATTAATGCGATAAACGATTTTAAAAGCAAACCTTATTTTTACTCTCAATATTCGGGAGCCAAAAGAGCCGTAATTCCGATTTTAAAATACTTAGGAGTAGTGGATACCGAGGTGGTTTCCGATCCTAAAAAAGCTTCCGAACTGGATATCGCCAAGGTAGACGAAATATTTAATTCTTACGATTCGTCTAAGGGGGCGGAGGATAACGGATCCGGTTTAAATAGAGATTATAAAGATTCGAGTTATTACGGATATTCTAAACCTTTTAAATCTTCCTCCAAACTTTCATCCGATATAAATTCATCGTCTTTTTCTGGCGGCGGCGGTTCTAACACCTCCGCTTCTGTGAGCGGGTCTTTTTCTTCGGGATCGGGAAAGAACATAAACATAAGCAAAAATTTGGATTCAAAAAATAATCCCAACTATAAAGCGGAAAATTTGATGGCGAGATTGAATACGACCAAAACGCTTATGGGTAGCGCCGTTAACGCCAAATCCGCAGATAGCGGAAGAATGGACTGGGAAAAAGGTTTTTCGGGCTCGGTAAAGCCCGGCGGCAGTATGTTTTATAAGAACAACGCTATAGAGCTCGATAAAATGAAAGCCGGAGTTATGGATTTGAAAGTCGCGGACGAGAAAGGATTAAAAGCTCCGGAGGTTGGGGCGCCTCAACCGGATAGAAATAACGTTTCACAGGATAAAGCGAAGGAACTAATGCAGTCTCTTACAAAAGATATGGCTCAATCTATGATTAACGCTATGGGTAACGGCCTAAGCGCTGGAATGAGTTCGAGTATGGGTGAAGGCGGAGAATCCGAGTCCGAGCCCACTGCAAGGAGCGGAAATAATAGTTTAATACAGCAGGAAGTCGATAAATGGAAATTCGACTCGAGCGAGAAGGTGGAAACCGCTTATTTCCCTTGCGGTATGATAGATTGCGATAGTATGGGAATAAGCGGAGGCGGGGTTTATAAGGCTTATTTTCCCGACGGTTTTGTTCTCTCATTAAATCCGAACGGCCAGCCTCTTAATTATTATTATTGCGTTTCTCCGAATAACGAGGCCGCTTTTTTGCAAAACTATAAGACATTCGTGGTCGGACAGTGATGTCTTGACAAGTCAATTTTTTTCTGCTATAACATATTTGGCTTCTACCCGAACATAAGAGTGTTTCGGGAGAAGAATTAGGTTTTTTAGGTGGAAAAATGAAGATACTAACCGGAAACGATAAAAAGAAAAAAATGCAGTATATAATAGCCTCTATTGTAGCTATCGTTATTCTTTTTATGTGGGTTAGCCTTCCTCTTTTAAATAAATCGAGCTGGGATACGACCGTTTCCAATTCTTACGGTATGGCGAAAAAATCGGCGGACCTTTCTCTTTTGGATTCCGCCGGAGTCGACGCCCCGGGACAGCCTTTAACCGGAGCTATGATAGACAACCCCGCCACTACTTTGGATTTGGAAGCTTCCACACTTTTTAAAATGCCGGAGACCGAAGTGAAATATGAAGAAAATTCCGAAAATAAAGAATCATCCTCTTCTTCCGTGGATTCCAACGTTTCTGCTCCAAACGTTTCCGTTCCTTCATCCGATTCGTCTTTCAATAAGGCCAAGTTAAATAAATTGCCTTCGATATCGGGAGGCAATTCCGGAAGTATGACGATAGGTTCCACTCACGATAAATTTTTCGGTCAAACAAATTCAAAGGCGGAGCTCGTTCCTTTAAACGAAAACTCAAAAGATATAAAATCCGATAAAACAAATTTTGCCCTTTCCGCTTTAAAGCAAGCGGAGAAAAGCAGTCTTATGGCCGCAAACTCCAAAAATCCCGATTCTCAAAGAGGAGCGGCTACTTCGGCTTTTGAAAAAACTCAAAAGATAGACGAAACATATTTAAATTCGAAAGAGGAAAAGGAATTTGCCAGAGGCGGATTGGAGTTTGCCAAGGCGGAGAGCGATTTAAAGAAAAACGATCCGAGTGTCAGTAAGAAAAAAGTCTCTCTTCCTTCTCCTTCGAAGGATGAGGATGAAAGTAAAAAAATGGAAGAACAGATAAAACAGATGCTTTTACAGATGGTTATACAGGCGACTATAGGCCAGGTTTTCGGAGCTATGGGTCAGATGATGGCGATGCAGATGTGTCCCGAATGTTATAAAAAACCTGCGTCTAATTGATTTATAGGAGGGTTTATGAATAACCTAAACCAAAAGAATGAAAAGAAAGGGTTTATCCCTTTTCTTTCAAGAATATTTGGAGGTTCCTCCGCGGCTTCAAACACTATGGGGACCGCGGCTAAAATAGCCGGAAGCGGAGCTAAAGGCGGTTTTTTTGCGTCGCTTTTCGCTTCGAAGGCTGGAGTAGTCGGGATTGTTTTGGGAGCGGCCACTATAGCGGCCGGAGTGGGGGTAATATACAACTACATAGGGCCTTCTTCTCAGAAAATTTATACTCCAAACCTTTTTTCAAACGCTTATTACGAAGAAGCTCAGAAACAAGCGAACGTAGAAAGAGCGGTAGCCTCTTCTCCCTCTCCTAACGCCTCATCTTCGCTGGATATATTTAAAGAAGGTGCTCAAAAAGAGTTGGGCGCCAAAGAGGAGAATAGCTCGAAAGAGGAATCTTCTCAACCCGCCGAAAGCGCCCAGGCGCCTAATGTAGATTATAATGCGGGATCCGCGGCAAATCCGGATGTTAACCCGGCGGCCGGAAAACTTAACGCAAATTTGGGTTTTGACGCAAAACAGGCCGGCGGTTCTCAATCTTCCGGCGGTAAACTCCAGACATCCGGCGGTTTGTGGGGCGGAATAGGAAAACAGTTTTCTCCGATAAATAAAAATATGAATGCGGCAAATTCGGGTTCTTCTTCCAAGATGAACAAAGGTCTTACCGCAAGGGTTACGGCCTCTCCTAAATATACCGTTCCGAATGTAAATAAGAAAGGAGCTTTCGGTCAGGCGAAGTTTGCCGCAAATGTCGGCAAAAGCGCGGCTTATAACGCTTCCGATGCCGGCGCAAGAACCACCGCCGAACAGGCTTTCAGCGGCGAAACCGCCGGTAGCGGAGATATAGGAACTCCAATAGGAGGAAGCGGACTCGGGGGAGCGGGACTTAGCCAGGGGAATAAATTAAAAGCCAACGACCCCGCTTTAAACACGAACGAGTATACTCCTCCCACACCTAATAAATCCGACGATTCTCCCTGGAAAAAATTAACGGATTACGCGCTTTACGCTATGTTAGCTGCGGCGGGATTTATATTCATCGCTTCGATACTTGCAAATAAAGCTAAAGCCATGATGGCAAGCCCGGTTACCGCAGCCGGAGCCGTAGGGTTATTTAAAGCGGCTCAGGTTTTCTGTTATTTAGCTATAGCCGCGGCGGTAGCGGTTATAGGAATAGCCGCCGTATTAGGCTTTAAATATAAACAGACCTGGATGGGCGTTATGTACGGTCTTGTGGGAGCGGCTTTGATATATCAGGCATATAAAGCTCTTACCGGAATAAACGAAGGTCTGGATAAGGCTCAGCAGGCGGGAGAATTTTACGATAAGGCTTTTTCTCAAATGAGCGAGGGCCAGCAGGCTGCGTTCAAATCTTTACCTGCGGATCAACAGTGGCAACATGTCGGTAACTATAACGCTAATCCGGCCGATTATATGGAAACCATAAAACCGACCACGCCGGTTGTTCCGCCTTCGTCCGGTAGTGAAGGCGGTACTTGGGTATAATTGAGGAGGAGTTATGAATAACGAATTTGAAGGGCTTAAAAAGAAAGAGGATAAAAAGAAAGGTTTTTTGGCCTGGCTTAGAGAGAGGCTGGGCTTTGGCTCTCGGTCGATGGGAAATGTCTCCGAGGGCGCAAGAGGTTTAAATCTTAACGGCATAAAAACCGCGGGCGCTTTGGGTAGAGGCGCCGGTATGGGCGGAAAGTTCGGAGCCGCGGGGGCTTTTTCGTTTCTTGGAGGTAAGGCCGCGATAGTTACATTCGGGCTTATAGCTCTCGCCGTCGGAACTACCTTATACTATAAAAACGCCGATATGGGGAAATCTACCGAGGCCTCGATGGGACAAACGCAGGTAGCCTCTTATGTTCCTAAGATAATGAGAGAACAAAATAACGCGTCGTCGCTCGATATATTTAAACAGGCTACCAAAGGGATAAAAACTGAAGAAGATGTTAAACAGCCTGAAGATGTGGTTCCGGAAGAGCCTAAGGCTCAAGAATCGGCTGATCCTAAATCTATAGACGCCAAATTGGGAATGGACAATAAACCCAGATTGCAAACCGACATGCAATTCGGTCTTTCAAACAGCGTAGGGACCGATGCCAGCGGCAATAAGTTTAGCTCTCTGGGCGGTTTTGGAAATCATATGGGAAAATTTGGACCTTCTGTTAAAGGAGATTTTGCCAAAAACGATTTGCTTAAATCCGCTAGCGGAAACAAACTTAGCTCTATGAAATCTCAATCCAGACCCGTAATAGCCCAGGGTTCCAAATTCAAAGCTACAAAGGGCGGTAAAAAAGCTTTAGATCAGGCGTATGCCATAAAATCTATGCAGATGCAGCCTAACTACGGTAAGGCCGATACCGCAAGGTCTACAATGGATAGAGCATGGGAAGGAGGAACCGGCGACGGGAGTACCGGTCTTCCGAGCGGAGGAAGCGGCGTTAGCGACGGCGGAAGCGGCATAGTTCAAACTCCTTCCACTTTAGACGGAATAGAGGATACTACTACGCCCGATTACGGCAATCAAAATATAAAACTTCCTAATTATAAATTTGAAACTCCATGGGCTTCTTTGGTTCAGACGGCTATGATACTTTTAATGATTGCGGCTTTGTTGGCCGGAATAGTTTCAATGGTCGCCAAGATTCCCGTTTACGGCCAGATAATCGCCGCTATAATCGCCGGTATAGCCGCTCTTTTAGCAATAGCGGTTATTGTTATAGGTATTAAACTTATGACCCAGTACGGTCAGAATAAATTGGGAACGATTTATGTAATAGGCGGAGGTTTGGCTTTAGCCGGAGCGGTGGCCGCAATCGGCGGGCTTTATTTCGGCTGGAATATGCTTTACTCTCAACTGCTTGCCGCAGCCGCGGGTATAATGGGGATGTTCGCTTCCATGGCTGCAGGACCGGCAATGCAGGATTCTATAAATAAACAGTTGCAGGAACAACAAAGCCAGACGTCGAGAGTTTCCTCCTCACATCATAAGTATATAGTTTAGCGAAGGGAGGATTTATGAGGAGGTTTTATGGCTAATAAATTTGTAGAAAAACATAAAAGGAAGTCTTTATTAGCTTTGTTGTTGATGCTCTTTAGAGGAAGAACCAAGTATATAGTTCTTCTTATTATTATAATTCTATTTTCTATTCCTTTTGTTGCGACTTCGGATATGGTGGAGAGATTCTTTGGACTTTCTCCGGTTAGATATGCCGTAAAACTTTTAGGGCTTGAAAGCGTCATGGCTTCCATAAATCCCAAATACTCCGGCGACATATTAAAAGCAACCTTCGATAAGCTTAAGCAGGAATATGAAGCGAACAGTTTATGGAATAAAATTACCGGCGGAGTCGAAGATAGAAGCGGAATCGGAACTTTAGCTATGGTCAGAGCCGGAGAGGGATTTGGAATGGACGATAAAACCGGTAAAAAATCCAAAGATAAGGATAAGGCCGGAATAGACGGTGTCGTAGACAAGGAAAATGCCGAAAAAGGAGAAGGGGCGGACGGAGTTAATTTCGACGATATAATCTCTGGAAGATTGTCTAAAGATTCTTTAGGTTTAAGCGGTCTTAATTTGGGTAAGGGGTCTTTTTCTTCGTCTAATTCCATGGGTTACGGACCGTATGCGGATAAATCTTCTTTCGGAGCCGGTAAAGGCGGGATAGGATATGCCGGTAAAAGCAATTTATCCTCCGCTTCTCTAAACAATATAAAAAATAACGTTCCAAACGTTTCGGACCCCACTCTTAAGAAAGGTAAGGTTAAAACGGCCAAAATGGGTAATTTGACAGCTTTCGGATGGAAGAACGTAGGATATACAAAAAAAGGCTCAAAAGTGGATGTTAATGTTTCGGGAAGCAAAAGAGCTTTGTTTCAGATGGGAGAAACTTTGGCTACTACTTCTATGGCTTACAAACAAAATCCAGCTTATGAGTACCAGGCAACATATACAGGTTCTACATACGATGGAACAAGCGTTAGCGGGGATATAATCAATACGGCAGGTGATACCAATACCAATCTTCCAGATACCGGCTATGTTTCAGATATAATAGATTCCTCTCAGCATTGGCAGGAGATTGCTCAAAAATGTCAAGAAGCTCAGGCCGTTCATGGGACAAATATTTCCAAACTTCAGGATGAGATAGACGAGATATCCAAAACTATGACAAATCCACCAAAGTGCTGCAAAAACGTAAGTTCGTGGAATAATAAGGTCAATACTCTTGTACAAAAATGTAATCAGTTAAATAATGAATCTACGTTGCTTGCTCAAAAGTGCGGTAGCCAAAATCCTCAAACTGTTAATTGTCAGCAAACGTATGGGAAACTTTATATAAAACCATGTAGTAAATGGAAGTGCTGGCTAGGTTTTATTCTGGCTATAGTAGGGGCTCTTATAGGATTTTTAATAGCAGGACCGATAGGTGCTGTAATAGGCGCTGCCATAGGCTTTGCGATAGGAAGCGTCGCTTCCATATACTTTCAGATGGCGGCGATGGGAGCTGCGTTTGCGGGTGCCGGGGCCTATTTCGCCGACCAAAAATCCGAGAAAGCGATAAAGGTTGTCGAGGATATAAATAAGGATATAGCCGGCGGAGATAATTCGGTAAATTTGAATCAAACGCAAAGCAATACTCAGTCTCAAAAACAGCAGATTGAAAACCAGATGAACCAGCTTGAAGAGGAAAAGTATCAGTTGGACCAGAAGTGGAATCAGTTAGAATCTCAAAAACAGCAGCTGCAATCTCAGTATAATCTGCTTGAGAGTCAGAAAAACGGACTTTTAGCAAACGGTTACGGCTACGATAGTCCGGAAGTTCAAAATATAGTATCGCAACAAAATAATATATTAAACCAGATAAATCAAATAAACTCTCAGCAAGCTCAGATAACTCAAAGATATAATGAGATAGATCAAGAAATGGCAAAACTTATTGAAGAATATAATAAGCTTGGTGGATGATTAAATGTTCTATTTTTAAAAAGCCTGGGTAATTTTAAGAAAGTGTAAGTTACTCAGGCTTTTTAATTTTGTTCTCTTTTGTTCTCTAAAGAAGCTGATGGGATAGGGAATTCCCTTTTTCTTTTCTCTATTCTCTATCCCCTATTCTCTATAATAAAAGGGTCTTTTGGTCCTATAAAAAAAAAGGAAAAAAGACTCTTTTGTGTATGTCGATTTTATTGTAAATTATATTTAGAGTGGAGGAGTTATGAATTTTAATATTAACCAAAACGATAATGAAAACGAAAAAAGGAATAATTTGAATATTCCTTTTTCAAAGGAAAGTAATACCGGTAAAAAGGGCTTTTCTTTTAATAAAATAAAAGGTACCTCTTCTTTTGTAGAGAGACTTAAAAATGTGTCTAAAAGAGATATTTCATATTTTATAGTAGGAGTTTCAATGTTGATATTGGCTCCGGTGGCCGAATATTTTTTATCAAAGCCAAATGCTAATACATCTTTAACTCCCGGGTTTGGGGAAAGAAGATCTTCTGATAGTGCTGGCATATATGAGCCCGGAGTAAACGCTTTAAGCGCCGGTTCGCCGGACGGATTGGAAGAGGTTGTAGCTCCTCTTACAGCTAGAGATCCTTCTTCTTTGATATTAGGAGCTCAAAAAGAACCTCCACCCCAAATTCCTTATACTCCTCCTCAAGAGACAAAAAGAGATTCAATAGCGGATATAGCTAAAAAATCTTTTTCTGAAGCCACTAAATCTTCTCCGGCTCCTTTTATTCCTCCTAAGATGAGTGCAAGTTTAAGAGGCGCCTCTTCTTTTTTTGGAGGGGGGGAGAGTTCAAGAACCGGAGGAAGTTTGGCCGGCGGCAAAATAATGGCAGACGCAAAAAGCGCACCTTCTCAGGCGCAGAAAAAATCTATGTTAGGTCCTCAGGCGATACCCGGGTATAAGGGAGTCGCCAGTCAAAGCGATTCTTCGGTAAATAAAGGAGCTTTTGAAAAACTTAGAACTCAGGCGGATAAAGCGGCCGGTTATTTTTCAGGCGCCGATGCCAAGCAATCGTTGGACAACGCCGCCGCAGCCGCAATTAATCCTACCGGAGGAGGCGGTTTTGGAGCTTTGCAGGACGGTGGTAAAAATACCAATCCTTCGGGATCCAATACCAGAGGCTCTTATTCTTATTCTCCCGGAGATCCTTGCAGAGGTTCGATAGAATCTCAGTTGGCTTGTGAAAACGCGAGAAAAGCAAACGACTTTAAAAACTTTTTAAAGTATGATTTACCGAAGCAATTGATACAATCGGCCTTTGATAATTTAATAACTAAAGGTATAATGGCTCCTTTGGGTGAAAAAATAGCAAATTCAACAAAATCGTTGCTTAATCCAACTCCTCCATCTCCATCTCCTCAAACCAAGTACTGCTGGATAGACAAGAATAAAAAAGTCGCTATAACGATAAACAAAGACAACAACGGTAATATGCAACTTGTTCCGCCGGTATCTATAAGCGATTGTCCTTGCGGGTACTTAACGACCGAACCTTATCCCGACTGCGGAGGAGGAAGCACGGCAAATCCTTCGGGAGGAAATCCCGTTTCTGGGGGAGATCAGACCGCAAACTCCGGTACGGGTAGCTCCGGCAACAATACCAATACTTCTCCAAGCGGTGCCAATCCCGGCAATACCACGGCTCAAATTCCTTCAGACATAAAAAGCGACATAGAGAATTATGACGCATTGTTGGTTAAGGCTATAGAATCGGCAAACAAAGGAAAGGAAGCGACAAAAGTTAACGAGTTGAAGGAAAACGCCAAAGCCGTGGCGGAAAACTTGGAGCAGGCGGTATCTTTGGCTCAAAAAATATCCAATACCAATGTGGCAAAAATAGATTCTACAAACTTTAAAAAAGTGGGAGAATATAAAACGGCTATAACCGAGGTAGAATCCAAGGTCAGGACTTTGAAAGAAGATTATATGAAGTTTAGCCAGGATATGGATTCTTTTAAGGCTACTCTGGATAAAGCCATAGCGGATTATAAAGCCGGAAAGATAAAGCCTAAATTGGCAGAGGGAGTAAGCGCGGAAACTTTAGGCGGGTCTGATATAACAGTAAAACTTGAAGACGCAAAGAATAAAGTCGAAAAAATCAAGAGAGACTCCGAGCTCGTTAGAGACGAATATCTTGTTAAATTTGAAAATAGGGTTAAGTCTCACAATGCCGCATATAGCTGGTATGTTAACCAGATTAAATTGGCTAAAGAATCCAATAGAAACGTTTATTCTCAATCCGGTTCGGACGCTTCTCAGATAAACTCCGCAAAAGCTCAGATAATGCAGGTTCCCGATAACGCGGCCGATGAAAATAGCATAGGAACTCTTAAACAGGTTTTTTCGGCTTTAACCGGTCTTGTTCCTCAAAACGTTTCGGTTCAACAAACCCCGCCTCAAACTATGCTTGTAAAATCCGAAAATGGGGTTTTTAGAATGAGCGTCGGTTCCAACGAAAATAAAATAGATAAAATGCTCGGTTGGAGAAGCGCCGATAAAGAACAGGCATGGGCCGGTAAAATTAACGATTCGGCCATAATAGAGCAGGATAAGAAAAACTTCGATTCGGTAAAACCGACGGTTAAGCTTTCAAAAGGGGAGTTTGCTCAAAGCTATGGAAATCTTCCGATCGATAACAGTTTCGTAGTATCGATAGTAAGAGCTATGAATGTCGATAAAGATGTGGAAGAAGCGAAAAAATTGGTTGCGGGAGTGCTTGACGGTTTAGACGGTTTTAATACGATGATAGGCGCCAATAAAACCGATCTTGAAAGTATAAAAACCGACTTGAAACCCTTGCTTGATCAGTTAAAGCCCGTAGAGCAGCCCAAACCGAAACCGAAGCCGAAACCGAATACGACCACTTCGGGTAGCGGAGGAAAAACAAGCCAGAGCCAGCAACAGCAGGTTGTGGTCCAGGTGAATGTCGTTAATAATGTGAGTGCCGCTTCAAATTCAAACTCCGGAGTGCAGGTTATAAAGAAAAAATAAAATCTAAAACTGTTTGGCTTTAAAGCCGTCCGTATAAAAACGGACGGCTTTTTTATTTGGTTAAAAATGGTATAATTTAATATAATAGAAAATTCTATTGAATTTTAATTAAGCAAAGAAATTTCGGGAGGAAGTTATGAAGAAAAACGATTATCTTAAAGAAGTTATAAAACATATAGATATTAAAAAATATAATGTTGTAAATATGGTTGAGGATATGGGAGAAATGGCTTTTTCGTCAAGAGAATTGTCGAGAGCCGCAAAAATTTACGACAAAATGTTAAGAGACAAAAACTGTTCCGTCATACTTACTTTGGCGGGTTCGATATTTTCCGCGGGTTTAAAAAAAGTTGTTTACGATATGATAAAAAACAATATGGTCGACGCCATAGTTTCAACCGGCGCGATAATAGTAGACCAGGATTTTTTTGAAGGGCTTGGATTTAAACACTATAAAGGGTGGTACCACAACATAGACGATAACGAATTAAGAGAGCTTCATATAGATAGAATTTACGATACATTCATAGACGAGGACGATTTGAGAATTTGCGACGAAACGATTTATAAAATAGCAAATACCCTTGAACCCAGACCATACTCCTCAAGAGAATTTATAGAAGAGATGGGAAAATATTTATCCAAAAACGCAAAAAATAGAGAATCTGTCGTTCTTGCCGCTTATGAAAAAAGAGTTCCGATATTCGTTCCGGCGTTTTCCGACTGCTCGGCCGGTTTCGGGCTTGTTCAGCACCAGTGGGAGAACCCCGATAAACACGTCTCGATAGATTCCGCGAAAGATTTTCTTGAATTAACCAAACTGAAAATAAAAGCCAAAGAGACCGGAATATTTATGATTAGCGGAGGAGTTCCGAAAAATTTCACTCAGGATGTCGTAGTAGCCTGCGATGTTTTGGGATACAATCTTCCCATGCATAAATACGCTGTTCAGATAACCGTAGCCGATGTTAGAGACGGCGCGCTTTCAAGCTCCACTTTAAAAGAAGCTTCAAGCTGGGGAAAAGTTGATACGAGTTTTGAGCAGATGGTTTATAGCGAAGCCACTTTGGCGGTTCCTTTGATAGCTGGATATGCTTATCATAAAGGAGCATGGAAAACCAGAAAAGAAAAAAGGTACTCCGATTGGTTAAACACCGACGCTAAAAAATTAAACGGCGCCAAAGTACCGAGCTTAAAAAAATAAAAATTTTCGGCTCTTATTAAGGAGGATTTATGAAAAAAATCGTATTAGGTGCTTTGATGTTCGTCTCTATAAATTCTTATTCTTATTTCGACGGCGGAATAAATTACATTACCGGCAAAGACGGCTACCAGGGGCAGGACATATATATGCTTATCGGGAAAAATAACTGGTGGTTAAGGCCGGAGTATTCCACATGGAAGACGGATACGACTCAGAGAATAAATAAGTTTTCAACAAGATTGGGTTTTGAAAAAGAAACTTATACTTTGGCTTTTGAAGGCGGATTTACTCCCGAAAATAACAGTTACAAAAACGTTATGTTGGGCGGGGATATAACTTTTTCTTTAAATCCCACTTCTTCTTCCAAAAGAAGAATAGCCGGTCCAAACTCGGGTTTTGTTTCAAGAGGAGCAAAAGGAGTTACCCAAATAGATTTAGGAGCCGGAGCTAAGATTGTAGCCCATACCTATACCGCTTCGGATACCGATTTGAGAGAGCTGGACACTTTTTTGTTCGCCGGAGCGAATGTTTTTTTAACTCAACTTTCCGTAAATTATACCGTATATACTTACGATAAAGAATCTTTGGCTAAAACCCAGGCTCCGGGCAATAACAAAGCGTACGGTATGAATAGTTATTTCCCGGTTTTTTTAAAGTCTAATTTTAATTTTAAAGTTGAGATACCGGGTTCTCCGATGGTAACTCCTTATATATCGTATAACAAACTCAAGTCGAAATCCGACGATTCTTTAAATGTATACGCCTTCGGAGGTTATATAGATCTGGCTATGATCGGAGTTACGGCTCAGTTTGAAACATACAAAGGGGATATCACAAACGATAAGAGATATAATTATCTTTCGGTTTCTGCGGGGCTTAGATTTTAGAAGGTTTTAATGGAAAGCATTGCGGTTAAGTATAGGCCGAAGGTTTTCGAGGATCTTGTCGGTCAGGAAGTTATTTCCAAAACGATTTCAAACTCTATTAAATCCGGCAAAATCCATCATTCTTATCTTTTCTACGGGCCCAGAGGTTGCGGAAAAACTTCAACCGCAAGAATTTTAGCCAAATCCTTAAACTGTCAATCTCCAGTAAACTCAAACCCGTGCAATAAATGCGTTTCCTGTTTGGAAATAACATCGGGAAACTCCGTGGACGTTGTGGAAATAGATGCGGCAAGCTATACTCAGGTCCAAAACATAAGGGACGTCATAATAGATAACGTAAACCTTTCTCCCTCAAGAGATAAATACAGGATATACATATTGGACGAAGTTCATATGCTTTCCACAAGCGCTTTTAACGCTCTTTTAAAAACCGTGGAAGAGCCGCCGGAGCACGCTATTTTTATAATGGCCACAACCGAGATACATAAAGTTCCGCTTACTATAGTTTCGAGATGCCAGACTTTTAAATTTAAATCGATACCGCAAAAGCTTATGGTTGAAAGATTGGCTCAAATATGCGATATCGAGAAGATAAAATACGAGAAAAAAGCTCTGGAGCTTATCGCCGTTTTTTCAGGCGGAGCGATGAGAGACGCTTTAAGCATTTTGGAGAAAATAGCTTCTTTTTCCCAAAACAATATTACCGCTCAAAATGTAAGCGAAATATTGGGATATCCTTCGGAGGAGTTGATAAAATCTCTTTCCGACGCTGTAATTGAAAGAAACGTGGCAAAAATTCATTCGGTATTTGAAAGAATAAACGAGGAAGGGATAGACCCTATTTCCGTTATGAAAGAATTAAGAGATTATTACGCCAAATGTTTTCTGGCTTTAAATAATCTTATTAAAATGGAAGGTGTCGGACAATATAATCCCTTTCTTTTTTCAAAACTTTCGAGAAAAATAAATAAGATAATAGACGAGGTTAAATACTCGGATAACATATCGCTTCTTTGCGAAACATTTTTATATACGGTTGTAGATAATTCCGTGGATCTGGAATCGATAATTAAAAAACTTGAAAATTCTTCCCTTTCCGAACCGATTAAGGACGAGCTGAGGTCTGAAAGAAAAATGGAAGCCGAACCTCAAAAAAACGCTGGAGGATGGGGGGAGGCGTGGAAGAAGGTTTTATCGGCTATGGCTAAAGAAAGCGTAGCGGTGTATAATATGCTTCTTTCAAGCGAGGTTAAAATAGATAAAGATACGTTAATAATATTGGCTAAATCCAACCTTGACTTTGATATGATAACAAGACACAAAGATTTGATAGAAAAAAACATATCCTTGTATTCAGAAAAAAACTACAAAGTCGAAGTGGCGGTTAAAAAAAAAATAGATAACCGGACTATCGCCGCAGACTCCGTTAAAGAAGAAAAAAACGAACTTGAAGGAGTAAAGCTTGTAGATATTTCCGACGACGGGATAAAATTTCCGGAGTTGGACAAAATAAAAAAAGTTTTTTCAAACGATATAATGAAGGTGATTAAGAAATAAATGAACAGGATGGAAAAACTGATAGAAGCTTTTAGGAAATTTCCTTCGGTAGGCCCCAAGCAAGCCGAAAGATTTGCGATGTATGTAATGAGAGCCGATCCTTCCGAGATAAACTCTTTGATAGAAGCCGTAATAAACGCAAAAAACGAAATAAAATTTTGCAAGAAGTGCAATAACTATTCCGCCGAAGATTTTTGCGATATATGCTCGGATTTGAAAAGAGACTCTACTACGGTTTGCGTGGTGGAAAATCCTTTCGATATTATCGCTATAGAAAAGACAAAATCTTATAACGGAGTTTATTACGTAATAGGTTCGTATATAATTCCCCATTACGAAAACAACTCTTTCCTTTCCAGAATGGATAAACTTATACAGAGGGTAAAAGAAGAAAAGATAAACGAGGTTATAATAGCTTTAAACACCACAACCGAGGGGCAGGCTACCGCGTTATACATAAAGAAAAACATTTCCGATTATGTAAATAAAGTTTCAAGAATAGCTTTCGGGGTTCCGATGGGAGCGGATATAGATTACATCGACGAGTATACTTTGGGTTACGCTTTAAAAGGAAGAACGCCTATAACGGATAGGGACTTTTAGATTGTAAATTATAATGGCGAGGGATTGGTACAAGAGACCTCTCTTTGTTTTTTTAGTTTTTTATGTAATTTTAATAATCATTTTAACTCCTTTTCTGCTACATGAAGAAAAGCCCCAAGAAAATATCTGCGGTTATGTTATCTCTTATCCTTATAAATACGGGAAACTTTATAACTTTTATTTAAAATCTCAAAAATCTTATTATCTGATTAAATCCGACAGCTCCGATTTTTTATTATACGATTATATTTGCTTTAAAGCCGAATCGATAAAAAAGATAGAAAGCAAAAACGATCCTATTTTTGCAAGCTGGGAAAGATATCTAAATCGTAGAAATGTCTTTTATGAAATTAAATTGGGGGAATCGGTTTATATTAAAAAAAACAATTTTATTTTTGAGTTTTCGGGTAAGACGAGGAATAAAATAAAAAATATCCTAAAAGACAAATTTTCCGGCGATGAAATAGCGGTAATAAGCGGAATATTTTTAGGAGAAAAAGAAGAAATTTCAAAGAATTTTAAAGATGCTATAATAAACGCCGGAGCCATGCATCTTCTTGTTGCATCCGGGTCTAATGTGGCTTATGCGGTTTGGATAGTCGGTTTGTTTTTCGGTTTTTTCGGCTTTAACTCGAGTTTTTTAAAATCGGTATCTTTTTTTGTCGTTTTAATTTATGTTTTTTTGATAGGTTTCGACCCGCCGATAACCAGAGCCTTTATTATGTTTTCAACCGCTTTGGCGGTATATGCGATAAAAAGAAATATAGACATTTTTCAGATACTCGTCTTTTCGGCTTTTTTAATGATAACATTGGACCCTTTGATTATATACGATAGAGGATTTCTGCTTTCGTTTCTTTCCGTTTACGGAATAGTAACGGGATATAGACTATATGGAAAATATTTTGAATTGGGGAAAATAATTTTTGTTAAAAATAGTATTTTAAACGATATTCTTTTATTTGTGTCTAATAAAATAATATCTTTGGTTTTAATTACTTTCTTTGCCCAAATTGCAATACTACCCATTCTTATAAAAGCTTTCCATAAAGTCTCTTTAATATCTCTTTTTTCAAACTTGTTTTTAATTCCCATATCAGCGGCTATAATGGCTATTGTTCCAGCCGGAGTTTTGTTAAACGAATATGTTTGGGCGTCCGATATTATATTTTACGCGTTAAAATTATTGACAAAACTTTTTATAAAACTATGTTATCTTTTTTCTTCGCTTCCTTACTCCTTTGTTTATATTTCTTTTAGAAACGAGTTAAATTTCGTTTTCGTTTCGGTTATGATATTTGTTTTTTTAAACCTGCCGATTATAAACATTAAATCTTCCCTCGCCAGGTCTTTGATATGGTTTGTAGTAATAGGATTTGTTTTTTCTTTTATGTGGAAAGATAAAAAATTCGGAGTTTTTGAGTTTGAAAATTATTCTGTAAAAGGATATCTCGTTTTAAAACCTCAAGGGGCTTATCTGATTAACCCGGTAATAACCGCTGAGAAAATAATTTCGGCGGCATTCGATAGCGGATTTGAAAAAATAGACGCAGTTATGATAGGGTCAGGTTCCGCTTTTAGAAAAAAAGAGATAGAAAAAATAAAGAATGTTTTAAAAGTCGAGAGAATTTATGCGCCTCTATGGAAATGTTCCGAAGATTTTATATGCGTATTTCCTAAGGATAAGGCCGATATTTTCGAAGTGAAATTTAAAAACGATTACGGTTATTTCGACGATAAAACAAAACTCCTTTTTTGCGACGAAGATAGATGTTACTGAATTGAGAATTTTTTTATAGAATAATCTTATATGAAAAAATGCGTTATATTTTATAATTCCAATAATAATAAGAATATAGAGATACTTAAAAAAATAACGAGAGTTTTAAAGTCCAAAAAAATATCGATAGAAACGGTATGCGTTATAGATAAATGTCCGTTTGAAATAAAAGCGGATTTTGCCGTATCCGTTGGGGGGGATGGGACGGTTTTATACGCTTCTCATTATTTGGTAGAAAAGGAAATCCCTTTAATATCCGTTAAAGCCGGAGGACTTGGATTTTTAAGCAGCATAGAAGTTTCGGAAGCCGAGGATTTTATAAGGGCGTATTTAAAAGAAGAGTACAAAACGATAAACAGGTCTCTTTTAAAAATAAATTATAAAGAAAAGAGTTTTATAGCTTTAAATGATCTGGTCATAAAATCGAAGGAACTTAGAACTTTCTATACCGATATTTATTATTTAAACGATTATGTGAGCACTTATTTTTCAGACGGGATAATCGTATCCACGCCTACCGGCTCTACGGCTTATAATTTAAGCTCTGGCGGCCCTATAATCCATCCCCATTCCAAGGTTATGGCGGTAACGCCCATTTCCCCTCATACTCTGACTCACAGACCGGTAGTTTTGCCGGATACTTCGTTAATAAAAATATATGCGAGGGAAAAATATGAAAATCACGGAGGAATAGTTTTGTCGATAGACGGTCAGGAAAACATGGAATACGATATGTCCGCCGTGGAAATATCGGTCTATGAAAAGTTTTTAAAAACGATAGTTCCCAAAAAATACTCTTACTTCGAAGTTTTAAGAAAAAAACTTAGCTGGGGCGAGAGAGATGATTGAGTCCATAACCATAAAGAACTTTGCGGTAATAAAAGATATTTCGTTTAATTTTTCAAAGGGACTTAATATATTTAGCGGAGAAACTGGGGCGGGAAAATCCATAATAGTGGAGTCTTTGTCTTTTCTTTTCGGCTCCAAGTATTATTCAAACGAAATAAAAGAATCGGTTTCGGTAAGCGCAAAAATCAAGTTGGATAAAAAAACGGCTTCTTTTTTAAATCTTCCGGCAGTTTTTGAAATTAAAAGAGTTTATTCTCCGGATAGAAAAAACAGATACTATATCGATACAAATCCGGTAAATTTGGCTTATGTTTCAAACATATCCGGATATATAATAGATTTTCACGCTCAGATGTCAAACGAATCCATTATTTTTACGGACCGTCAGACCGAGATTTTAGATTCTTACTCGGGATTAAAAGATGCGGTTAAAGAATTTTCGAACTTATACGAAGCAAAGTCCGAAATAGAAAGCAAAATAAACGCGATTTCTTTAAACGAAGGCGAAAAGAAGAAGCTAACCGAGCTTTATGAATACCAGATTAAAGAGATAGAGTCAGCTAATCTTAAGAAAAACGAAGACGCGGAGCTTGAAGAAATCATATCCAGAGCTAAAAATACCGCAAAGATCAAAAATTTGTCTTCCGATATAATCTCTAAAATTAACGACGAAGGCGGAGTATACGATATGATTTCTAAAATAGTGAAAAGGTCCGAAGATCTTTCTTCTATGGACGAAAGCTTTGGATTTATTTATGAAAACAGTTTGAAAATCGAAAGCGACATTAAAAAACTTTCGGAGGATATTTCGGCTTTGTTTTCAAAATATAGTATAACCGAGGAAGAACTCGACGAATATGTTAAAAGGGACGAGCTTATAAAATCCCTTAAGAAAAAATATGGGACCGATTTAAACGGGGTAATATCTAAGAAAGAAGAGCTTAAGAAAAAAATAGAAGAGATTAGTTTGTCTAACGATAATATCGAAAAGTTGAAAAAAGAGCTTAGCTCGGTAGAAGAAAAGATGATTAAATTGGCCGGGTCTATTTCTCAAAAAAGAAAAATCGTTTCAAAAAAACTTTCCGAAGATATTAAAAAAGAATTAAAGAAGTTAGGTTTTGAACATTGTCTTTTCGATATATCCGTTGAGGATAGCGAAGTTTTTAACAAGTATGGGAAAAATACGGTAGAGTTTTTATTTTCCTCTAACCCGGATTATCCTTTAAAACCGATAAGATATGTGGCCAGCGGCGGGGAGATATCGAGAATTATGCTCGCTTTGAAAAGCGTTTCTTCTAACGACACCGAGTCCAAAACTTTCATATTCGACGAAATAGACTCCGGTATAGGCGGGAATACCGCTTTTTTCGTAGGCGAGGCGATGAGAAAGCTCGCCAAATCCAATCAAATACTTTCGGTAACCCATATGCCTCAGGTCGCAGTTTTTGCGGATGTTCATTTTAAAGTCGAAAAAAACTATAAGGATAATATAACCGTAATTTCGGTTAAAGAACTTAAAACTTCCGATGATAGAATCGAAGAAATATCCAGGATGTTAGGTTCGGTATATTCTCCTTTAACCGCCCAAAAACACGCCAAAGAATTAATAAAAAAGGCTTTAAGCCGGCATTAACTCGAGTTTGTTTTAAATTGGTATAATATTTTTATGGAAAACAAAAAAGTAAGAGTAAGATTCGCTCCTTCACCTACCGGGCATCTGCATATAGGCGGCGCAAGAACTGCCCTTTTTAATTATCTTTTTGCGAAAAAATATAAAGGAACTTTTATTTTAAGAATAGAAGATACCGACGAGCTTAGAAGCACTAAAGAATCTATGAACTCCATATTTGAAAGCATGAGGTGGCTTGGACTTGATTGGGACGAGGGGGCGATGGACGAATTTAACGAAAAAGGCGATTACGGGCCTTATATACAGAGCAAGCGCGAGGCGCTCGGCATTTATAAAAAATATTCGGACGAGCTTATCCAAAAGGGGCTGGCATACCATTGTTACTGCACACCCGAAGAGCTTGAGGAAATGAGGAAAAAAGCGCAGCTTGAAAAAAGGCCTCCGAGATACGACGGAAGATGCAGACATCTGACCAAAGAACAGATAGAAGAATATAAAAGGCAGGGAAGAAAACCCGCGGTAAGATTTAAAATGCCGGAAGAAGGTCATACCTCCTGGAACGATCTTATACATGGGGAACTTAAATTCGAAAATAAACTTTTATACGATTTTATTATGGTAAAGGCAAGCGGATATCCCACATATAATTTCGCCTGCGTTATTGACGACCATCTTATGGAGATGAGCCATATAATAAGGGGAGACGACCATATTTCCAATACTCCTTTGCAAATAAACTTATATAAAGCTTTAGGTTGGGGAATTCCGGAGTTTGCTCATCTTTCTATGATTTTGGGGCCGGACGGTTCCAGGCTTTCCAAAAGACACGGAGCTACAAGCGTTGGGGAGTATAGAAGGCTGGGATATCTTTCGGTTACGATAAAAAATTATTTGGCTTTGCTCGGCTGGTCTACCAAAGATAGTCAGCAGATATTCGAAAAGGGAGAGCTTGAAGAAAAGTTTTCGCTGGAGGGATGCCAAAAAAATCCGGCCATATTCGATCCGGTAAAACTTACATGGATGAACGGAGAGTACATAAGAAAGTTATCCAAAGAAGAGTTATACGAATTGGCTCTGCCTTATATGAAGGAAGCCAATATAGACTTGTCAAAATCCAAAGTCGACCCTAAAGATATAGTTTTTATAGAGCAGGAAAAATATAAGCTTCTATCGGATATACCTAAATTGGTGGATTTTTTCTTTAAAGATGAAATAGAATACGATAAAGAATCGGTGGAGAAGGTTCTTAAAAAAGATAAGGTAAAAGACATACTTTTGGGTATAAAAGAAGTTTATTCGTCGATAGCCGATTTTACGGAAAAAAACATAGAAGAAAGTACCAGACGGTTTGCGAAAGAAAAGGGGTATAAAACTTCCGAAGTGTTTCACCCCGTAAGAGTGAGCGTTAGCGGTAGAGCCCAGGGTCCTACTCTATTTAAAATGATAGAATACATAGGAAAAGAAACCGTCATCTCAAGAATTGATAAGGCCGTTTCCGAGGCTAAAATCGTTTAATCGGGGTATTCTTTTTTTGTAATAAATATTTCATATTTTTGTATCAGATTATTATTAAAATTTAATTATGAAATACTGGGTATTTATAAACGACGATATAATAGGCCCTTTGAGTATAGAGGAAATATCGTCTAAAAACTATCTTTCAAAAGAGCTTTTGGTCTGTCCCAGCGAATCGAGCGCCGTGGCTCCGTCGAACTGGTATTTTGCGAAAGAACTTCCCGAATTTGAAAAGTATTTTAACCAAAAAAATGTGGCCGTAGAAGACGGGTTTGATTTAAACGAAATAATATCTTCGGTTTCATATATTCCCGAATCCGAAAATAAAAAAAACTTTCTGGAAAACTTAGATTACGAAGAAATACTTATAGAAAAGAACATACTTAACGAGAAATTAAACATTAAAGAAAAAGAAAATTTAAGTTATAAAAATAAGGTTTCTTCGCTTGAGTTAAAGATCGGAGAAATACAAAAAAAATTGGATTCGACTTTAGAGGCGATAAAAAACTACGAAAATAAACTTAAAGAAAAGGATCTGATAATAGAAAAGCTGTCTAAAGAAGTCGAAGAGATAAAAAAACAAAAACAAGAATATTCTCCCAAATCCGAAGTTCCGGAATATAAGACTGAAAAAAATATTTCGGAATTTAAATCTTTGGAGGAGCCGGAAGATTTAAAACTACCCGAGTTTTCGGAAAGAGAGGAAGTCAATTCCGATAAAGTTTTGGAAAACGAAAGTTTTGCGGATTTGGGGAAAGCCTTTATAGAAACGGAAGAAAAGAATGAAAATTTCGTTACGGACAAAATTGATTTGGAGTTAAAGGAAGAATTTAAAAACGAAGATTTTAATATAGAAAAAACTATCGAAAAAAAAGAAGATGAAATTGCGGATTTTAACGAAGAAACAAAAGAAGAAATCAAAAAGGATTTAGAGTTAAAAGAATTAAAAACTTTTTCTGCGGATGAGGCGGTAAAAGAGGCGGAAATAGAAAAAAGAGAAATAAAATCAAGCGACGATAAAGAAGAATTTTTCGATCCTTTCTCGCTAGAATCCAAATCCCTAACCCCCACTCAGATAGAACAATCTTTAATATCCGAAGAATCGGATAATCAGCCTAAATTCGACAACCTAGTAGAGATGAAGCTTAGCTCGGCTCCTTTGGAAAAAGATCCTTCTATATTCCAGGTCGCCGATGTAAAACTTGAGATCGCCAAAACGAATATGGACGTTCTGGAATCGAAAAATATCGAACCGGTAACTTCGGCTCAAGTTTCTATTGTTGAAGATAAAAATAAATTTACATCCGAAGAGGCCGACGGCAAAAAAGAAACTAAAAATATAATTTTGGAAGAAAAAGACAAAGAAATTAAAGCTGCAGAGGTTTTTCAAAGCGTCAGAGAGTCGGTAAACGATTACGAAACAAAAAATAATAAAGAAATCGAAACTTTAAAAGAACCGGAGTTAAAAAAAGAAGAGATTATAATAAAACCTAAGTTTGAGGAATTCAGGCAATCCTCTGATGGCTCGTCGGAGTTTGCCGACAAAAAAAACGATATTGCGACCAAAGTCGAGGAAAGGCTTTCTCAGGCTAAATATTCTCAAAGAAAGAAAGTAAAACCGATTTTTAAGGTATTGGGTATTTTTGGGTTTATCGTTTTCTTTGCTTTCTCGATAATATATATATTAAAGTCCGATTCGTCTAATTCCATGGAAAGCTCTAAAATAGCTTCAAAACCCAAATTCCCAAAAGAAAGCGTTGCCGAACAATCGATAGAGCCTTCCACTCAAACGAGAATAAACACCTCTCCCGATTTAAACGTTTCTAAAATAAACGAGAACGTAAGAAAATCAATAGATATAGTTAAAAATTACGATCTTGGAGATGGGAAAGGAAAAATGCAGTCGTGGTTTTCAAATACCTTTTCCGCTTCAAATCAGGTAAAAGAGGAGTGGAACGCCACTTTTTTAAGCGGGAATCTTTTTGTGGTTCAGTATAGAGTTTTGAGATATAAACAGGAGCCTATAGTTTATCTTTTTGAGGTTGATGTAGAGAAAAATAATATAGTGAGAGGCATAAACAATAACGCCATAGATTTGTTGTCGGGTAAAGGGCTTATCAAAAAAACGGTCGCAAAATCGAAAGTAAACCCCAAAAAAATCGACGAAAACATAGAGAAAGACGAGGATATGTTTTAGGGCTTAGTTAAGATAAAGTTGTATAATTATATTAATGGCTAATTTTAAAATAAACATCTCCAGAAAATTGGGGGAAATGCTCGTTTCCTCCTCCTTTATTACTCAGGATCAGCTTTATGAAGCTTTGGAATATCAGAAAAAATCCGGTCTTAAATTGGGTCAGATACTAATAGAGAAAGGCTATATAACCGAAAAACAGCTTTTGGAATTTTTAAGCAAACAATTTTCGATAAGGTTTATAGAGATATCCAAAACTGAACTAAATCCGGATATAGTGTCTTTAATTCCAGAAAGTATGGCGAGGAGATATAATCTTATAGCCGTAAATAGGGAAAACAATTTGTTGAGCGTCGCTATGGTGGATCCTTTAAACATTGTCGTTTTAGACGAATTAAAGCTTATGACGGGTTATAACGTGGAGCCGGTATTCGCTTTGGAGGATGACATAAATTCGGCCATAGATAAATACTACGGAACCAAATCTTCTCAGGAAGCCCTTGATGAGATACTTAAAAAAACTCAGGCGTCAGAGTCGGAAGGAAACCTGTCCGTTGTAGAAAACAAAGAAGAAAATAAAGACGATATTATATCGCTTGAAGGAAAAGGCGAGGCTGCTCCGATTATAAAGATGGTTAACATCGTAATATCTTCGGCTATAAAATCTCACGCTTCCGATATACACATAGAGCCTTCTTACAGAGAAACCAAGGTAAGATTTAGAATAGACGGAGTTTTGCATCCTCAGCCGTCCGTACCTAAAAAATTTCACAACGCCATAATATCCAGACTTAAAATAATGGCGAACTTAGATATATCCGAAAGGAGAATACCTCAGGACGGAAGAATAAAGATAAAGATTTCCGAAAAGGAAATAGACCTCAGATTGTCGGTTTTACCATGCGTTTACGGCGAAAAAGTCGTTATGAGAATACTGGACTCTTCCGGTCTTAAACTGAGGCTTGAGGATTTGGGTTTTGAGCCGGAGAATCTTGCTATATTTTCAAAGTGTATAAAAGCGCCACACGGAATAAACCTTATAACCGGGCCGACAGGTTCCGGTAAATCTACTACGCTCTACTCCGCTCTTTCCACTTTAAACACCCCGGACGTCAATATCTCCACCATAGAAGACCCGGTGGAGTATAATTTAGAGGGGATAAATCAGGTAAGCGTAAATAGCGACGTCGGTCTTACGTTCGCGAGCGGTTTAAGGTCTTTTTTAAGACAGGACCCCGATATAATAATGGTTGGCGAGATAAGAGATTTTGAAACGATGTCCATAGCGATAAACGCCGCTATGACCGGGCATCTGGTTTTTTCCACTCTTCACACAAACGACGCGCCAGGGGCCATAACGAGAATCGGTATGATGGGAATAGAGCCGTTTTTGACATCTTCCACCCTTTTGATGGTTGTGGCTCAAAGACTTGTAAGAACGGTTTGTAAAAATTGCAAAGAGGCTTACGAAGTAAAGCCCGAACTTATAATAGGCCTTGGGGCATCGAAAAACTTGATAGAGCAAAATATAAAAGACGGGAAACTTTACCTTTACAAAGGGAAAGGATGCGAAAAATGTTCCAATACCGGTTATAAAGGCAGAGTCGGTATTCATGAAATACTCGAGATAACCGACCCAATAAGAGAATTGATAATATCCAAAACCGATTCTACAAAGATAAAAGAAGTAGCTAAAAAAAACGGTATGATAACTCTAAGAGAATCGGCTTTGAGAAAAATGATGTTGGGGCTTACAACGGTAGAAGAGGTCATAAGAGTAACCGGTAGCGATGTTGATTAAATCGGAATAAATTGGTAATATTATATTTAGTATAATTTTATTCTTTTAAAAGAGGAAACTATGGTAACAATGAGCGATCTTTTTATACTGATGCATGAAAAAAAAGCAAGCGATTTGCATCTTACCGCCGGGGCTTCTCCGATGCTTAGAGTGGACGGAGACCTTGTGCCTACTCCTCATGAAAAACTAACTCCGGAGCTTTGTCAAACTCTCGTTTTTTCGCTTATGACGGACGCTCAAAGACAAAAATTTGAAGCGACAAACGAATTGGATTTCGCTTTCGGTATAAAAGGTTTGGGAAGACTTAGAATGAACGTTTATAGGCAACGCGGAGTCATAGGCGCGGCAATAAGGTCCATACCGAATAAATTTATGAGTTTTGACGAATTGGGGCTTCCTCAGGTTACATATGAAATAATGAAAATGCAAAAAGGGCTTGTTCTGGTGACCGGTCCTACTGGTTCTGGTAAATCAACCACTTTAGCTTCGATGATAGATTATTTAAACGAAAACGCAAATTACCATATAATGACGGTTGAAGACCCTATAGAGTATGTCCATACTCATAAAAAAAGCATAGTGAATCAAAGGGAAGTCGGAGCCGATACCGAGTCTTTCGCTCAAGCTCTAAGACACGTTTTAAGGCAGGACCCCAATGTTATACTAATAGGCGAAATGAGAGATTTGGAGACCATAAGCGCGGCTTTAAACATCGCCGAAACCGGACACCTTGTTTTTGCGACTCTTCATACCTCGGACGCCGCTCAAACCATAAACAGAATAATAGACGTTTTTCCTCCTCATCAGCAAGAACAAATAAGAGTTCAGCTATCGTTTGTTTTGCAGGCCGTATATTCTCAGCAGCTGGTAAGCGCGGCTACGGGCAAAGGAAGAGTTCTGGCATGCGAGGTTTTGATAGCGAACTCCGCGGTTAGAAACTTAATAAGAGAGAGGAAAATAGAACAGATTAACACCATAATTCAAACCGGCGGAAAATTCGGAATGGTTACTATGAATCAGTCTCTTGTGGAGCTTTATAAAAAACAAAAGATAACTTATCAGGAAGCTATAAACAGATCTCCGGACGCCGAGGATTTGAAGAAACTGCTTCAGAAGTCGGTTCTCGGCAGTTGATTAAAAAATGAATTTTACGTACAAAGCCAAAGATTCCAAAGGCAAGGTCGTAGAAGGCGATATAGAGGCCTCAAGTCAGTTTGATGCGATAAGCAAGCTCAAATCTCAAAAACTTTCGGTAATAAACATATCTCAAACCAAGAAAAAGAAGTTAAAAGGCGGGAAGGTATCTTCTAAAGATATCGTAATATTTTCAAGACAATTATCCACTCTGGTTTCAAGCGGAGTTCCGATAATACAAAGCCTTTCGATACTGGAGTCTCAAGCTGAGAATAAAAATTTCGCTCAGGTAATAGCCACAATAAAAAAAGACATAGAAGGTGGATTATCCATATCGGACGCTATGGCAAAGCACCCCAAAGTTTTTTCTGAACTTTACGTATCTATGATAAGAGCGGGAGAGTTGGGCGGTATACTCGATACCATACTGGATAGGTTATCTTCTTATTTAGAGTCTGCGGCCGCATTAAGAGATAAGGTTAAAAGCGCTTTGATGTACCCTATGATAGTCGGCGGTATAGCCGTAGTCATAACCGTTTTTCTTATAATATTCGTAATTCCGATATTTAAAAACATATTTCAGGGCTTTGGCGCGGAGCTTCCTCTTATTACAAGAATAGTAATAGGAGCTTCAGACTTTATGAAGTATAACATAATATACATACTTCTCGCTCTGGGCGGCGTTTTTTACGGAGTTAAAAGATATATAAAAACGGAAAAAGGCAGAATGAAGTTCGATTCTATTATTTTAAAACTTCCGGTTTTTGGAATAATACTTAAGAAGGTCGCCATAGCGAAGTTTTCAAGGACATTAGGCACTTTAATAAAATCCGGAGTTCCGATTCTTCAGGGGCTTGAGACGGTGGCGAAAACAAGCGGTAACAAAGTCATAGAAGAAATAATATTGGGAAGCATGAAATCCATAAGAGAGGGTGGGAAGATATCCGAACCGCTTAAGAAAAACGATGTTTTTCCGTCTATGGTCGTTCAGATGATAGCGGTGGGAGAAGAGACTGGGAGTTTAGATAATATGCTTTTTAAAATAGCCGATTTTTACGACCAGGAAGTGGACTCCGCGGTTAAAGGTTTGACCTCAATGATAGAGCCTCTGGTTATGGTTTTTATGGGGACGGTAATAGGGTTTATAGTCATAGCGATGTTTATTCCTATGTTTCAGATGGGCGAAATCGCATCCAAAGCGGGCTAAATTGTTTAAAGTTTAATGTTTAATGTTCAAAGTTGAAAGTTGGAGGAAAAAATAATTTGTTCTAAGAAAAAGGAAGATATTTGGAGAAAGATTATAAAATAATAAAATATAGTTTAGTTCTAAGTTTATAGGAGATAAAAATATGTCTAATCATAATGTGATTTCAAAATTAAACGAGGACATATTTAATAAAAAAAATGTGGCCTGCGTTACGGTTATAAATACCGAAGGTTCCGTTCCGAGAGACTCGGGTTCGAAGATGCTCGTTTATGAGGATGGAAGTATTTACGGAACGGTGGGCGGGGGCAGAGCTGAAAAAATCGCTATCGACGAGGCGGTTAAAGCAATTAAAGAAGGTAAAAATAAAAAGATAGAGTTAAATCTGACTCCGAAGGGAATAGACGCACTTTGTATGGGAAGACAGGAGATTTTTATAGAGGTATATTTATGGCCTTTGAAGGTTTTTATAATGGGCGGCGGGCATGTTTCAAAAAGCCTTTCTTATGTTCTGGATTTTCTTTCCATACCTTACACGGTTGTAGACGACAGAAAAGACATCGCCAATAGGGATAATTTTAAAAATGCGGTAGAGATTATAAACGAGTTTCCCCATAAGGCTTTTTCTAAATTAAAAATAGATAAAAACAGTTATATAGTAATAGTTACAAGAGGACATTCCCTGGATAAAGAGTGTCTGGAAGAGGCTATTAAAACCGATGCAAAATACATAGGTATGATAGGAAGCAGGTCGAAAGTAAAAGAAATATTTAAGATTTTAAATAAGAAAAAACTATATCCGGATAAAGATAAAAGAGTCTTTTCGCCGATAGGCGTAAATACCGGCGGGAAAACTCCCAATGAAATAGCGGTTTCCATAGCGGCCGAAATTTTAGCGGTTTCAAACAATGTAAAGCCCGTACATATGAAAGAGGCTATTTAATTTGTTAAAATATATTGGTTAATGAAACTTCGCTTTAATATAAATCATCTAATAATCGAATAGGAGGAATGTATGGCGTTAAATATAACCGATCAGGAGTTTGATAAAGAGGTTATTAAATCCGCTATCCCCGTTCTGGTAGATTTTTGGGCGCCCTGGTGCGGACCTTGCAGGATGCTGGCTCCGGTGGTGGATGAGATATCCAAGGAATATGAAGGAAAGGTAAAAGTTGTTAAGGTTAATACGGATGAAAACCCCCAGTCCGCTTCGAATTATCAAATATCCGCGATTCCAACTCTTTTGTTTTTTAAAGACGGAAAGGTCGTAAAGGAACTCGTCGGGGTCCTTCCTAAAGAAGAGATTAAAAAGGTTTTAGACGAAGTTTTAAAATAAACTTGATATTTTAAAATTTATATAATCTTTTTTAGGGTCTTACCGTCGATTTTTTATGAGAGATGTGTTTTTAATAGACAGCCATGCTTTTCTTTATAAAAATTATTTCGCATTGCCTAAATTTACTACATCGCGGGGAGAAGAGGTCGGCGCTTTATACGGTTTTGTAAGGCTTTTGTTTAAAATAAAAGAAAAAACCGATTATATAGCCGCCTGTTACGATAGCCCTAAAACTTTTAGAAAAGAACTTTTGCCGACATATAAATCGAATAGAAAAAAAACCGATGAGGCTTTGATAAAACAGATAGAACTTTCGAAAGAAGTTCTGAAAAGTTTGGGGGTCAGGGTAATAGAGAAAGACGGATATGAGGCGGACGATTTGATAGCTACTATAGCAAAAAAAATTTCAAATGAAGGCGATAACGTAGTAATAGTCGGAGCGGATAAGGATCTTATGCAGATTGTCTCCGAGAAAATAAAGATATGGGACGGGAAATCGGAGGAATACTTCGGTCCCGATTACGTAAAAGAAAAATACGGCATAGAGCCTATGAGACTTCTAAATTATTTCGCTCTTGTGGGGGATAACTCGGACAATGTCGAGGGTGCGGAAGGGGTGGGGCCTAAGACCGCATTGAAACTTATAAATAAATACGGCGATGTTTATTCTATTATTTCCTCAAACGAATCGGATAAAGACGCGGATAAAGTTAAAAAATCTGCGGAAAAAGTAAAAACCGCTTTAAATTTGATAAGACTTAGAGACGATATCGATATGGAATTAAACATAGAAGATTTTAAGCTTGAAAAGTTTTCTAAGGACGGAATTTTAAATCTTTCGAAAAGATTTGAGTTTAGAGATATCGGAGGGGTGAGCGAAGAGGATTTAAAAGACAAAAAAGAAATAATCGAGGTTTCTATCGATAAATTTATCGGGTTAAAAAAGGATTGGGTTTCGATATCGGAAAAAGATTTTTCTTTCGAAAATTACTACTCTTTATTTGAAGAAAAATGCGCCAGAGAATTGTGTTTGAGCGATATCCATAAATATTTTTACAATTTAAAATCCTTAATGAGTAAGTTAAAAATTTCGGATGTTTCAAATTACGACGACATATATATAGCTTATCATCTCGTATACGGAGGTTTTAGAAAACCCGATATAGAAAGAATAATAAGAGAAAAATTTTTCGTTATTCCTAAAATAGAGTCTTCGTATTTTAAGGATATATCCGAGGATTTAAAGAAAAAAATAAGCGACTCTAAGATGACATGGCTTTATGAAAACGAGTTAAAGCTTTTAAAAGTTTTATATAGTATGGAAAGCCGGGGGATAAAAGTAAATTCGGGGGATTTTTATAAGCTTTTGGAAGAGTTCGATAAAGAAACGTTTAAAATAAAAAAAGAATTCGCCCAAAAAACCGGTTCGGATATAAATCTTAATTCCCCGAAACAAATTTCGGATTTTCTGTTTAAAAAATTAAATATAAAGATAGACGAAAAATATTCAAACATATATAAAACAAAGACGGGTGGCTATTCCACAAGCGAAGAGGTTCTTAAAATGATTATGCCTTATAACCCCGAGGTAATAGGGCTTATATTGTCTTACAGGGAGTATTCCAAACTGAAGTCTCTTGTAGAAGGGCTTTTAAAGTTCGTAAAAAATTCTAAAATTCATACCACATTCGACCAGACCTCCACACAGACCGGAAGGCTTTCGAGTTACGACCCGAATCTTCAAAATATTCCGGTAAAAGGAGATAATGCAAAGAAAATAAGAAAGTGTTTTATACCGGAAGAAGGTTTTGCGTTCGTTTCGTTCGACTATTCGCAGATAGATTTAAGGGTTTTAGCTCATTTAAGCGAGGATAAAGTTTTGTGTTCCGCTTTTCACAACAACGAGGACATACATACTAAAACAGCGATTTCCATATTCAAGGTGGATAAATCTGAGGTTAGCCTGGAGCTTAGAAAGATAGCCAAAGCCGTAAATTTCGGCATAATATACGGTCAAACCCCCATGGGGCTTTCGATAGAAACGGGGATAAGTTACGAGGACGCCAAAAGATACATAGACAAATATTTTGAGGAGTATTGTGGAGTTAAAAAGTGGATTGAAAATACTTTGATTTTCGCAAAAACAAACGGCTATGTCGTTAATTTCATGAACAGAAAAAGAGTTATTCCCGATATATCCTCGCCTAACAGGGCTTTAAGAGCTCAGAGCGAAAGAATGGCCGTCAATATGCCGGTTCAAAGCGGTTCAAGCGATATAATAAAAAAAGCGATGTGCGAAATCTACGATATGATTAAAAACAAAGAGGATGTTAAAATGATCCTTCAGATACACGACGAGCTTTTGTTTGAAATAAAAGAAAATAAAATGGAAGAATATAAAGATAAGATAAAAGAGATAATGGAAAATTGCGTTAAATTGAATGTTCCTCTCAAAGTAGACGTAAAAATCGGCAAAAACTGGTCGGAGATCTAAAGATGAAGTTGAAAAAATATGTTAAAAAATTTAAAGAGTCTTCGAAGAAAAATCTTTTGATAGGCCTTACCGGGGGAATTGGGAGCGGCAAATCGACCGCGCTTAAATTTTTTGAAAAATACGGATGCTATATCGTTTCCGCGGACGATAAGGTTAAAAAGATATTGACAAACAAAAAAAACTGTGATAAAATTTTACTCAGATACCCTGAAGTATCCGACCGGTTCGGTCTTCTTGATAAAAAGAAACTCGCATTGCTTATCTTTAAAAATAAAAGGGTTAAGAAATTTATAGAAGGGTTGATTCATCCCGAAGTTATCTCTGAAATTTTAAAAGAAATAAGGAACATAGAAGGAAAGGTAATAGCGGTGGAAATTCCTCTGTTATTCGAATCAGGACTTGAAGAAGCTTTCGATCTCGTTGTTAGCGTCGTTTGTGACAATAAAAAAAGAGTAGAAAGGCTTGTTAAAAGAGGAATGAGCAAATCCGAAATATACTATAGGATTAAAGCTCAAGAAACCGACGAGACAAGGATTAGAAAGTCGGATGCTGTTATTTATAACGACGGTTCGATATCCGGGATGGAAAAAGAAGTAAAAAATTTATGCGGTATTTTAAAAGAAATAATTAAATAAGAGGTGTTTATGGAAGAAAGAAATATTAAAAATCACGAAAACGAATGCAATAACCTTTCAAAGATGGATATGAATACGCTATCTAAAATGACGGTTAGCGAGCTTTTGAAAATAGCCGAGCAGTACAGGATAGAAGATTTAAGCGGATTGAAAAAGCAGGAGATAATAGGGAAAATAATGGAGGCATGCGCCAAGGAAAGCGGGCTTGTCAGAGGTTCGGGAGTACTGGATATACATAGCGAGGGTTACGGTTTTTTAAGGTCCAAAGAGTATAATTATGTTACAAGCCACGACGACATATATGTCTCTCCCTCTCAGATAAAAAAATTGGGAATGAGAAAAGGGGACGAGATATACGGGGTTATGAGGCCTCCGAAAGACGGAGAAAAATATTTCGCGCTTTTACAGGTTGAGACCATAAACGGGATACCCATAGAAAGGCTAAGAGGAAGGCCTTTTTTCGACAACTTAACTCCTCTTCACCCGAATAAAAGATTTACTCTTGAAACCGCAAAGAACGAGCTTACTACCAGAGTGATAGATTTGATATGCCCAATAGGTAAAGGGCAGCGCGCTTTGATTGTTTCTCCGCCGAAAGCCGGTAAAACGATGATACTTCAAAAAATAGCAAACGCTTTAACCACCAATCACCCGGATATAGAGCTTATAGTTTTGTTGATAGACGAAAGACCGGAAGAGGTAACCGATATGAGAAGGTCGGTAAGAGGGGACGTTATAGCCTCAACGTTTGACGAGCCGGCAGAAAGGCATGTTCAGGTTGCGGAGATGGTTTTGGAAAGAGCGAAAAGATTGGTCGAGTTAAAAAAGGACGTAGTTATACTGCTTGACTCCATAACAAGGCTTGCAAGAGCCTATAACACCATAACTCCTTCAAGCGGAAGAGTTTTGTCCGGCGGTTTGGAATCCACATCTCTTCAAAGACCGAAAAGATTTTTCGGGGCCGCAAGGAATATAGAGGAAGGCGGGTCGTTAACGATAATAGCCACCGCTCTGGTAGAGACCGGAAGCAGAATGGACGACGTTATATTTGAAGAATTTAAAGGTACCGGAAACTCCGAGGTTTATCTGGATAGAAAACTTTCTGATAGAAGGATATTCCCTGCTATAGACATAAATAAAACCTCTACAAGAAAGGAAGAATTGCTTTTATCTGAAGATGAGTTAAATAAAGTCTGGATACTTAGAAAGGTTCTGGCGCCGCTTTCGCCGGTAGACGCGATGGAGCTTTTAATAAGCAAATTGAGCGTTACCAAATCAAATAAAGATTTCTTAAAATCTATGGAAGGCGGTTCCTGAAAAATTTAGCGCAATTTTCTTCTTTTCACGCCTGAATTTATTATAGATTTAAAACGATCTCAATCGGTTTTTGTATGGAACGATTTTCATTGAGTTTATTAACAACGGTTTTTATATGAAATCGTTTACGCAGTTTGCGTCGGTGCAGTTAAATTGGTCGGTCTGAGAGTCGTAGAAGTATATATAATTTGAATATCTAAGAGGTGGTTTTGTTTCGTTGTCGGATTTTCTTTGAGCCATAATCATATATTTGTTGCCTACGAGTTTTATTTCAAGTATGAAATATCTGAGTTCGCAAACTTTCCCTTCGCAGTCGTTTCCGTTTTTTGTCTTTTATCTGAAAATCAAAATCCTGAAAATTGTTGGTGTATGCGGATTTTTTTAACATTACTCTTTCCTGACCTCTTTTAATTTCCATCATTGCGGTGGTCGTTTCAAGAACTCTAAATCTTTCGATTATTTTAAAATACTGAGGAGCGGCGATAGACGCCAGAGTAGATATTATTAGAACCACTATTAAAAGTTCTATTAATGTAAAACCCTTTTTCATTCTTATCCCCTTATGCGCCCGGCGCGATTCGAACGCGCGGCCACCCGCTTAAAAGGCGGATGCTCTACCACTGAGCTACGGGCGCATCATAATAAAATTATACAAATTTTTATTTTTTACTCAAAATTTTAATAAAATAATAAGAGATAAATTTTTGTTTTTGCAAGGGAGAAAATATGGAAAATAAAAGGGAAGATTTAAATCAAGAAGAAATTCTTAGCGAAGAAGAAATAGAGATATATGAAGAGACGAAAGAAAATTTTGACACAAGCGATTTAACCGAAGAAGAAATTAAGTGGTACAAAGAAGTTTATCAGGGAGACAGAGTAAAACAATTAACCTTAAGAGCCGTTATAATGGGAAGTTTTTTGGGCGGGTTTATGTCTCTTTCCAACCTGTATATAGGCCTTAAAACGGGATGGGGGCTTGGCGTCGCGATAACTTCGTGCATATTGTCGTATACGATATGGAAAACTTTAATGGCTATTTTCCCAAAATTTTTTAACGACGAGATGACAATACTTGAAAATAATTGCATGCAATCCACCGCTTCAAGCGCGGGGTACTCCACCGGCGGGACCATGGTTAGCGCAATCTCCGCTTATCTTTTGATAACGGGGACCCATATATCGTGGGTCGTTTTGACTCTCTGGACATTTTTTCTGGCGGCACTTGGGAGTTTTTATAGCTATACCGATGAAAAGGCAGATGATAAATGTAGAGAGGTTAAAATTTCCAAGCGGTATAGCCGCCGCGGAAACTCTAAAGAGCTTATATTCAAAGGGAGGCGAAGCTGGAGATAAGGCAAAGGCTCTTGGAATCGGCGGTTTATTCGGAGGGCTTGTCGCTTTTTTAAGAGACGGAGTTCCCGCTTTTTTCAAAAAAGAAATCATACCTTCTTCTTTATCCTTTCCCGGAAAGATAGCGGGGTTTGGTTTAGATAAATGGACCATATCGTTTGAGTTGAGCGCGATAATGATAGCCGCCGGAGCCATTATAGGCTGGAAGGTCGGGTGGTCTATGCTTTTGGGTGGTATTATAAATTACGGATTTTTGGCGCCTAAGATGGTCGAGATAGGAGCGATAGATTCTTCGAAATTGGGATATAGAGCCATAGTTCAGTGGAGCACATGGGCGGGAGCCAGTATTATGGTTACATCCGGGCTTTTTATGTTCGCTCTTCAATCGAAAACCATATTAAGGGCTTTTAAAGGAATAAAAAATATTTTTCTTTTAAAAAGCGAAAAAAAAGGTTATGTTAGTTCCATAGAGGTTCCTTCTATATGGTTTGTCGGCGGAAGTTTTTTGTCGGGTATAGGGTGTATAATGGTTCTTCATTACGCTTTTAATACCTCATGGTGGATGGGAATAATAGCCGTCGTTTTGACATTTTTTCTTGCTATAGTCGCCGCAAGAGCTACAGGAGAATCGGATATCACTCCCATAGGGGCGATGGGAAAAATAACGCAGCTTGTGTTCGGAGTTATAGCTCCTTCGAATATGGTTACAAATCTTATGACCGCATCCGTGACCGCCGGAGCAGCCGGTTCCACGGCGGACCTTTTAACCGATTTAAAAAGCGGTTATCTTTTAGGCGCAAATCCGAGAAAGCAGTTCATAGCTCAGTTTTTGGGAATATTCGCGGGAACCTTAATAGTCGTTCCGGCTTTTTACATACTCGTTCCCGACGCTTCGGCTTTGGGTTCCGATAAATGGCCGGCTCCTTCGGCTCAGGTATGGGCGGCTGTTGCAAAGCTTTTGTCTAACGGGATAGATTCTCTTCATCCTACCGCCAGATTGGGAATACTTATAGGCGGATTGATAGGAATAATAATACCGGTTATAGAGATTATTTTTCCAAAACATAAAAAATATATACCGAGCGCCATGGGTTTGGGGCTTTCGATGGTTATACCTTTTTATAATTCCCTTTCAATGTTTATAGGAGCTTTTATAGCGCTTATGCTTGAAAAGAAACTCCCTAAAATCGCCGATAAATACATAATACCTTTAAGCTCAGGAATAATAGCGGGAGAATCTATAATGGGAGTATTTATAGCTCTTTCTGACGCCAAGGACATGGTTAAAGAGCTTTTTTTAAATTTATTTAGATCTTCAAAATAATCTTTTACTTTTGAGGTTATTTAAAAAAATACTATAATTTTCTTATTATGCAATGGATATTACAACTTCCGGCGTTGTTTTTTTCAATAATAATCCACGAGTTTGCTCACGGATATACGGCTTATAAAAGAGGAGACGATACCGCTTATTTGAGCGGAAGATTGACTCTAAATCCGATTTCTCACATAGATATGATAGGAACCATAATACTGCCGGCAATTTCTTTAATTACCGGGGCGCCGCTTATAGGATGGGCTAAACCGGTTCCGGTAAACCCTTATAGAATGAACGACCCTTACAGAGATATGGTCTGGGTGGCTTCTTCCGGACCTATTTCCAATATTCTCCTTTCTTTGTTGTCTGTAAGCGTTTTAAATCTTATGTTCGTTTTGGGTTTGCATAAAATTATGTTTTTTCTTCCTTTGATATATATGTTTCAGTATATGGTTTATATAAATTTGATGTTGGGTTTTTTTAATCTTTTGCCGGTTTATCCTTTAGACGGAGGTCAGATAGTTTTAAATATCCTGCCTTATAAATACAGGGAAATTTACGAAAAGATTCTGCCCTACGGGATGTATATAGTGATATTTTTGGTAGTAAGCGGATTGATAAAATTCTGGATAATTTTTCCTACTAATTTGATGATTAAATTTTATAATTCCATAGGGCTTGTAATTTAAAGAGGTAAAAGATGGATAAAATAATAGTTTCCGGAATGAGACCGACTGGAAGACTTCACTTAGGAAATTACTGGGGAGCTTTGTACAATTATATCAAATTACAAAACGAATATAGATGTTATTTTTTTATAGCGGACCTTCATTCTCTTACCACATCTTCGGAAAATACCGCCCGTATATACGAAAATTCGATACTTATGATAGCGGATTGGCTTAGTTGCGGGGTGGACCATAAAAAAGCGGTAATATTCAGACAGTCAGATATAAAAGAGCACTCCGAGCTTCATCTGGTTTTATCTATGATTACTCCTCTTTCCTGGGTTTTAAGAAATCCGACTTTCAAAGAACAGCTTTTGGAGCTTTATTCGAGAAAATATAAAGGCCAGGAGGATAAGGCTAAAAAGGCGGAAGGACATATAGAAAAAATGGGAAATGTTTTCGATATGAACGAGGAAGAGCTAAACGCTCTTAACTCAGAATATGCAAATTACGGATTTTTGGGTTATCCCGTTCTTCAAAGCGCGGATATACTTTTATACGACGCGGATTATGTTCCGGTAGGCAAGGATCAGCTGGCTCATATAGAGATAACGAGAGAAATAGCCAGAAGATTTAATCATATGTTTTCAACGCAATTATTAAAAGAACCGAAACCTCTTTTGAGCGAAACTCCGGTTTTACCCGGATTGGACGGTAAAAAAATGTCCAAGTCTTACGGTAATACCATAGAGATAGGCGAAAACGGGGAGGCTTTAAATAGAAAAATAATGAGTATGTATACCGACCCTAATAAATTGAGAGCGACCGATAAAGGCAACCCCGACGGTTGCGTGGTTTTTGCTTTTCATAAAATTTACAACCCGGATTACTCTCAAAGGGAAAAGGAATGCAGAGAAGGAAGCATAGGTTGCGTTAAATGCAAAAAGCATTTGTTCGAGCTTTTAAACCCGGTTATGAAAGAGTTTTCGGATAAAAGAAACTATTACATCGACAACAAAAAAGAAATAGAGGGCATAATCGAAGAAGGCAATAAAAAAGCTAAAGAAAAAGCCTCTTTAAAAATGATAGATGTTCTTAAGGAGATAAAAATAAAATGAATTTAATGGATATACATTTGAATGTTTTTGAAGGGCCGCTGGATTTGCTTTTGTATCTGATAAAGAAAAATAATTTAGATATATACGACATACCTGTTTCCGAAATAACGGAGGAGTATTTGAAGTATCTGGATGTTATGAAGGAGCTTAATTTGGACATCGCGGGCGAGTTTCTGGTTATGGCTTCGACGCTTATGCAGATAAAAGCGAAAAGCCTTATGCCCAAAAAACCGGAAGAGGGGGAGGAAGGTCAGGACCCGAGGGAAGGTCTTGTAAGAATGCTTGAGGAGTATCAAAAATATAAAGCCGCTTCGGCGCTTTTGTCCGAAAGATTTAATAAATATAAGGATGTTTTTTATAGAGGCTCTCCGGTTTTTCAGGCTCAGGATAAACATCTGGACGTGGAGATGGTTTATTTAATAGACGCGGTAAAGAAAGCCTTTGAAAGAGTGGCTTTGAGAAGAGAAATAGAAGCCGAGGACGTTCCGATAGAATCGAGAATCGAAAAGATTTTAAAAGTTTTAACCGAAAAAAAATGGGTTTTGCTGGACGATATTTTCAAAGAGGAAACCAAAATAAGAGGAGTTATAACCTGTTTTCTGGCGCTTTTGGAGCTTGTAAAATTAAATAAAATAACAGTCACTCAGGACGACTCTTTTTCCGAGGTAAAAATTTATTTGATAGAATCGAAATCTTGAAGGCAGGAGAATTTATGGAAGAAAACGAATTAAAAAAAGTCATAGAAACGCTTCTTTTTATAACCGACGAACCTTTGACCGCCGAAAGAATAGCCAAAATATGCGAAGTAAAAGACGTTAAATATATATCGGAGAAGTTAGAAGAGCTTAAACATTCATACGATATGGAAGGCAAAGCCTTATCGATAATACAGGTGGCCGGAGGATGGCAGATGTCTACAAGGCCCGAGTATGGGATATGGGTCAGAAAGCTTTATAACTCAAGGCTTACATTGAGGCTTTCAAACGCCGCGCTTGAAGTTCTCTCGATAATAGCTTTTAAACAGCCCATTACCAAAGCCGAAATAGAGGCGATAAGGGGAGTGGATTCTTCCGGTCCGATAGACACCTTAATAGAAAGAAAACTGGTTACCAACATAGGAAGGAAAGAAACTCTCGGAAGACCCATAATGTACGGGACCACCGAAGAGTTTTTAAAACAGTTCGGATTAAATAGCTTAGAAGATCTTCCGGCTCTGGAAGGGCTTGTTTCCCAGGATGCGATAAAAAATATAGATGATAAAATAAAATCCGCCGAAAAAGAAAAAGCCGAAGATAACTCTAAAGAAAATTTGGAAAGCGTTGGCGAGCAAACCGTAGATGCGCAAAATTCCGCTTTAACAGAAGAAAAACAGAACAACTAATCTATGAATTCTCATTTAAGGAAAGACATACTTAGCTCCAACTGGGTCATAGTCTCAAACGATAGAGAGTTCAGGCCTAACGAATACAGAGCAAAAATCAAATGCCCTTTCTGCCCGGGCAATGAAAAAGAAACGCCGCCTGCTATATGCGAGTTAAAAGATTTGAAAGGATGGTATATAAGAGTTGTGCCGAATAAATATCCGGCTTTAACACTGGAAAATAAAAATTTTCAAGAGTCGGAAGGTTTGAATAAGAAATTTTATGTAAAAGGGCATCACGAGGTAATAATAGAAGATAGAAATCATTTTAAAAAAATAAACGAAATAAAACATTTAGACAAGGTTCTTGAAATATACGCTTTAAGAATGAAGGAGCTTTATTCTTTGAAAAATGTAAAGTATGTCATGTTGTTTAGAAATTACGGACAAAATGCGGGGGCGAGTTTAATTCATCCTCATTCGCAAATCATATCGATGCCTTTGCTTCCTTTGAGAGTTTCGGACGAGTTAAAACATTTTAAAACTTATCATTTAAAAAATAAAAAATGCGCTATGTGCGATATATTGTCAGACGAAAAAAAATTTAAAAAAAGAATCATATTTGAAAATTCGCATTTCGTGGCTTTTGCGCCTTTCGCTTCCAGATTTAATTTCGAGATATGGGTATCTCCGGTTAATCACGAGCCGGATTTTTACAAAGAGACCGAGTTTAAAAAACTTTCCGAAGCTTTGAAAAATGTTTTCTCAAAGCTTCACTATTCCATAAAAGATCTTTCTTATAATATGATAATTCATACCGCGCCGTCCGGAGAAAAAAAATTTCACTGGCATATAGAGATTTTGCCGAAAATCGCGATGCCCGCGGGATTTGAATGGGGTAGCGGATTCTATATAAATTCTCTTTCTCCCGAAAGAATTTCGGAAATTTTAAATAAGGGTATTAAGTTCAGGTATTAGGAGGTTGTTATGAAACTTGCGATCTGCGCAAGCGAGGCTTTTCCTTTCTGTAAGACCGGAGGTCTTGCGGATGTGGTCGGGGCGCTTTCTTCAAATCTTTCGAAATCAAACGAGGTGGAAAACGTGGTTCTTTTTTTGCCGAAATATAGGGATATAGGGAAAACCGCATTTTCTCCCAAAAAAATTACGGGTAATTTCATAATACCGGTATCCGATAGAAGGGAGACCGTTAATCTCTATCTTGTCGAGTGGGGGAGGGTTAAAGTTTATTTGGTAGATAACCCCAGATATTTCGACAGGCCCGGCCTTTATAGAACAAGTTCCGGAGAGTTTTCGGATAACGACGAAAGGTTCATATTTTTTCAAAGAGCGGTTTTAGAGGCTCTTAAATTTGTTGATTTTAAGCCGGATATAATATTCTGTCACGACTGGCAGACCGGGCTTATTCCCGCATATCTCAAAACGCTTTATTCCATAGACGCTTTTTTTGCGAGAACCAAAACGGTCTTTACAATTCATAACATAGCTTATCAAGGAATGTTCGGCAAAGAAACTTTTGTTAAGGCGGGTTTTTCCTGGTTCGATTTTACTCCCGATAAATTGGAATATTACGGCGGAATAAACTTTATGAAAGCGGGAATAAATTACGCGGATATAATAACCACGGTTAGCCCGAGCTATGCGAAAGAAATATGCGAAAACGCTCAGATAGCAAGAGGCCTCGAAGGAGTTTTGAATTTTAGAAAAAATTCTCTTTTCGGAATATTAAACGGAATAGACACCGAGGTCTGGGATCCCGCAACCGATACTTTCATATATAAAGGGTACGACCTTAAAACCTTCTGGAGAGGGAAACCTTATTGCAAAAAGATGTTTCAAAAAGAGATGGGATTAGAGCAGAATAAAAACAAGATACTGGCGGGATGCGTTTCCCGTTTGGACTGGCAAAAAGGCGTGGATATGATAGCGGATGTGGCCAACAGATTTTTAGATAAAATACAGTTTGCGGTTCTGGGTAGCGGAGATAAAGAAATAGCCGACAAATTAAGAGCCATAGCCTCGGCCCATCCTTCCGGTTTTGTTTTCATAGAAGAGTTTAACGAGGAGTTGGCCCATAAAATATACGCTTCCTCCGATATATTTTTAATGCCTTCAAGATTTGAGCCATGCGGACTTTCTCAGATGATAGCTTCCAGATACGGCTCGATTGCCGTGGTTAGCAGAATAGGAGGGCTTAAGGATACCATATTTTATAACCCGGATAATCTTATAGAGTCGAACGGTTTTTCAATAGATCTTCCGACACAATCGAATCTAAGCTCAATGTTAGGACATATAATATCGGTTTATAATTCCAAGGAGATATGGAGCAATATAGTAAAAAACGCTATGAAAACGGATTTTTCCTGGAACAAATCGGTATCCGAGTATACGGCTCTTTTTAAAAAAATCTCCGGGATAGATAACAACTTGACATAAATCAAATTATCTATTATAATAGTATTGAGGGGAAGTTGTGGTATTATATGTTCTTTAAATTTTAGCGATAAGGTTTAGGTCCCTCACCCATAATATCGAATTTAATCCAGCGTTCGATGTGCACCCCCCTAAACCCCCAAAAACCCCAAAGTCCCAAATCCCCTAAACGCCTTCGAACGCTGGGTCCTTTAAAAATCTTGAAAAGAAATCAATTAAAATATAAAATTTAGATATATGAAAAGAGATGATCTTCTTTCAATGTTGGCGGATATAATTTCGAGAATAATACACGATTACAATAACGTCATAGGAGCTGTGGAGGGTTATGCGACTCTGTTGAGCGCCGAAGTAAAAGATAGCGGAGCTATAGAAGATCTAAACGAGATACTAAACGTGGTTTCCAAAGCTTCAAAAATAAGAAACAAATTGGCTTTGTTTTATAGAAAAAACGTTTCCGGAAAGGAATACATAGATATTAACGATATAATAGCCCAAAAATCTTCGCATTACGAGAATAAATCGAATATAAAGGTTAATCTCGAACTTTCAAAAAACATTCCTTCCTTATACGCGAAAAACGACGAGATAGATTTGATGATAACAGAATTTTTTGAAAACTCCATTTATCATTCCAAAAAAGAAAATTTAGAAATATCCGTCAAAACTTATTCGATAGAAAACGATTTAATTTTGGAGTTTTCAGATAACGGAGCGGGGATAAAAGAAGAAAATTTGGATAAAGTATTTTTCCCTTTTTATACCACCGTGGAAAATAATATGAAAGAGGGTTTGGGGCTTTCATGGATCTGGGGAGTTTCCAGAAGGCATAACGCCAAAGTGGAAGTCGAAAGCCGGGAAGGGGAGTATTTAAAATTTACGGTCAAATTTAAAATAAAATAATCAAGAGCAAACGGTTAGCGTTCTTATTATTAGTTCCAATCTCTCCAAATTGATCGGTTTTTTTATGTAATCTACCGCGCCTTTTTTAAGAAAATCTCTCGCCAGATCTTCGTCTTCGTTTCCGCTTATTACCACTATATGAGGTTTTTCGGTCCGCGTGTTTATTATTTCCAAAAATTCTTTACCGTCCATTTCGGGCATAAATATATCCAGAAGAACCACGCAAATTTTTTTGTTTTCTATATATGTAAGAGCTTCTCTGCCGTTTGAGGCGGAAATAGGCTCGAATCCTTTCGATTTTAAAAATTTGGATACGAATCCTCTTATATACTCGTCGTCGTCCACAACCATTATTAACGGTTTTGTTTCTTCGATTGTCTCTTTTTTGTTTTGCCCCTGCTTTTCTGTCGTTATAAGGCTTTCTATTTTGCTCATTATATTGGTAATACCTTCGGATTTGGATATAAACATATTTGCACCCATTTCTATATAATAATCTTTCGAAGGTTCGTCGTCGTAGCCGGTAAGTATTATTATTTTAATCGCTCTGGATATTTCTTTCACTTTTTTAAAAACGCTTTCTCCGGTCGCAAAAGGGAGGTTTCTATCCAATATTATAAGGTCGGGAATATTGTTTTTTATTAACAAAACGGCGTTAAGCCCGTCCGCCGCCGTAATTACGGTGTGCCCTTTAGATTTCAATAATCTTGAAAAGACGTCTCTTATATGAGGATCGTCGTCTATTAAAATTATTTTTGCCATCAATAAAATTATACAAATTTAATTTTGTTTTTATTAATTTTTTTTGTATAATTCTATAAATACGAAAGTTCACTTAAAATTTAATATCATGTTTTGCGGGCGTAGTTCAATGGTAGAACGAGACCTTGCCAAGGTCAAAACGTGGGTTCGATTCCCATCGCCCGCTTTTTCTACTTCGCTAAAGCTTCGTAGAAATTATAAGTTTCTGCGAAGTTGAAAACGTAGCGGAAGCTTTTCTAAGAAATGCGAATAGCATTTCGCGTAAATCGTAGTCCGCAGGCCGAATTGATCTATACAAAAGGCCGAGTGGACTTCGGTTAGAAGGATTGCTTTGGACACCGCGGCAAACGCAAAGCGTTATGCCGTAAGCGGCCCGCGAAAAAATGTTTTTTAAAAACAAGTTCTCTGAATTTTTAAAAACAAAAAATTTGAATAAATAAAAAAATAAAATCTTTTTTTCATTGGGAAAAAAAAGTGTTGACAAGGTTTTAAAAAATTTGATAAAATATTTTTATAAAGAAAGTTCTCTCTCAAAAATATCTTTAAGGTAGTATCAAAGAAAGATGTAAAAAAAAAGACTTGACAAGGTCTTATTAAAAATAATAAAATTTAAGTATGTTAAAAACCTGTTGTAAAAGACAGGGCAGATTTGTTCTCTCAAATTTTCGACCCGATAAAACGGGTCGTGTATGAGCAGGCACCCTCTTACTTCTTATATGGAAGGAAGAATGGGTGTTAACCTTGAATTGAATTAACGGTGTTTATAAAGAGCTTTATGTCAGATTCTCCAGATTTTTTTTTGGAGAGTTTGATCCTGGCTCAGAGTGAACGCTGGCGGCGTGCTTAACACATGCAAGTCGAGCGGTCTCACATGTCGTATCGTGAGATAGCGGCAGACGGGTGAGTAACACGTAAGCAATCTTCCCTCAAGAGGGGGATAACCCCGAGAAATCGGGGCTAATACCCCATATAATCCGAAAAAGGCATCTTTTTTGGATAAAAGACGCAAGTCGCTTGAGGAGGGGCTTGCGGCCTATCAGCTAGTTGGTGAGGTAACGGCTCACCAAGGCTATGACGGGTAGCTGGTCTGAAAGGACGGACAGCCACAGGGGCACTGAGACACGGGCCCCACTCCTACGGGAGGCAGCAGTGGGGAATTTTGGACAATGGGCGAAAGCCTGATCCAGCGACGCCGCGTGGAGGATGAAGGTTTTCGGATTGTAAACTCCTTTTGCAGGGGACGAATTCTGACAGTACCCTGCGAATAAGCACCGGCTAACTACGTGCCAGCAGCCGCGGTAATACGTAGGGTGCAAGCGTTACTCGGATTTACTAGGCGTAAAGCGCATGTAGGCGGAAATTTAAGTCCATCGTAAAATCTCACCGCCCAACGGTGATATGTCGATGGATACTGAATTTCTAGAGTGAGGCAAGGGGAACCGGAATTCCCGGTGTAGCGGTGAAATGCGTAGATATCGGGAAGAACGCCGAAGGCGAAAGCGGGTTCCTGGGCCTATACTGACGCTGAGATGCGAAAGCTAGGGGATCAAACAGGATTAGATACCCTGGTAGTCCTAGCCGTAAACTATGTAGACTAGGTGTGGGAGGTATCGACCCCTTCCGTGCCGCAGCTAACGCGTTAAGTCTACCGCCTGGGGAGTACGGCCGCAAGGTTAAAACTCAAAGGAATTGACGGGGGCCTGCACAAGCGGTGGATCATGTGGTTTAATTCGACGCTACACGAAGAACCTTACCTGGGCTCGAACGACTGGTGTTGTAATTCCCTAGAAATAGGGAATGACCCGATGAGGGACCCAGCCGAGGTGCTGCATGGTTGTCGTCAGCTCGTGTCGTGAGATGTTGGGTTAAGTCCCGC
>DYIF01000017.1 GCA_020723765.1 Elusimicrobium minutum
GTAGGAGTTGCGATCCCGATAAGAAGGGAACTGAAACAAAAAATCATTCTTCCTCCTTGGATGCCGTTATTTGTAGGAGTTGCGATCCCGATAAGAAGGGAACTGAAACACGCTATACTCGGCATCGCTTTTAACAAAAGAAATGTAGGAGTTGCGATCCCGATAAGAAGGGAACTGAAACCCCCATTTGCACTGGCTGTCCATTTTGGGAAAGCCAGTAGGAGTTGCGATCCCGATAAGAAGGGAACTGAAACTCTTTTAAGAAGCCCTTCTGCTAGGCACTGGCTTTCGTAGGAGTTGCGATCCCGATAAGAAGGGAACTGAAACGGATTCGCGGGACAACTAAATTTCTCCCCTGCCCCATGTAGAAGTTGCGATCCCGATAAGAAGGGAACTGAAACAAATGGATGTTGATAGTATTATTGGGCTCAAAGAAGTAGGAGTTGCGATCCCGATAAGAAGGGAACTGAAACTTTAGAAACCAATCCTCTTTCCAAATTTCAGTATCGTAGGAGTTGCGATCCCGATAAGAAGGGAACTGAAACTTGCGGAAGTGCATGTTTTAAATTCTCTTTCCCATCGTAGGAGTTGCGATCCCGATAAGAAGGGAACTGAAACTTTAAAACTTTTTCTATTTTTTCGGCGGATTTTTGGTAGGAGTTGCGATCCCGATAAGAAGGGAACTGAAACTTTATTTGGTTGGGTCAAAAAGATATGGTAAAGATGTAGGAGTTGCGATCCCGATAAGAAAATGGAATGGTTGGAAGCATTTGAGGAAATGGAAGCATTAGAATGGTTGAGGAGTTAAGGTTTAAATATATTGATAATTTTAAACTTTAAACATTAAGCTTTAGACTTGATACTTTTAGTTCCGGTCGTGCAACTTTGAACTTTAGACTTGTAACTTGTAAGCCCTATTCTTTAATCTCTACTCTCTATTCTCTCCCATTAGACTTTAAACATTGAACTTTGAACATTGACTTTGAACTTGCAACTTTGAACATAGAACATGTCGTGGTTCGGTTAATTAAAATAAAAACGGCGGAGGGTTTGGCTCCGCCGTTTTTATTTTTTTGCCGGTTTCAATATTTAGTTTAACTCTTTTTGTCCGCTTCGGCTTTCTTTTCGGTTGTTTTATCGTATATACCCAATATCTCTTTCTCTCTCGCCCTTTGTTTTTCTACCATACTATCCATTTCTTTGAACATATTTTCCGCTTTTTCTTTAACAAACATATAGTGTTTTTCTTCGAGAGTTTTCCTTAACGAGTTTTTATATTGGTCGTAAAAATTATTTTCTAAATTAAGATAAGCTAAAGAGTAAAAAGCTTTGGTCTCCGGGTCTTGCCATCTGTCTATTATTCTTACGCCAATTAGAACCTCATCTACAAACTCTCTTCGAGCGACTTCAATAAGCTCATTCACATTACCTTTTTGGGGATCGACGTAATCTTTATTGTTGCCGTAGTAGTCTTTATATAGTTTTTCCACATGAGTTCTTATTTGAGAAGCTATTTCGGTTCTCCCTCTCGAATCAGCCGCTTCCCTCATAAGCATGGTGTGAGGTATATACTCCGAAATACCGACTCCGTAGTAGATAAACGGAGAGTCTTTTTTAAACGCCTCCCCCCCTTTCATAACCCATTCGGGAGCGTTTTTAAGGTTCAAGGCCTGCGGCTCGTATTTTCTATTGGAAGCGCAGGCGGTCATTAATAGTCCCATTGCGATTAACGCTATTTTTTTCATTTTTTCCTCCTATTTGTAATAATTTTTTAGTTTTTCAACTAAAATCTTTGAGGCCTTCTTTAAGGTTTTGTCCGCTGAGTCGGAGAGAGCGTTTTGGCCGGAGCTTCCGTATCCGGTTTCGCCCGGCCCTTCTTCGGCGACGACCATATTCATATCTATCACGGAATAAAGGTATATATAACTTTGAGAAGACGCCCTGTATAAATTATAATCGGCGAGTTTTTCGCTTTGAGCGTCTATTTTTATCAATAAATAATAATCAAGATTTTCTTGCGATAATTTGGCCAACAAAGAATTGATGTCTTTTTCTTTTTGTTCGTTTCTTAGTATCGGGTCGAAACCGGAAGAGTTTATGGCGGATTTTATTATGTCGTTGGAGCCGTTGTAATCGGAAGAATTAAGTTTAACTTTAAAAACAACGGTTTTGTTCCTATGGAGAGTAATCCTTAAGGAATTTGTTTTTAGAAAAGGATAATCCGAGGCGTATTCGCTTAAAACCGGCTCGGCGATTATCTGGGTTTCTTTGTAATAAGGGTCTATTTTGGATATATTTATTTCCACTCTTCCGTCCTTGGCGGATTTGGCCTTGTCGGAATACAACTCGGCTCTACCTCTTACGCATTCGAATTTGACGGGAAGGTTTTCAATCGGAGCATTTTTAAAATAAGCGGTGACATAAGGGGTTTTGTTCAAAAGCCTTCCGGATGCGGAGTATATGAATTTTTCGTCTGGCAAGACGAGATTTATAGAGTAAGAGATTTCTTGTATTTTGGAATCGAAAAACATCTCGGCGTCCAAATTTTTTTCCTCGTTGTCTTCTTTTATTCTTATTTTTATCGGTATGTCTTTAAAGTATTCTCTTTTTAGCGAGTATCCTTTTGAGAAATCGGAAAGGGCGTTTAGGTATTTTCCGTTTTTAAAGTTTTTCTCGCCGTTTAAAGCGTAATCGTTAATTGCCGATATCCTTTTGTTTTCCTCCTCCAAGACGAGACGGTCGTAATCGGATTTGTCCAAATAAACTATGACCGTTACGGTTTTGTTGTTTGGGTAAAAATCGTAATACTCTATTTTTCTACCTTTAAGTATGGAGTCTGCGCGAGTATTTATTATGTAGTCTATCTTTTCTTCTATTTGTTTTTTGTTCAAATTCAATATCGAAACGAAATCGGATTTAACATAAACTTTTATGGACCTTAAAAGAGAATCGGTAGCCAAATCTTCCGCTTGGCGCCTTGCGGCTTGTATGTCTCCGTTTTTTATCTTCGCCGTCCCCTCCCCCATGTATATGTCTATGTTGTTTCTCGAGCGATACCTTTTAATTTCTTTTTTTATGGCGGCGTACTCCTCTTTATCGGGGTAAGAGAATAGGAGCACGCCGCAGCCTATAACGGTAAAAATTAAAACGCTATATTTTATATATTTCATAATTACCTCTATCGGTGTTCTTTTTAAATTCCACTCCCGGAATTAGGACTTCGTCTAAAATCTTGAAAATTTTAAAACCTTCGTAAGTAAAAAGGGTAAAATCGAAATCCCCATCTTGGCAAACCGATATAAATCCGTTTAAAATCTTAAATTTCAACTTATTGGTTTCATTCGGAATTAAAACGGCCGTAAAATCTTTGGATTTCAAGAACAAAAATTTGGAATTCAAAGAATTGTCCGAATAAATTTTGGCGAAAATCGGATATCTATAGGATACTTTAATATTAGAATCCGTTTTTAATTCTTCGACGATTATCGGAGCTTCGTTTATAAAAACGCCGTTCTTGGAATCGACATTTTTGACAAAAAACTTTTCTTGTTCAAAGACTATTTTCAAATGGCTGTCTCTGGATACGAAATCGTATAAGAGATTAATGTCGGGTTTTTTAATGTTTTCTCTAAAAATTTCCACTTCTTTTTTAAAAAAAAGATATAAAGGAGCCGAAGCGTTTAGGTTATTCGGGTTTATAAAAGATAATTTCAAAGATTTTATTGAGCGAGTATTATTCAAGTCTTTATATAACATGTCCAGTTTTTTGTTGCGGAGATCGGTTTTTATTATTGTTTCAACGGCTTTTTCTAAATTTAAATTCTTTATCATATTCAAAACTTCCGAGTATTCCTTTTCCTGCCTAACGGTTATTTCTTCGGCTTTTTCTTTTATTTCTTCAAACCCTATTCTTTTGTTTTCTTCCACGTAATAATTTTCTCCGACGATTTCGGATATCAATCTTTTCGCTTCTTCCGCTTTCCCTTCGGATATCAGCATATTCGCTTTTATCTGTTTTTTCTTAATTTCGACTTCTTTTATAAACAAATCGATCTCGTTCATCTCTATTTTTTTCTTTATTTTATATAGTTCTTCCATCTCTTGGTCGTCGGGGATGATTCCTTTCAAATATTTGGCAAGTATGTTTTTAAATTTCAAAAAAGCGTTTTGAGCTTCATTGACGTTTCCTTTGGTAACGAAGTTAAGCCTTTCGTTTAAAGCGGAAAGCGAAGGGTCGTTTAGAAAACAAAGATAGGAATCCATTATCTCTTTTGCGACTATGAAATCGCCGTTTTTAAGATACTCTTCTACCCTCTCTTTATCCAAACCCCATTTTTCTTTTTTAACAACGGAGTATTCGTTAAAAAAATCTTCCGATTCATTATGGTTTAGAAGCGATTTAATTTTCGATAATTTTTTCTCTTCTTCCACGGATAACTCCCCGGTCTTATCCCATTTTTCTTTCAAAGATTTCAAAGCCAAAAAAGCGTTTTCGGCTTCCTCCGGGTTATTAAAAGTTATAAATTCCAGTTTATGTTTCATCTCTTTAAGCTCTTCGTAGTTTAAAAATTCAAGCTTATCCATCAAGGCTTTTGCGGAAACAAATCTGCCGTTTTCGATAAAATCTTTAAATTCGGATTTAAATTTTTTAAACTTAAAAAAATAATATGATTTTAAAGCTAACTTATACAAAAACTTAAGAATTAAAAAAAACAAAATAAAGCTTATTACGCCGAAGGTTATCGCGGATAGGTATTTTACCAAAGCGTAGAAAAATTTTATCAAGTTTTCAAAAAAAGGCTTTGTAAAAATAGCGGAAGACTCAACTACGCTGTTTTTCGATACAGAATCGACTATCTTTAATTCTATTTTTCCTTTCCAAAAATGTCCGGGGACGGAAGAATAAAAACATTGGGCGTAGTAATTAGGAGCGACTTCCTGAGTGGCCGATTTTATCAAAACGGAAGGGTCTTTTATGACGTTCATTCTGGCTAAGTATTTGTTTATTCTCTCGACCGTTTTTTTTCTCTCTTCCTCGTTTATGACCACCTTCCACCCGTCGTATAAATATAACTGGGCGTTTATCAAACTTCTCATCCTCTGGACAAAATCCCTCTTACTCCCTTCTATTCTGCCGATGGAACCGACCCAGCCTTTCAGTTTCTTCTCCTTTATTTTTTGGCTTAAATCTTTCCCCATATTCATAATGGATTCTTCGTAATTCACGGCGATGGGGATTTTTTTGTATTCGTAATTGTAATACAAGTATCCGTATATAAAAGTAGAAACCGCCAATGCTCCCAAAGCAATTTTAATGAAATTTAAGAATTTATTTTCGTAAATTATTTTTTTGACTAAATTCGAATACATTTTTAACCTCCTCCAAAGACGGCCTTAAATCCGGGTTAGGGTCTAAACATTTGTCTATAATTTCGCAAATTTCTAACGGAAGAGCCGAAACGGCATCTTTTAACGGAATGTACGATTTTTTTTCCTTTTGGTATATTATGTCCATTCCGCTTCCTTTAAAAGGCGGCTCGCCAGCCAACAATTCGTAAGCTAAAACTCCCAAAGAATATATGTCGCTTTTAAAAGAATGCCTTCCCAAGTGTTGTTCGTAAGCCATATACAAAGGAGTTCCGAAGAAATCTTTTCCGGTCAATGCGGTTACGGTGTTTTTTATTTCGAAAGCGATGTCGAAATCGGTAAGTTTTATCGTGTTTTTTTCGTCTATCATGACATTGGAAGGTTTTATGTCCCTGTGAACGATATTTTTGGAGTGAGAATAAATCAAAGCTTCGCAGAGAGCCGAGCATATCTCGGCTGTTTGAAAGAGATCTAAATTGCCTTTTTCGGATATTATTTTGTATAAGTCTTTGCCTTTAATAAATTCCATCGCCATGTTTATTTTGCCTCCGATAATATGTAAGTCGTATATCTTGACTATGTTTTTATGGTCGAATGTTTTTAAAATGTTTATTTTTTTGTATATCTTCTCCAGTTCTTTTGTCCCCAGATTTATTTCTTCTTTAAAAACCTTCAATGCGAATTTAAAACCCGGGTTAGATTTATAATAAGCTTCCTTTATTACCGCCATCCCCCCGCTCGATATTTCTCTTAATATTACGATATCCGATTCGCGATTTGATACCGCGACCGTTTCGTTAGGGTCTTTATCCGGCTCTTTGTATCTCTTAACAGATTCGGCTTCGTCTCCCAATTTTACCATAGTTCCGCACAAATCGCAGTAATGACCGTCCGGCACATCTTGTTTGCAATTTCTACAAATCATTTTCCCTCCGACTCGGACTTTCCAATTATTTTTTTAGAAATATCGGAAAGCGAAGAGGCGATTTCCGAGATTTTATTCGCGTTTATTTTTTCGTAATCCGCGTTATTGCATTCGTATGCGATTATCCCCACTTCGTCATATTCCTTTAAGTATTCTATTTTTACGGTCTTTTTGGAATCGAAAGGCAAATAAACCTTGCCATTATTTTCTATAATGTAATCCAAAAAAGCCTTTCCCAATGTTTCTACGATTTTACCCGCTTTAATTAAAAGTATTCCGTACAATCCTTTAGATTCGGCGAGTTTATATAGTTCTTTCGCCGTTTTTTTAACGGATTCGTCGGATTTTACGGATGTTATAAAAGCGAGTCTTCTCGTGAGCTCTTGAGAAGAATATAAAGCCAATACGGATTCATCCGAAATTTTTTTCAACTCTTCAATCTTTTTATTTAAACCATTTTTATTTTTCCAAGAAAAAGAAAAATAAAAAATCAAAGATAATACGAACAAAACGATCAAGTAATCGATTCTCATATAATAAATCCAAAGATTTGTCCATAAATAAACGAAGAAAAACGTAAAATAAACCGCAATTTTAAACCGTCTAAATTTAAAACCGTTCATCGGCAAAAACAAAAACAAGAAAGAAGAGAAAAGGAAATTTAAAGAAATGTTGGAGATAAGATATCCGATATAATAACTTTCTTTGGAAACCCGATATAAATATAAAACGAAAAATAAAATGTTTGAAATCCATAAATATTTGGATATCAAACCCCTTTGCGAGTTATAAATTTTTTCTAAAAAATCTTTGGGATTTTGTTTTTTTTCTTCCTCTTCGGAATTTTCTTTTTTGTCTTCAATTTTGACTATGGATCCGTTGCGAATCGAGATCTCCGGGAAATAGCCGGATAATTCGGCGGAAATCTTTAAAGCGCATTCGAAAGATTCGTAATCCTCGGCTTTAAGGGATTTTTCCAAAAAAGCATATACTTTTTCGTAAAATTCGCCGATAATCAAAAAAGCGTAAAATAACTCCGTCTCTCCCTTTTTGCGGCAGATATCTTTTATTCTTTGGACAAGGTCAAAAAACTCCAAACTCCATTTTTTAAGGTCGGTATCCGATAAAGGTTTTATTCGCGTATCGTATATTTTATTAAAAACCAATAAAAGGATAACGCCGAAAACCTCGGTTTTCTTTAACAACTCTTCGGCTTTTGAAAATAACATTTCCAAAGGATAGTTTTCGGAAATCATTTTTAAAAACAAAGAACTCGCCGATAAAGATATCAAAACGGAATCTTTTGTCGTTTCTTGCAAAATAACCAATTTTTTTTCGGCCCCGGCGATGTCGTTTTTCTCGACATCTTCGGATATTTGAAAAGACAATGAATCGTTAAATTCTTTTACCGGGTCGGAAGCGGAATATATGGAAATTTTTTCTCCGTCTTCGCTAAACAGAAAAACTTCGTAATTTTTATCTTCGTATAAATACTCTATTTTATAAACGTCGATTTTAAAAAATTCGGTTTTTTCCAAAACGCTTCTTTCTCCGGAAGTCGCGGAGAATTCTTTTTTAAAAGAATTATTTTTATTATCTTCTATTTCACCGTATTTTAAACTCAAATCAGGGTGAGGAATATTTATTTTAAAAGAGCCCAAATCGTCGGTTATTAAAGAAATAAATCCGCTCGGGTTTAGTTCTTCGAAAGAATCTCCGTATAAATAAGGAGATTTAACGAAAAGATTCTCGGGATATAAGTTTTTTATGTCGGTAAAAAATTCTTTTTTGGAAAAAGAAGCGTCGACATAAAGGTTTTTTATAAGCCTGCCCTCTCCTTCGCATTTTCGGCAAACGACCTTCCCGCTACCATCGCATTTTTTGCAGTTTACCGTTCCTCTTCCCAAACAATAATGGCATACCGAGCTTCCCCGTCCATTACATTTATCGCATGTAAGATACCCCGATCCCAGGCAGGTTTTGCATACGACCGTTCCGCTTCCCCCGCATACGGAACACACTTCCGTAATGTCGCCTGAAGAGTAGTTTTTTATAAAACCTTTACCGTCGCATCCGGAGCAAGTTTCTCTTCCGTTTCTACAAGAATAATTTTTGCATTTAATTCTTCCTTTACCGTCGCATTTAATACAAATTACGCTTCCTCTGCCCGAGCAAACTCCGCATTCCACCATACCTTTGCCCGAACAATCCGAACACCGCACTTTCCCCGCTCCGCCGCAGTCCTCGCAGTCGAAAACCTCGAATGTGCCGGGAATATCGTATTGGAATGAAGTTTCTTTAAATTCTTTGGGTACGGACAGGTTTTTCTCGTTCCATAGCAAGTATTTTCCCATATCTATCTTGTTTTTCGGATAATCAAAGCCGGAATAAGGCCTTATTTTTTCCAAAACCTCTCTTTTTTCGTTTAATACGGAAATTTTTACCGAGTAGTAAGGGATAAGTTTTGCGGATTTTATTACGGCTTTGTCGAAAAGGTCTTTATGATTATGATAAGGGATAGAATCGACCCATTCGTTTAGCCGTTTCTTCAAAAAATCAATTTGATCTTGGGAGAGTTCTTTCGATTTAAAAATTTCTTTGGATATTATTTTTTCGGCTTCGTTAAAATCGAAGTTTTTTTGATTTAATTTTTCTCCGCAATTTTTGCAATAATTGCTAACCGTTCTGTTGGCGGTATTGCATATATGGCAGTTTAATATCTTTTCAAATACCATAAATTTCTCTTAATTCTTTAAGTATTTTAAAATAATCCGAAAGTTTTTCGGATTTGTTTCCATATTTAACATAACTTTCTATTTCCATTAATATAAGAGCTTTTTCTCCTTCTATCAAATAAACTTCAGCATTTGAAGGATCGGCAAAAGGTGCGAATAAAACAAATAAAACTATCGGAGTTATGTTCCATACAAAAGCCGATTCGGCGATTGCCGATATTTTTTGATATAAAACCAAATCCTCCGGATTTGCGTTTTTTGACAAGTTTGATTTATCCGACATTATTTTAGCGGTTTCCAAAGCGTTTCTTAGGTTTTTTAGAGTTAGAAAATTTTGCCTCGGGAGCTTTATGTCCCAATAAATCTTCCATAAAATTAAAGCATATCTTATTAAAGGGATATAACCGCTTAAAAGGTTATCCAAATCTTTTAAATCCATAGACCTTAATCTTTCGTATCTTAAAATGGATATGCTTTTATCCGGGAAGTTCGAATAATAATCCAATCTATCAACTCTATTACCTATTTCTATTGGTATATCTTCCATCTCCTTAAATAAAGAAATCGCTTTTTTAATATCGAACTTCCTTTCTATCATTATTTCTTTTAATTCTTTCATATTTCCCCCTTTATAAATTAACCTATTTTTATGTTGTTCTTAAGAATTTCAAAAAACTTTTTTTCCATTATGGAGTACAAAGACCTCGCCCCCGTGTCCATTTTATTTGCCTCTTCGGCTATTTCGGTTATTACTTTATCGTCGAATTTATAATCTATCCCGCTTTTTTCAAGCATTTTTTCATATAGCTTTATCGGAGAGTCTTTGCTTTGTTTTAATATGTTTTCCAAATCTTTTTCGGACAAGTTTTTTAAGGCGATTATGGAAGGAAACCTTCCGATTATTTCCGGGATAAAACCGAAGTTTTCCAAATCGGCATTAACCACCTGCTTTGAAAGCTCCGAATCGGATTGTTTGGAGGCAGAGAAACCTATAGGAGTTTTGTTTTTTATTCTTTCCTCTATTATTTTATCCAAACCGACAAAAGCCCCCGCGGCAATGAAAAGAACGTTGGATATGTCGTACCCTTTTACTTCTCTAAATATTCTAATTCCGTGGTCGTGGCCGTATATGACCTCGTCTTCTTCAAGTATTTTAAGCAACTCCTCCTGAACGCATCTTCCGCTTACGTCTTTATTGGAATAATGCTGATAAAAACTCCCTTGGGAAGCTATTTTGTCTATTTCGTCTATGAATATTATCCCGTTTCTCGCAAGCCTCGTGTCTCCGTCGGCTTCCTCATATAGCTTTACTATCATATCTTCCACATTAAGCCCGACATATCCCGTTTCGGTGTATTGGGTCGCGTTTACTTTGACGAAAGGAACTTTTAAAAATTTGGATATCAAATGGGCTATGTAGCTTTTTCCCGTTCCTGTGGGGCCTATCATCAATATGTTGCCTTTTACCGTTTTTTCGTTTTCCCTCTTGGAAACGCAGGCCAACATATGCCTATAAACCGCCACGGAAATCTGTTTTAGAGCCTCGTCCTGTCCGATAACGTAAGACCTTAAATAAGAATAGAGTTTTTGAGGGAAATTGGGATTCAGATTGGAACCGTATATGGAGTCTATCTCTTTTTTAAAAATCTTTTTCTTATTGGAATCTCTTATAGGCAAAAAGTATTTTACTATTTCCGAACCGATCTCTATCCTTTCGGAATTGAAATCTTTATAAGCCAATAGGCCGCTTCTAACGAGCTTGGAATCCCGCGCTAAACTCGCGTAAATTTCAAGCATCGGTTCGCCGGTAAAAAAAGAAATTTTTTTTATCATGTCTTTTTTTCTGTTGTCGTAAGCGAATTCTTCGTAAAAATAATAATATATATACAAATAAACCAAAACCCTTTCGGATTGGGTTAACGAAAGCTTGTTCATCTTCATTTCCGGCTTTAAGAAAAAACCGTTTTCTTCCCCGACTATGACATAATCTCTTATTCTTCCGTAATATTTTTTTAATTCGGCCAAAGCGGAGTTTTCTATAATTTCTTTTTCCAAATCCTCTTCGGAATTTTTATTCATTCTATCGTTTTCGAGATTTAAAAACCGCTTTGAGTTTTTTCTAAACCCGAAATCGTCGAAGTTTCTAAACGCTTCGCCGAATTCCATTATCCTCGTAAAATAACCGTTTATTATTTCTTTGCTTACTTTTCTCATAAACCCTCCTTCTCCGCCTCCCTCACCTACCCTTTCTAAAAAAGAAGAAAGCAGATTCGATTTTTATTTTTAAGACATTTAAAGAACCCCGATAAGAATATTGTAGCACACCGTTGCGACATATTTTTGTCGCATATTTTTTTAAGCTAAAATGCCCCAAAAACGATATTTTTAATTAAAAATAAAATTTTGATTATGTTTTTTTTAAAAAAGAAAATTTTTAATAATAAATTTTTATTCCGCTTCCTTGTTTTGAAGGGATAACCTCTATTTTAGAAGTTATTCTGTTCTTTATCTCGTCGACATGAGATATTATCCCGACTACCCTTCCGTCTTTGGAGAGGTTTTCTATAACCTTTAAGCATCCGTCCAGAATAGAGGAGTCCAAAGAACCGAAACCCTCGTCTATAAAAACCGACTCCATGGATATTCCGCCCGAATAGCTTTGAACCACATCGGAAAGCCCCAAAGCCAAAGACAGCGAAGCCAAAAAGCTCTCCCCGCCAGAAAGCGTATAGACGTCTCTCAGTTGAGAAGTATATGTATCAAAAACGTTTATATCAAGCCCCAAGGCAAGCCTCTTATCCCCGCCTTTTTTTCGCTCAAGCTCAAACCTTGAAGTAATCTCGTACAATCTTTTTGAAGCGTAATACAAAACCTCTTCAAAAAAAGCGGATAAAACGTATCTTTGCAAAGATAATTTGTGAGGGTTATTCCCCGATACCATGTCCGATAATTTTTTAGAAAGTTCGTACTCCGCTTCCAAACCGGAAAGTTCTTTTAAAGCGGATTCCATCATGGAGATGTATTTTTCGGTTTCTTCTATGTTTTTTTCAATTTTCGCGAGATTTTTCTCGGCCGTTATTTTTTCTTCTTCCGCTTTTTCCTTTTTATTTTTAAATTCCGAAATATTGGGTTTTTTGGCTCCGGTAAGTTTTTCTTTTAAAGTTTTAAGATTGTTTTTTACAATCTCGTATTTCCTCTCAAACTCTCTTAAATCCCTATCCAGTTCTTTATACTCTTTCTCCTCAATCAAAGCCGAAAAATAATCCTCTATGTTTTTAAAGCCTTTTTCCGTTAATTTATTCTCAAAATTGTTTTTGGCGATATCCAAATTCTTCCTTCTTTTTTCAATCTCCGATTCGGCTTTTTCTTTTTCTTTTTTGATTGTTTCGTATTCTTTTTCGGCTTTTTTGGCTTTTTCTTCTATTTCTTCTATCTTCAAAGAAAGCGAAGACGATTCTTTTTTCAAACTTTCAAATCTTTCCATGAAAATATCCGGGGATATTCCTATGTCTTTATTTATTTGCTCCATTTTAGCCAGAAAAGCGGACTTTGTCGTTTCAAAACCTTTTTTCTTTTCTTTTTTTAATTCTATTTTTTCCGATAGAGCGTCAAGCTCTTTTTGAAGTTTTTCGGTTTCTTTTTCCAAACTCTCAAATTCTTCCGCGTTTTCTTTGGCTTTTTTTAATTTCGATTCTATTTGCGAAAACTCTTCTTTTTTGATTTTTTCGACGAATTCTTTGAGCGTTTCGAGTTTCGCCTCGATTTTCGACTTTGTTTTATCAAGTTCGCTTATTTCTTTTCCAACCGAAGAAAGTTTTTTGGAAATTTCATCCATTTTTTTATCTATTTCAAACAAAGAAACATCGATTTTTTTATTATCGCCGAACTTCGCTTTTAAAGGATGATGGGTAGAACCGCAAACGGGACATGGAGAGCCTTCTTTTAGAGATAGAGCGAGATTTGAAACGACGCTTTTTTCAAGATTTTTTGCAGCTTCCTCTCTTTCCAATTTTATTTTTTCAAACTCGGATTGCAATTTTCTTTCTTCATCCTTCTTTTTTTCCAACTCCTCGTCTATTTCTTTAAATTCCGTTTTTAGTTTGCCAAAAACTTGTTTTTTCTCGGATAATTCCATGTATTCTTCGTATGTTTTTTTAAGTTTTTCATATTCCGTTTGAGATTTTGCGATTTCTTTTTTTCTTCTTTCCCTTTTTTCAATATCCGTTTTTAGCTTATCTTTTCTATTAATCGCTTCGTTAAGTTCGTTTGAAATTTTCAAAATCTCCAAATCGGTCTTTTTAATCTTATCTTTTAAATCTTTTAATTCTTCTATCTTTGAAATCTGTTTTTCCATATAAGATATGGAACTATCCGCTTCTTTTTTCTTTTCTTTTAACTTATCGATTCCTTGATATTCTTTTAACGCCGAATCTTTGTTTTTTCCGGAAACCTGAAATCTTTTCTTTATTTCTTCAATTTCCTCTTCCTTATCCGAAACTTCTTTTTCGGCGTTTAAAAACCTTTCCGAAACATCGGATATTTTTTGAGCCTCGAGGGCTCTATTTAGGATTTCTTTCTTTTTGTCGTATTCTTTTTTAACCGAATTCATTTTGTAAAATTCCGACTCCGTTTTTTCGTATTCTTCGAAATTTTTAAAAGTTTCCAACGCTTTTCTATAATCCTCTTCGGCTTTTTTCAACTTGGCGCCTAAAACCGAAGCGTCTTTTTGAATTTTTCCTTTTTCTTTTATTTGAACCTCTCTTTTGGCTTTAATCTCTTCCAAATCGGCCGAAGAGGAGGCTTGGAGGACGGTTTCTATTTTGCTTCTCGTTTCTTGAGTTTTTTGAGTTATTTCTCTTAATTTTTCTTTCAATTTTTCTTCGATTTTCTCGTATATCTCGGTTCTAAAAAGCTTTTTTAATATTTCCTCTTTTTGGTTGGAATCGGAAAACAAAAACTTTTGGAATTGGTTTTGAGGCAAAATCATTATTTGAGTAAACTGCTCGGCGTTTAGGCCCATTATTTTTTTAATCTCTTCGTCGAAATCTTTTCCCTTCTTATAATTAAAAAATTTTTTCTCCCCCCCTTCCTTCTTCCACAAACTGACGGAATTTTCGGACTTAGAAGATCTAAGGTATCTTTTTACTCCGTAAACCCCGCTTCTCAAAGAAAACTCAAATTCTACGTAACTATCTTCTTTGGGAGAAGAGAAATCGCTTATCATGTCATTTTTATCTCTATATAACGAGGAAGATTTGCCGAAAAGGGCGTATGTAACGGCGTCGAGTATGGTGGTTTTTCCCGCTCCCGTAGGGCCGGTTATAAGAAAAACGGATGAATTAGAAAGTTTTTCAAAATCTATTTCGGTTTCGGATTTATAAGCCCCGAAACCTTTCATTTTAAGCTTTAAAGGCTTCATACGCCTTCCTCCTTGGATATATCTTTTAAAATCTCCTCTACCGCTTTAATTTCCTTTTTAGAAGGCTCTTCACCCCAGATATCTTTATAAAACTTTTCAAAGAGCCTTAAAGGGCTTTCGGATTTTTGTATCTCCTCGGTAGTTACGGAATATGAACGAATCGGAATATCGGGACGCTCTATCTTCAGTATGTTGGGATAAACCTTGGATATTTTTCCCACGGGGTCGTATATTATTTCTTTATCCAAAATATTGGCGAGTATATAATCGTCTTTATTACCGTCTTTTTCTCCGTTTTTTAATATGTCGTCGATTTTACCTTCCACTATTCTAAGGTCTCTTTTAAATTTAATCTCCAAATTTTCGGTTTTTACCTCGCCGTTTTTTCCGATATCCGCAAGAATATATCTTTTTTTATGATCGGCTTCGGAAAAAGAATATTTATAAGGAGAACCGCTATAAACCAAATTGTTTCGTCCTTGAGGCTTATGAAGATGTCCGCAAGCGACATAAGAAAAATCCTTAAAAGCCGAAGGGTCTACCGCGTCGGTTCCTCCTACCGAAAAAGGCCTTTCGGACTCGGATGTCGCTCCGTTTTCTACGAAGAGATGAGCGAGCAAAACGTTTCTTGAAGAATTAAAAGATTCGGTTATCTTTTTAGATATTTTTTTAACGGCCTCGTCGTAAGTTTTTATTCCTTCGTCTTTTAGATTGGATTTTAAAAAATCCAAAGTCATATAAGGCAAAAACCAAAAAGAGACTTTCCCCCACTCGTCCTCCAATTTCAAAGGCTCGAAGACGTCTTTGAACGAAGTTTTTATGAACAATTTATTCGAACTGAATATTTTAGAGCCGAATGAAAGCCTTTCGGGGCTATCGTGATTTCCGTTTATTATAAGTATCGGGATTTTTCGGTCTATGATTATCTCGCTTAATATCTCGTCCAAAAGCCTAACGGCATCCGGCGACGGTATGGACCTATCGTACAAATCGCCTGAAATTACAAGCGCCTCGGCTTTGTATTCTTTTATAAGACGCGAAAGCTGAGATAAGACATAATGCTGGTCTTCAATCAAACTCCTTTCGTGAAGAAATCTCCCCACATGCCAATCAGAAGTGTGGATAAATCTCATATCCCCTCCGTTTAATAAAAATATTATAACAAACTAATACGACACCTAATTGTCGCAAAAATATTTTTTAAAATTAAAACACCCCAAGAATTTTAAAAACCACTATTTCGTAAATTTTTTTAGGAAGTTTTCCATTCTGAGGTTTAACTCTTTGTATGAATACTTCCTAAATGAAGGAGGATGGTCGCAAACCATCGGGGACTCGCATAAGTAGGACTCGAAAATGTAATTGTCGTCTTTTAGCGTTACGACATAGCCGACGATTTCGTCTTCTCCGTATACCGCGGGGCTATCTTCTTTTATTTTTACGGGTTTTCCGTCGGCGCAGTCCGCTTTATAGATATCATCTTCTTCCAATTGAAGACCACCGGCAAAGAAAACGAATATTCTATCGCCTTTTTCAATATGGGCTTTTACTTCTTTATAATCGTTTGGGTATTTTAAAAGGCTGTATTTGGGGTCGAGAATAAAACATACGTCTTTTTTCTTACCCCCGAAGGCTTTCGCCGTTTCCCCTACGAAAACCTCAAAGTCAAATTTATCTTTTTTCATTTTGATTTTTTTCATAATTTAATTTTATATCATATTATGCTTTTAGTCAAATTTTCGTTATTCTTATCATTTGGCTAATATTACGAGCGTAGCTCCAGGATTTCTAATTAAAAGATTACGGTCGTTTGTAGTCGACGGGCAAATTTTTTCTATTTCTTGGCATTCTTTTTTCAATATGCTCCAGTTTTCGCAAGGATAAAAGGAAAAAATTTTGCCCTCCTTTTTCCTTAAATTAAGCGATTTTCTAAGTCCGATTTTTAAAACTCCGCCCACTCCGGTTGAGCCGTATCCGTGAATTAATATGAAAGCTTTTGTCCCGGCTTTTTTTTCTCTATCTATTATTTCTAAAAGAAGTTTTCTCGCCTCTTCCAAAGTGGGCATCCCTTCTTTTATTATTATTTCTTTTAGCATTTATTCCCTCTTTTTTTCGCTTACTAATTTTATTTAGCAGAAAAAAATAAAACTGTCAATAAGCCCGCTAAAAAGTTTAAAGTCTAATGACAGAGAATAGAGAGGAGAGAATAGAGAAGAGGGGATAGGGATTTATAAAACTAAAAATTAAATTTAGATTATTTTTATTTTAACATCTAAATCTTCAATCAATTCTTCGATTATAGTTTTAATCCTCTGAATGCAGCCATTAGCGGAGATATTAACGTGTAAAAATAGAGTTTTATCACCTATTGTCATTATTTCATCAAAAGATAATCCATCTAAAGATTTATATCTTCTCTTCAATTCCGGCTCATCTTCTATTAGTTTTTTTAATTTTTCATAATCTACTATTATATTATCATTTCCAAATAATTCTGATTGTTTTTCTATTATAAAATCAAAAATTTCTTTTTCATTTTCTCTCAGATAGTTTAAAAATTCAATAAATACATCTCTCCAATGATTTACTTTTATCTTATTACCCAAAAGATAAAGCTCAACCGGCTTACTTCCTGTAGAAATATCTAAGATTTCTTCATCCAAAATAGAAAAAATGTTATCTACGTTGTTCGTTTTAGAAATCCAATTATCGGAATATTTATATTTATCAGGAATAGCAAAAACTTCAAGGAATCTTTTTATCATCTTTTGTTGGTGTTTTATTATAGTTTTTTCGTTCCAATTCTTCTCGTTTATCACATCAAGTCTATATTTTAAAGAGGATTCTTTTAATTTTTCTTTTTTTTCTTCGAAAGATTTATTTCCTATTTCACTATTAAACTCCGTAAGTATGATATTCCCTATATTATGCAAATAATTATTATGAATCTCTTGCCATTTTTCTCCTAATTTGGCTTCCCATTCATTAGACAATTTTCTCGGCATTATATGCTCAATGGTAATTCTTTTGTCTCTAAAGTCGACTGAAACCTTAGAATTATGCTCTTCGATTTTGCCCAAAATAAATTTAGAATACTGTTTAAGTTCTTCATAAAAGTTAACGGTTTTTAATCTATTTGCAACTTCATCATCATTAGGAAGCCTTAACTTATAAAACAATTTTGATAAAATATCAAACATAGTTAGTTCTTTCTTGGCTATATGTTCTATTTTTTTAACGAGCAATACTATATTTTTATTCTCGCCTTGCGTTAAACTCAATATTCTTCGCCGAATCAAATATATCATTATCGATTCCAAAACGGATATCAGGGTTTCATCGTCTAATTTTACACCGTTAACTCCATATTTATAATATTCCAACAATCCAAGGACAAAAGGCTTAAATGCCTCCGATGTGATATCGTGGAATATATTTCTAAGAAGTTCCTTTATTTTTTTATCAAATATGGAATCTTTTGAAATTTCATCCGCAAAAGTCTCATCTATTATCCATTTATAAGGTTTTGCCAATTTAACAATATCTTCGATAAAATCTTTCTTAGTTTTGAAATTGGAATTTACAAATTCTTTAAATTCCTGATATAACTCTTTTGTGTTATTATCGCTAACAACCTTTAAAGAAGTAGCTTTTCTGTATTGTAAATAATCTCTAAAAAAATTAGAACAATTTTCTCCCAGAACGTTTTCTATTTCCGGATGCCATTTTCTTTCATATAAGTTGGACTGTTCATCGCTATGCATGTTTAATAATATGAAATTTCTAACCAAATCGGATAATGTCAAAGGCTTCCCCAAAGAATTTAGGGTTTCAAATATTATTTGAGGATCTTCTCCTTTAAAAGGTCTTTCGTCTAAAAAAATAACCGCCACATTCATCCTATTAATTGCGGTTATATAATGTTCAAATTTTATCTTGTTGTTTTCTTTATTAATTAAACTTTTCAATAAACTATATGCGCTTGTAATTATCCCTGGAATCTGAGGCTCTTTATTTACCAAAGCTTTGTAAGCCTCCCAATCTTTCGTAACTTGTTTTAATTTTATTTTATCATCAAATGTAGATAAATTATTTTTTAAATAAGTCTGGTCTATAAAATTTTGCTTTTCAAAATCTTTTTCCAAATCTCTTAGAGCTATTAAAAACAATAGAGTTGTAGTAAGCCTTTGTTGCCCGTCAACAATAACAAATTTATTTGCAAAACCGCATCTTTCTTCTCTGATAACAAGCGTGCCGAAAAAATGCTCCAATTTATCTTTTTCATTTATATCCAGCTCGGAGTTTATGATTTTCATTATATCGCTAAAGAATCTTTTTATTTCATTTTTTCCCCAGGCATATGAACGCTGGAATGGCGGTATAAAAAAAGATACCGAATTCATAGATAACACTTTAGCTATCGAATGCGTTTCCGTTTTCATATTTTTATCCTTAATATATTCTAACCGTTTCAGTTAATTTTACAAAATTTAAATCTAATCATCCATTCGGCCAATCTTACAGTCGTCCATACATCCACGCATCCATACACCTATGCGTCTGTAAATTTGCGCTTACGCTTTTTTTAGTATCGACTTGGAGGTTTCATAGACTATGAATAAAGCCAAAAATAAGAGGAGGGCGGTTATAAAGAACACAAAGTTATAATTTGAGGATTTTATAAACTCGAATATTTTTATTGTCAAAGCGTAAACGGTGGTAATTATCATAAATGAAGCGGGGATTAGTATTATAAACCTTTTGGCTATATTTTCTTTTTTAGACCATAGGTATACTATTACGAGAACCAGAGCCGCAAGAAGCTGGTTTGTTATTCCGAATATCGGCCATATGAGTTTCCAGCAAGGGATTAAATTGCCCGATTGGTCGTGGGTTTTTATGTTTAAAAGTATCAACGGTATTAAAAGCGATACGATCGTCGCGGTTATTCTCGTTTTCCAGTCGTTTATCTGCCTTTCTATTATTTCCTGGAATATGTATCTCGCTATTCTTGTCGCGGTATCCAAAGTCGTTAATACGAAGCCCGATATTATCAAAAAACCCAGAATCTTTCCCGAACTTTCCCCTATTCCGACAAGAGACGAAAATTTCGCTATACCCATGGAGTATATCTCACCCGGTTGAAGTTTATACACCGATGAATCATTAGTTAAAATCATAACGGTGCTTAAAGCTATCAACCCTACAACCCCTTCTAAAATCATTGAACCAACGCCTATGAACCTGGCGTTTTTTATGTAGTCTATTTGTTTTGATGTCGTTCCGGATGCCACCAGAGAGTGAAAACCGGATATGGCTCCGCAGGCTATCGTTACGAATAAAAAAGGGAATAAAGGGCCTATGGCATCGGAGTAAAAACCGGTATATGCCGGGTAAGATATGGAGCTATTTGAAAAAAACAGCCCCAATAGTCCGATTAGGACCGAAAAATACAAAAGATAGCTCGACAAATAATCCCTCGGTTGCAATAATATCCAGACCGGCAAAACCGAGGCCAAAAAAGCGTATATAAGAAGAAGGTTTATCCAGTTTTGCTTGTCCATAATCATAAATCTATATTTAAAACTCAAAACTATTCCCGCGGTTATTATGACGATTGAGATAACGGTCATAACCGCTTTATTCCAATTTAGTTTGTAAGAAAAATAACCGAAAACCACGGCTATCAATATGTAAAGTACGCTTATTTCCGAAACCTCGGGTTGAGAGGCGAATGTGGAGGCGGTTATGTCCGTAAAAACGGCAACCACATACATAAGAGCAAACCATATGAATATCAGAAATACTTTGTATGTCTTTTTGTTTATATAAATATTGGCTATTTCGGCTATGGATTTGCCTTCGTGTCTTATAGATATTATAAGCGAAGAAAAGTCGTGGACGGAACCTAAAAATATGCTTCCCACTATTATCCAAATTAAAGCCGGAACCCAGCCGAAATAAACGGCGGCTATAATGGGGCCGACTATAGGGCCGGCTCCGGCTATGGATGAAAAATGATGGCCCAAAAGTATCCATTTGTTTGTGGGGACATAATCGTATCCGTCGTTTTTTTGGACGGACGGTGTTATTTCGGTTTCTTTTACGTTATAAATTTTTTCCAAAAAAGAGCCGTAGTATTTGTATCCTAAATATAAAATTCCCAAAGATACTATAGACAAAACAAACATAAAAGCCTCCAAAAATTATTTTAAAAAATAGAGCGATAGAAATCAATCTCAACAAAATCGCTTATTTAAATTTTTTATTTATATGTAAAAAAGATAAGCCCAATTTTTTGTGTTAAAATATAATTATGAAAATAAAGTTTTTTTTACTCGTTTTTTGTGTTTTTTTATACTCCTGCGCTTCCGTTCAATATACCGATAGGAAAGCGCTTATGCTTATAAGCGAGGAAGAAGAGACTCAGATGGGCGAAAAGGCTTTTAAGGAAATAATCTCAAAAAGCGTAATAATTAAAAATACCAAAGAAGCCGAAGCGATAAAAAGAGTCGGGGAGAGGTTGGCTTCGGTTTCAGGAAAAAATTTCAATTGGGAGTTTGTTCTTGTAAAAGATAATCAGATAAACGCGTTTTGTCTTCCCGGGGGAAAGATAGTTTTTTATTCCGGGATAATGCCGATTTTGGAAAACGACGACGAGATAGCCACGGTAATGAGCCATGAGATAGCTCATGCCATAGCAAGACACGGGGCCGAGAGGATGAGCCACCAGGCTCTTGTAAATGCGGCGGGAGAGATAGTATCTTTGTTTATTGAAGGAAAATCCGAAGAAACTAAAAATATTTTCTATTCCGCATATGGATTTGGCTCTTTGGTAGGAATACTACTGCCTTATAGCAGAAAACACGAGTTTGAGGCGGATTATATAGGACTTGTTCTTATGAAAAAAGCGGGGTACGATATTAATTCGGCTTTAAATTTCTGGCAAAAGATGAAAAAACTATCCGACAATTCCCCAAAAATACCCAATTTCCTATCCACCCATCCGTCGGACGATGAAAGGATAAAAAACATACGAAATAAAATAAAAGGATTAAATTAGCGGTTTGGATATCTGAAATTATCCGAAGGAGAAATCTTTCCTAAAACCGTTTTTTTCCGAGCGCCGGTTACGCTTATTATATTCGATTTTATTCCAAGCAATCTGGCCGCGCCAAGCAATGCGAAACCGGCCGCTTCTTTGGATAGAGGATGTATGCCGTATTTCTCTATGGATTCTACTGAAATATCGTTTAATAAAGACGATATGTTTGAAAATAAAGTTTTATTAAAAACTCCACCGCCGCTTATTATAAGCCTGGATATTTTTTCTTTTACGAACTTTTTTAACGAAATTTCAACCGATTTGGCGGTAAAAAAATTAAGAGTGGCCATTATGTCTTCTATTTTTTCTTTTTTAAAATCGAAATTTTTCAATACGAATTCTTTACCGAACTCTTCTCTGTCTAAAGATTTGGGCGGTTTTTGATAAAAAAACTTGTTTTTAATAAAATAATCTATTTTTTTAAAATTTATCTTGCCTTTTGAAGCGATTTGTCCGTCTTTATCGTATGTTTTTTTGCCTCCCGTATACAAACCGATAGCCCAGTCCATAAGAGTATTCCCCGGACCGACGTCGAAACCGTAAGTTTCAACCCCTCTCCCGACCACCGATATGTTAGAGATACCGCCTATATTTAACAGACATACCGGTTTTTTTTCTTCCCCAAACAAAAATTCGTCCATAAAAGGAATCAAAGGAGCCCCTTCACCGCCTAATATTATATCCCCCACTCTGAAATCGTAAGCTACGGGTATGTCCAAGTTTCTCGATATAAACTCCGGCTCGCCTATCTGTAATGTAATTTTATCCGGGGATGAGTGGTATACGGTCTGGCCGTGGCTCGATATCAAATCTATTTGAGATTTTCTTATATTAAATTCTTTTAAAAACTTTATTATAATATCCGACCATATTTTTCCCAAATCGTAGTGAAGATTTACTATCTCTTTTAAAGACAGGGACCTCGCCTCGATAATTCTTTTTTGGAGTTTTAAATCGTATTCGTAGTTTTTAAAAGCTTTTACATCTATTTTCCTTTTATCGAAATCTATTAAACAATATGCGGCGGTCAGTCCGTCGGCGCTTGTTCCGGACATAAGCCCTATAACTCTAATCGGTTTATTTTTCATACAGGCCTCTGAGATAAAAAACCTCGGTCATATCGTAGCAGATTTTGACCGAATTTCTGACAATCACATATATAAGCATATAAATTTTTATGAAAAATTTTAATCCGCGGTTATTTAATCTGTAGAAAAAAAATATGTCTTTCATTTCAAAAATCATTTTTTTCATAACGGCCAAAGCGAATACGAAAACAAACTTTAATCTTGTCAGGCCGTATTTGTCGAAAAAAGAATAAACGGAATTCAATTTTGTATTGTCGTTTATTAGATTAATAAGAACTGAAAAAACATATAAATGCAAAAATATCTTAATGTTTGAAACAAATTTCGTTTTTTCGATTATAAAATCCGGATATTTAAAAGATATCAAAATTAAAAAAACCAACGGAAAAATCCAGAATCTCAAACCCCCGGTAAATCTTAAGGATTTTGGAGATTTTAGAGATACAATTAATAATATTAAAAAAAGAGCGACAAAAGATGTTATAGGGTTTAGGTTTAAGGCGGAAACCAAAAACAAAAACAATATTAACGGATTAAGCCATTTCATTTTTAAGCCATTTTATAAGTTTTAGGGATATAAAAAAAGAAAACAACGCTATAATAATATGACCGGAAATCCATAAAACCAATACTTTCAAATAAAATTCTTTGGACAAGCCGAATATTCTGGATATTTCGGAGATGGCGTTTAAATACGCGTCGAATATCCCTCCCCCGTAGATTATCCATGTGGTTATGAAAAAATGAGGTATGCCTTCCAAAACGGCCAGAAAAGAAGAGATTAGTATTGAAAATCGGTTTATTGAAAATACCGAAAAAACAATTTCAAATATCAAACTTTCTATGGCTATTCCAACCACCGGCCCTATTTTAAATCCACCGTAAGAAAAAAGCTTTACGCAAATAGCGCAAAATCCGGCTATCAAATTAACTCCTTTGCTATTTACATAGCTTCTAAGAACGCACATAAAAACAGCTCCGAAACCCGCCATCAATGCGCCTCTTAAAGGAAACCTTATCATATGAAGATAGCTTCCTATAATCATCTCGAAAATTCCCCACATTACCCCGAAAACCGTAGGAAAAACGAAAAATTTTATATCGTTTATTTTTTCTTTTACGGACAAATCGTTTTCCATATCTTATAACTCTATTATATCACAATCGATAACTTCGGATATGTCTTTTCTGTGGGTGAAAAACAATACGCTTCCTCCGGATTTGAGATAATCCGATAATACCTCAAAAACCGAACGCTCGCTTTCTTTGTCGAAACTTAAAAAAGGCTCGTCTATAAGTATCAAATCTTTTTTTGAAAGAACGCCGTAGCTTATCAAAAACTTCTGTTTTTCGCCGTAACTCAGATGAGACACGTAATAATCTTTTTTAAAATAAAGATTAAGTTTTCTAAACATCTCTTCCGTTTCTTTTTTGTTAAAATTATTAAAAATATCGGATATTTTTCTCGATATTATCTGAGTGTCTGGGTTTGCGAGAACCGGAAAAACTCTTTTTAAAAGCCGGTTTTTATCCGCTTTTAACCCGTTTAAATAAATCTCGCCGTCGAAATCGCCTAAAATTCCGGATATTATTTTGCATAAAGTGGTTTTACCTGAGCCGTTAGGGCCGTATACTATTTTTATCTCTCCTTTTCTAAGAGTAAAATCGACTTTCTTTCTCATATTTTTGTGAGTTATTTTTTCAAGTTTAATCGACTCCCTTTCGCTCAAATCGGATTTACTCTCTATAAAAACGGCTTTTTCTTTTTTTTGAGGTTCTATCTCGGATATTTTGCCGCTTTTCAAGAGAAAATATCCGTCTATCAAATCGGATAACTCTTCGAACCTGTGGCCGAATATCAAAACCGTATTGTTTTTTTTAAGCTCGGATAAAGTTTTTTTAAAAGAGTCTATGTTATCCGCGTCCAGAAAAGCTAAAGGCTCGTCCATTAAAACGAGATTGGCTCTGTTTGAAAAGCTTAAAGCCAGAGATATAGAGTATTTTTGTTTTTGGCCGTATGAAAGTCTATCAGTTCTAATGTCTTTTATGTTTTCCAAACCCCAGTGCTTAAAAAAATCAGACGGATTTTTGAAAATAAAATTTTTATTTAAGCAAAAAAACGAGACCTCTTCAAATGCGGTTTCGCAAAAAATATTGGAATCGTTATTTTGCAAAACTACCGAAGGAGTAAAATTTGCGCTTTCGTCAAACTTAATTTCGCCTTCGGTTTTGCCGCCATAGAGAGCATCGGATACTTTGGATATTACTCTTATTAAAGTAGTTTTGCCGGATCCGTTTGGACCGGTTATGGCAAAGCAACCCTTAGGGCAAGAAAAATTAAGGTTTTCGAATATTAAATTTTCTTTAATGTAATAAAAGTAAAGATTTTTTATTTCAAGCATCTTATTTTATTATATTCCGAATTTAAATTTTCGATAAGAACATATTTTTTGATTTTTAAAAAAGACAAAAAATCTTTTAAAAGCTCTTTTCTTACGCATATTAAAAAGTCTTTTTTTTCTTTTAAAAGATATTTTACCGTTTTATAAAAACCGTATTTTTTAAATTCTATCGGACCCCACTCGTCTATCAGATAAAAATCGAATTCGTTCTTTTTTATTATATCATAAACCAAATCGAAAACGGCTTGATAAAACTCTATTTTTTTCCCGTCCACCTCGACCGCTTTTGAAATTTTTATTCCGTTAAAACAAATATAATAAACTCTTTTGTTTTTTAATTTTTTTTTAGGCGACAGCACCGAACAAAGTTTTAGTCTTTTAAAAAATTTTTTCTGAAATTTTAAAAGTTCTGATGTTTTTTTTGAGTTTATTTCACGAGAAAAGATGTAAATCATCTTACTTATTTAAAGTTTGAAATCTATATTTTATTAAACGATTTTTGCGATAATAAAAGGTTCCGTAGAAAAAAGATTTTTTTTTAAAAACTTCTTTTAAAAAAATTTTATCCCCTTCCCATAAAGGCAAATTTAAAATATTCTTAACACCAACCCATTCCAAATTCCCCTCCGCGGATTTTATAATATTCCCGGAAAATTTATCAGAAAGATATACGAAAACTATCCAGTTATTTTTACCGTCGAAATCCGGAAAGTTCAATATTCCTTTTAGGACCGGATTTTTTATAGAAAGGCCGCTTTCTTCTTTTACCTCTCTTATTACGCATTCGTAAGGAGTTTCCCCTTTTTCAAGCTTTCCTCCTAACCCGTTATATTTCCCTTGATGAATATCGTTTTCTTTTTTGACTCTATGCAACATTAAAACCTTATCCCTTTTTTTAACATAACAAAGAGTGGCTATTATGTTGTCGGAATACGATTTGTTTTCCATAAATTTTATTATACTAAAACCGAATTTTTAAATAAAATAACGAATTTTGTAAAATAAGTTAAAGGGAGTTTTTATGAAATTCAATAAATTATACGAATTAAAAGCCGGCACGGACGGCATTTTGTCTTTAGCCAGAAACAATTCTACTCTTTATACCGCGGGAGAAGATAACTGGATAATGGCATTCAACCTTTTAAATTATAAGCCGGTCTCTCAGGTAAAAGCTCATATGAAAGACGTTTTATGTTTAAAAATCTCTCCCGATTTTAAATTCTTACTTTCCGCATCAAGAGACGGTTATGTAAAACAATGGGATTTGGGGCTTAAACTTCAATACGAATACGAACCCCACAAATCGGACGTAAATAGCGTAGATTTTTTGGACGAAAAAACATTCATTTCCGCTTCGGATGACGCGACATTAAGGATATGCAGTTGCGGTTCTAAAAAACATAAAGAAATAAACCCTAACGCCGGAGACTTAAACGCGGTCAAATCGGTCGGGGACAAAATATTCGTCGGAGGTTCGAGGTTGATAATATACGATAAAGATTTTAAAGAAATAAAGTCCGACGATAGCTACATATACGGAATAAATCTTATTAAACAAAAAGAAAACATGGTTTTCATATCCACCTCTATGGAAAAGCATTTAGAGATATGGAACGCGGAAAAAATCGAAAAAACAAAAAAAATAAAATTTTCAAACTGGATAAACGATATGTTATTCTGGCAAGATAAAATAGTAATAGCGCATAACAACATAATTTCAATTTACGACAAGGAAATGAAGATAATAGCCGAAAACGATTTCCATCAGGACGAAGTGTATTCGCTTGAAATTTTCGAAAATAAGCTTATTACCGCTTCAAACGATTCTTATATAAGAATCTGGGAGTTAGCGGATTAGTTTTTCTATTTCTTTTAAAAAGTCCTTCGCAACATTATTCCATTTATAATATTCCATATCCTGAGTTTTACCGATTCCGTTTTCGGTTAAATATATTTTTTTAAGTTTATATGCCGCATCAGCCATATCCGGGTAAGCTACGTATTGTATTTTGAAACTCTTTTCGTACTCATCACCTCTGGTTTTATCCAAATAATGATTTATAAAAACGGAGTTTTCAGAATTTAAAAAATCTCTCTGTCCGCCGTAATTCAAACAACAAACCACTATTCCGCAAGCCAAAGCCTCCAAAAAACAAAGCCCGAAGGACTCGGATTTGGAAAGAGAAAAATAACAATCGGAATTCCTATAAAGTTCTCCCATTTCTTGCTCGCTCAATTTATCCGTTATAACCGAAAGTCTATCGCCCAATCTTTCTTTGTAAAAATTTAAGGTTTTTAACGCGTCTATTTCGAAAGGTTTTACTGTTTTATTTAAATAAGACAGTTTTAAAGTCAATTTTACATCATTAGTATTAAAAAAAGCGTCATAAAAAGCTTTTAGAGTATAGTCCAGAGCCTCTCTTTTGTGAGGAGAAGATATAGTTAAAAATCTTTTAATCTTTTCGTTTTTTTCTTTTTTCGGATAATAATATTCAAAGTCGATGCCGTATCTTAAAATTTTAATCTTTTCCAGCTTTACCCCCGAACCCGCAAAAACGTCGTATGTGAATTTGGAAGGGACAAAAACCGCGTCCAGATATTTGTTTATATTATAAACCCATAAATCGGGAAGAGAAGTAAACTCGTATACCAAAAAACCTATTTTTATCTTATTTTGAGGCAGGTAAACATAGTTTTTAGGGTGCTCGAAAGTAAAAACGACATCTCCGTCGAAGCTATTCGTTATTCTATTTCTAATCTCGCTATCTAAATTAAAATCTTCTTCGTATAAAAAACCTTTTCTTTCGTATATGTTAACATCGACTCCAAAAGATATTAGAGATTTTATAATGTTTCTTGAAACTTTAGACCAACTTGATATGCTTTTTATTATTCCAAAATATGTTATCTTAATATTATATGACATACGAACGGCCTAAAAGAGCGATAATAGAAACGGAATACACCTGCAACCTTAGGTGCAAAATGTGCTCTTTATGGCAAGAAAATTATATTAAAAATAGAAACGAAAACAAAAATTTAACCGAAGAAAATTTAGGAGAAATTTACGAGAAACTAAAGAGATTCGGAGTTAAAAGCGTGACATATATAGGAGGGGAGCCTTTTTTAAAAGAGTATCTTCTATCTACGGCGAATGAATTGAGAGAATTGGGCATATCGGCTTCGACGGTAACAAACGGAACCGTTTTAAACGAAGAAAAGATAACAGAAATAGCGGAAAAAGAATTGTTTGAAAACATAATATTCTCTTTAGACGGAACTCAAAAAACTCACGACGAAATCAGAGGAAAAGGGGTATTTGAAAAGGTTTACGAAAATATTAAAACCCTCAGAAAAATTAAAAACAAAAACAAATTGAAAAAACCTAAGATTTTAATTTACATAACCGTATGGGATAAAAATTACGCGGATATAGAAAAAACAGTGAAAGCGGCATACTCTTTAAATCCGAACAAAATAAGAATACAGTTGGCTTCGCACATATCCGAAGAAATAATAAAAAAAACCAATTCCACACTTAAAAACTCTATAAAAACTCATTCTTATTTAAACGATATACAAACGGAAAAAGCGTTTGCTTTTATAAAAGAAATAAGTTTTTCGCTTAAAGAAAAATATGGGAATTTAGAGTTTGAAAAAATATTTATAGAAGAAAACAAAAAATGCCGTTTTATAAACAAAGATTTTATAATAACTCCAAGCGGTGACATACTCATATGTCCTATGCTGACTCAAACGGTCATAGGAAACATATACCTAAACGATTTATCCGAAGTTTTTGATAAAAACCGCGAAAAAATAGAAGAGATAAAAGAAAAAGCGCAAACCGGCATGCTTCCAATATGCTACCAGTGCTGTGTGGAAAAGATAAGATAATATTATTTTTGGGCGGAAGCGAAAATATCGGCGAAAAAAAGATGTTTTACCGGGATAAATTTATAAATTTTGTTTATTATTTTTATGTATTTATCCTCTTTTAAGAAATAATAAACGTAATGAGGATTTTTCCAAAATTCCATGTTTATGTTTTTATATCCGTTTTTCTTTAATAATTTCTTTAAAGAAAAGGATGTTTGTTCGTTTATATGATAATCGTTTCCAAGACCTTTGGGAAGCATGCTCTTCATTTTAAAAGGAAGTTTTATCCCGTTAAACACTCCGATAAGCCAGTATATTTTAAGGCCCCAGTTTATGAAAATTTTATTGGGAGAAGTGTGTATCAACACGTACCCGCCCTTCTTCAAAACTCTATATATTTCTTTCATTATTAAATCGCATTCTTCGGGCTTAAGATGCTCTATAACGTCGCTTAATATTACGGAATCGAAAAAGTCGTTTTGGAAAGGAAGAGTATAACCGTCGGTTTTAATAAACTCAAGCTTTAAATCGGGATTTGTTTTTTTCCAGTAATTTTTTATTTGGTTAGATATTTCTATCGCGTCTTTTGAGCTATCCGCCGCAAATGTTTCTATCCAGTTAAGAGCCAGATTTAAAGCCAACTCCCCCCTTCCGCAACCGAAATCCAGAACTCTTTTGGGTTTTAGTTCTATTGTTTTGTTATAAATTTTTAAAAGCCTTCTGGATAATTTAAGGCCTTTCGACGAAAGAAAGGTTTTGTATCCTTCGCATTCGGTAAAAAAATAATTTTTATCGTATATCATTTTATTTTAATCATACATTTAAATCTTTTATAAGTGTGATAAAAACCGGTAACGGAAGAAATTACGGCGGTTTGCATATGAAGAGCGAAAAAGTTTTTTTTAAAATCGGTTAATATGTCAAAGTACATAAAAAAACCTGAAATAGCGCATATAAAACAGCTCGTCATAAGAACCCAGTTCCAGAAAAGCCTGACCAAAGGATAAAAAGATTGCGAAAACATCTCGCTTACTATAATCAAAACAAGGTTTATCGTAAAAATATGCAAAATCCCGTACTTAAAAAACTTTTCGTATTTTTTATTTTTAATTTCTTCTTTTTTTAAATCCGAAGGTTTAATCATATCGTTTTTATTCGATTCCAAATCGGTTTTAATGGGACTCGATATTAAAACCTTAAACTCTTTTTTTTCTCGGGATGCTACTTTTTTTTGAGGTTTTTCGTTAAAAGACTTTCTTTTCTTATTATACTTTTCCCATAAGTCGCATATCCCGTTTGAGTTTTCGTCGACAAAACTTCCGCACTCTCCGTGACAAGGAGTCGATATTTTTACTCTTTCGCATTCCAATCCTTTCGATTCCAAAGCGAAACAAAACAATACGAATAAAAATATTATTTTTTTCATATGAATTTTTTATCGTAGAAATCGCTCAGTATTTTTTCGTAATTTTTGTAATATATGCTTTCGTTGTGAGAAAAACCGTCCAATATCAATACTTCCACGTTTTTATTTCTCCCCGGATAATGATTAAGTTTATCGTTATAACAAACATCGTCTTTATTTCCGCATAATATGAGTATGGGCTTATCTATCTTATCTATGTTTTTAGATAAAGATAAATCTGTTATGAATTTTCCGTAAATTATTTTATATTCCAGATTAATAAACCATAAAATCGGAGCGGAAAGAAAACCGTAAAATTTAAAAAAATCTTTCAAAACCGAATGTATGCTATCGTACGGGGAATCCGCCACAACCGATTTTATGTCGTCGTTTAAAATAGAGTAGATTACGGCGGTAAAAGCCCCCATTGAATAGCCGTATAGAGATATATCGTTTATTCCTTTGGTTTTTAAAAATCCGACAGCGGTTTTTATGTCTCTGGTTTCAAGATATCCGCCCGTGCTAAATTTACCTTCGCTTTTTCCCATCGCTCTAAAATCTAAATACAAAAGATTGTAATTTTTAGACAGAAAAAAAGTATTGGTAATTATATCTCCTTTGTCCGCGGGCCAGCCGTGAAGCATTATTATCCCTTTTTTTGAGTTATTATTGGGGATAAACCAGAAAGATAAATTTATCCCGTCCTCGGTTTTTGCCGATACCTCTTCGTATTTTAATCCGAACTGAGAAGGAGTTACCGGGGTGGTCTTTTTTTTGGGCGTTGAATATAGATAAAAGAATATTAAAGATATTATAAAAAATATTAAGGTCGGGTATAATAATATTCTAACGGCCCATTTAAACATTTTCATTATTTCTTTTGGTATCTTGCCGTTATAACGGATTTTATCCCTCCGCGTGGGGTAAAATCTCCGGTTACGACGCAGCTTTTGGGTTTTGCGGCTTTTACCACGTCTTTTAGTATTCTGTTTACGGCGTTTTCCATAAATATACCAAGGTCTCTATATTCTAAGAAATAATATTTTAGCGATTTTAATTCAAGGCAATACTTATCCGGGACATACTCTATGGTTATGGTACCCAAATCCGGAAGTCCGGTTTTTGGACAGACCGAGGTAAACTCCGGATGAACTATTTTAATTAGATAATCGTTTTCTTTATATTGATTTTCCCATACGTCTATATCCGGAAGTTCTTTTTCTTTAAAAGATTTTGCGTGTTTTTCGGTATAACCGTAGCTTGTTTTTTTCATTTTTCCTCCGTTATATTCTTCTAATCCAGCTTAAATTTAAATATTTATCAGTCTTTTTCGTTTTTATTTTATCGTAATAATCGTCGTTTAAAACGAAATTTTCGAAATTTAAATCGAAGGCTTTGGAAAAAGCGGAAAGTATAATGTCTTTATGAAAACTAATGTTGTCTCTGGCGTCTTCTATTTGCAAAGAGGCCTGATACAATATGTAATCTGAAAATTTTCTTAAAGCGCCTCCCAAAATTTTTTTACCGCCGAAAACGAGGTCCTTTTCGACGGGTTTTTTAAAACAATCCATGGTGGGAGTATTGACGTTATAATCTGTCTTTATACCGTTTGCCATATCCAGATTAATTCCGTTTAAAAGGTATTCCGAGTGTATGGCGGAATGAAGCTTTTCGTATGTGGCGTTAGGATTAAACATCTCGGGGCTGTAAAATATAAATGAAAAAGTAAGATCCGACTCGTGTATTACTATTCCGCCGCCGGTGGGACGCCTTGTGATATCGAAGTTTTTATATTTTTCTTCTACGGTTTCAATCACATTATTATATCTTTGAGAAAAACCGAACGTTACGCCGTTTTTCGACCATTCGAAAAATCTTAATATGTATTTTGAAGGCATCGTTTCGCAAAGGACCTCGTCGCAAGCCATGTTTTCATAAACATCGAATTTTTTAGTGGAAATTAGAAATCCTTTTTCCATTTTATTTAATCCTTTTCAAACAATATTTGGAAATGACGCACAAATCGCATTTGGGTTTTTTTGCGTCGCAGATTTTTCTACCGTGGAAAATCAAAGCGTTTGAAACAAAACCCCAGTCTTTTTTTTCGAATAAAACCGTAAGGTCTTTTTCTATCTTCTCGGGATCTGTATTGTCGCTAAGGCCTATTCTGTAAGAAAGGCGCTTAACATGAGTATCGACGACGACTCCTTCGTTTTTACCGAAAGCGTTTGAAAGAACCACATTGGCGGTTTTTCTGGCCACTCCTTTTAAAGTCAAAAGGTCTTCCATTGTATCGGGAACTTTGCCTCCAAATTTCTCGGCCAATATCCTCGACGTTTCTATTATGTTTTTCGCTTTTACTTTATAAAAACCCGAGGATTTTATTATTTCTTCCACCTCGCCCAAATCGGCCTTAGAAAGTTTTTCGGGAGTAGGATATTTTGAAAAAAGTACGGGAGTAATTTTGTTTATAGTTTTATCGGTAGATTGGGCCGATAATATCGTGGCAATCAAAAGTTCGAAAGGATTTGAGTGCAGAAGCTCGGTTTTAGCCTCGGGGTACTCTTTTTTCAACATTCTTATTATCTCTGCGGCTCTTTCTTGTCTCGTCATATTTAAAATATAAAATCCGTCGATATAAACTTAGATTCTCTTTCTTTAAGTATCCTCGTTACCGTTTTTTTGTTTTCTTCCGTTCCTTTAAAAGCAAACAAGCTTCTTATCGAAAAAACTCTTAAAGCGTCCGATACGGAAAGAGTGCCTTCCGCGGAATCTTTTCTTCCGGTAAAAGGCAGTATATCCGGACCTCTTTGACATTGAGAATTTAGATTGACTCTGGATACCTGATTTACAAGCACATCCGTGAGAGCGGATATTCTTTTCGGGTCTTTTGAGAATATGGATACCTGCTGGCCGTAGTTTGAGTTTACAACGTAATCAAGAGGGTCTTTTATATCTTCAAAATAAGTAAAAGGAATCACCGGGCCGAATTGTTCCTCGGTCCATAGCCTCATATTTTTTTTCACCGGATAAACCACGGCGGGATATAAGAATGTTCCGTTAGACTCTCCCCCGAACTCGTTTATTATCTTCGCTCCTTTTTTAACCGCGTCCTCTATTAAAGATTTCAAATACTCCACTCTATCGAGCTCCGGCATCGGAGTCAGTTTAACGCCGTCTTCCCAGGGCATACCGAATTTTAAGTTTTCTATTTCTCTTACGAATTTTTCTATGAAAGTATTTTGAAAATTTTTATGTACGAAAAGTATTTTCAACGCGGTGCATCTCTGGCCGTTAAAGCTCAAAGCACCGGTTACGCATTCTTTTACGGCCACGTCTATATCAGCGTCTTCGAGTATTATCGCGGCGTTTTTCGCGTCAAGCCCGAGCACCGACCTCAATCTGTGAGGTTTCGGGTGTTTATGTTTTAATATGTCCGCCACTTTGCTCGAACCTATGAAAGCCAATACGTCTATATTTCCGCTTTCCATGAGAGGCCCGACTACCGTTTTGCCGTCCCCGTATATCGTGTTTACGACTCCCGGCGGAAAGGATTTTGCGAAAGACTCGACAAGAACCGTATGAAGCAAAACGCCGAATTTGGGAGGCTTGAATATTACGGTGTTTCCCATTATCAAAGCGGGGATGAGAGTCGTATAGGTTTCGTTAAGCGGATAGTTATATGGACCCATACATAAAACGACTCCCAAAGGCGACCTTTTAACCTGAGCGTAGACCCCTTGAGATATTATAAATTTGGACGAGTTTCTATCCAATTCTTTTAAAGCTTCCACGGTATCGAGTATGTATTCGACCGTTCTATCGAACTCTTTTTCGCTGTCGGAAAAACTTTTTCCTATCTCCCACATTATAAGTTTTACGACTATCTCTTTCTTCTTTTTAAGCTCCTCGACGAATTTTAAAACACAGTTTATTCTCTCCTCAACTCTCATTGTGGGCCAAACGCCTTTGCCTTTGTCGTAAGCGTTCATAGCGGCGTTTAAGGCTTTTTGCGAGTGCTCCTCGGTCATAAGAGGATACTTTCCCAAATATTTTTGTTCGTATTTGCCGCTTTTATTTAAAACCATAACCGGAGAATAAACGTCCTGAAATTCTCCTTTAAATTTTACTATCTTTCCGTTTAAAAGATACTCGTCTGCAATAATCGGTTTTACGTCGTAATCCTTCGGTATTTCGTTTTCCTTCGGAAAGAGATTTTTTATTTTTTCAATCATTTTCCCCCCTCTTTGCGCAAACTATAAAAATATATTCCCATATTCAAAGGATTTTCTACAAATCCTTTTACTTCTTCTCTCATAGCCATAATTCCGTAAGGATGTATGGTATATATCTGATAGACCTCTTCGTTTGCGATGTTCAATATTTTTTTATAAGTTTCGATTCTGCCTTTTATGGAAGTATCCCGGACCGCTTTTTCTATAAGGCTATCCATTTCGGGATTTGAAAAATTTTGAGCTTTAGGGTATCTGCCGTCGGAATGATAGAACGGAAAAATAAAATTATGGGGATCCGCGTAATCTCCGACCCAGCCTCTCGTAAAAATAGGCATCTTTTTATTTTGAGCTTTTTCAAGATAAAGCGACCAATCAAGCCCCCTTATTTCTATTTTAAATTTGGGGTTGAGGGCTTCTATGTTTTTTTTGAGTATCTCGCAAGCCAACTGCCTTATTTCGCTTCCGTTATTAAAAGTTAAAGTAAGCTTAAACCCTTTTTCCCAAACTTTGCCGCCATAGGCCTTCTTAAAATGTTCTTTAGCTTTTTCCGGGTCAAACTCGTATTTTTTATAACCGTCGAGTTTTAAAACATTGGGCGGAACCGGAGAATAAGCCCTTTCCGCCTTGCCTTTTAAACTTTCCGTTATAAATCTTTCGTAATCGAAAGAATAAGCGAAAGCTTTCCTTACGTCTTTATCCGAGAAAAAATCCGACGGTATTCCTTCCCCGTCCAATTTTCCGCTTCCTATATCGGGATTTGCCGTAGGATTTATTTTAAAAGTAAAAAAGAATACGGGATCGGTCATAAGCCTCGGGAGTTTCGGATACAAAACCACTCCTTTTAAATTCTCAAACTGAGTTTCGTATATCCTGGGCACTTCTATTATATCCGCGTCGCCTCTTTCTATCATAAGTCTTCTTGTGGAAAACTCGTCTATCGTTTTTTCTATTACGGTTTTTATCTTTGGCTCCCCTCTGAAATACTCGTTAAAAGCCGATAATGTTATTTGCTTTTTCTCTCTTTCCCAATTCAAAACTTTATAAGGTCCGGTCCCGTTTTCTTTATATATTATTCCGGCCTTTTCTTTAGGCCTGTTTGTAAAATCTTTTATCGTCTCATATTTTCCGTCCCACTCTCCGTTTGAAATAGCCCAGTTCTTATTCATTATGTAAGACCACCTCGCCATTATCGAAAGAAAAGGAGCGAAAGGTTTCTTAAGTTTTATTATAACATTGTCGTTTTCCGTTTTAACCGCATTTTCAAAATCGGTTTTGGATATTTTTATGTTTCCTTTTTCGTCCCTTACCGAAGTTATGCCGAATAACGGTTCCAATAACAAAGAGGACGGCCCACCCGATATGTCGGATACGGCAAACCTTAAAATCGAATATTTTACATCCTCGGGAGTAAGGATTTCTCCGTTATGAAACTTTATTCCTTTTTTTATCGGAAATTTGTAAACAAGGCCGTCTCTGGATATAAGTCCGTTTGAAAAATCCGGAACTCTCTCCGATATAAGCGGTACAAATTTGTCCAATTTTTCTCCGTCGAACGCTATCAAAGTGTCGTATACATTAAGCAAGGTTCCGTGAGTTATCGCGTCGTAAGAATAAACCGGGTCCAGAGAGGTTATCTCCCCGGTATGGGCGAAATAAATCATATCTTTGGAATTATTTTTAGAGCAGGAAAGCAAAAAAAACGCTACGGCTAAAAAACTAACTATTTTTTTCATTTTTTCTCCTTTTATTGGGTTTTTCTTCTTTTATGAAACTTCCAAAATATATTTTCTTGCCTTTTACTTTTTGGCCCGACTCGACATTTTCTATCTTTTCTCCGAATTTTTCCTCAAAAAGTATTTCTCTGACATTATTGGAGTCTTTTGTGGCCTCTATTATTTTCCCCTCGCCCGAGTATATCATAACATGGTCCACAAAATTGGAATTTTCTTTCGTCGAAAAAATAAGGTCTCCTTTTTTAAGTTCGATAAATCTTTTAATCTTTTTAGCCGAAATATACTGATCGTTTGCGTTTCTCGGTATTTCCATACCCAGCGTTTTATATACTACGCTCGTCAGTCCCGAACAGTCTATTCCGTTAAAGCTTCTTCCTCCCCAGTCGTATTGCGTTCCGATAAATTTTTTAGCCAACTCCGCTACCCTTTCTCTGAAATTTAACCTTTTTAAATCTTCAATCAAAAAAACATCTTCTTTTTTTATGTAAAATAATACGCCGCCAAGAAAAGCGAAATAAAAACCGTCGCTCTCCGATATCGCGTAAAACCTCGTTCCCATCGACAGACTCAAAAATTTCTTTTTATTGGCTCCGTAGGCATCCGCGGATTTTTCTTTTACGACCGCGTTAAAAATCTGCGGAAGAGAAAAGCGATAACCGGAGAGGTATCCGCCGTAAGGCGACAGATTTTTATCCCTTTCATAAATTTTTTGTTCAAAAGCGTTTGTCAAAACGCCGAAATCGTCCTCTTTAACAAAAAAAACATTCTCATCAGGAGTAATCTGCGTAAGCTTTTCCTTATCTTTCGAATAAACTTCCGAATAAGGAAACAAAGGAGAGATTAGTTTGTATATATCGTCGAGTATTATGTAGGAGGTTCCGTATTTGTTTTTAAACCAGGCTTTGGCAAATTCTTTCGAGTCGTAAACGACTTCGACAAAATCGTTATTTTTACCTGCCGGGTCGTTTACTATTATGTCTCCGTTTTCGTCGATTCCTTTTATAACCACGAGATGCCCTTTGGTTTTTTTAATCGGAGATTTTCTAAGTTCTCCGGGGCCGAATGTTATGCTGGCTACGACGGGTATCCCTCTTGAAAGATAAAAATAAAGTTCTTCGTAGGAATTTAATCTGGAAACGAAAGAATAAACTCCTCTGGAAGAAGCAAACAGGGTATTAAAAATCCAATTGCCGTATATGTTTTCGGAGGTGTCTATAACATTGGAAGCCGCGGTTATCGTATCTATTTTAATTCCGTAGTAATTTAAGGCCATGGTAAGCGAGGTTGGGCTGCATATGTCCTGGTTGTAATTTACCTGCTGAACCATTTGAGAAATCTTAGGGACGTTAAGCTTTATTTTTTTGTTTTTAAGCGTCCCAAAACCGTTAGTTTTTTTTTCGGAGTCGGTCAAAACGGCGTTTATTAACTTTATTTTTGTTTTTTCGCCGGAGTTGTTGTAAAGTTTTATTCTAAGGTCGAAATCTTTTATTTTTTTATTAAATTTTACCACATCCACATCGGTGTTTCCTATTTGATTTTTCTTAGAAAAACTTTTGGACCTTCCGAAAGAAAAATTGCCGAAACTGAACTCTTCTCCATCTACTATAATTGAAGAAGAAAGAATATCGTTTTTTTTAATATCCGCGGAAACCGAAACGATAGCCTGGTCGAAAGGGAATTCGTTTTTTATCTGAATTAAAATCTCGGATGGCATTGACAAATCGGAGTTTTCAAGTATTCCTTCGGGCTGAGAAATAATATTAAAGTTATCCATTCTTTTAATTTTAACGGCTTTTATTTTCTCAAGCTCGTTAAGGTCCGCTATAAAAAAATTGCGAGAAACGAAAACATCGGTTTGAGCCATAACGTTAAATTCCCAAACAAAAAGCAAAGCGAATTTTATCATTCACAAATATATTATATAAAAAACCGAATTAAGGCGGTTATAAGAGGAAATCAGTTGCCTTCCAATCTTATTTTATATAATCTGATAGAGTTTAATAAAACCCCGATAACGCCTACAAAAGCGCTAAACATAAAAACAATAGAGAAAATATAGGGATTTTTTAACGAAAAAAAGCAGGCAAAAGCGGACAAAAAAGCGAGAGATAAAGAAAATTTGAAATTTTGACTTATTATACTATTTATTTTTTTAGTAAGATCCATCGCCTTAAAAATAAGAAGGATATCGGGTTTAATTAAAACCATATCGCTTGAAATGGAAGTAATATCTATCCCTCTTTTGACTGCCACTCCCAAATCCGAGTTTAAAATCGCGGGCGTATCGTTAAGCCCGTCACCCACCATCATAACCTTATAACCGTCCATTCTATATCTCAATACTATGCTATGTTTTTCCTGAGGCTTTACGTTAAAATAGTATTCGTCGATACCGAGTTTTAAAGCGAAATTAGATACTATCTCTTTCGTTTCCGAACTGGCTATGACCGGCTTTATATTATATTCGTTAAAATTCTTTTTCATAATATCCAAATAATCGTCGGAGATATCCGGTATCGAAGCGATATCGAATATCATAAGGTTTATACTTCCAATTCTGTTTATTACTTCGGGATTATTAAATACAAAACCGGTTTTGGAAGCTCTTGTAAAACCTATGAGAGTAGAAATGGGAAAAAGAATACCCAAAGACAAAGGAGAAGCCAGCATGATCATATACATAAAAGAATACAAAGCGAAAGAAAAATCCGTTTTCAAGTACAAAAAGAACGAAAAGGAAAAGGACAGAAAAAGAAAAGAAAAAAAGTAATATCTAAAAGTTTTCTCTTCCGAATTGCTCATTATTTCCCTTTTGATATAAGAATCTCTCGTTATTGCGGCTATCTGCATAAAAACTGTATCTTCCATTCTTTTTAAAGCGACCGCTTTTATATCGTCGTAGACATTGACCGTGGTAGCGTATAAAGTATCGCCTCTTTTCTTTTTTACGTAACCGCTTTGTCCGGTAAAGACGGATTCGTCTATAAGCGCCTCTCTGCTTTCCAAAACGCAATCCGAAGGTATCTGCTCTCCTTTTTTAATATACAACAAATCCCCCGGTTCTATTTTTTCGCTTTCCACTCTCGCGCTTTTGTCGTTTTTTATTATCGTCGCAAATTTCGGATAAATTTTAATCATTAAATTGAAATATTCCTGGTATCTTTCGGAAACGAAAGAATCCAAATATTTTCCTAAATTAAAAATGGAAATAAGCAAAGTTACTTCGTACCATCTGGGATTGATATCGGAAAGAAGCGAAGGATAAAAGATAATTAAGGAATTAAGAATCATCCCGAAGGCGGAAGAAACGCTTACAAGAGCGTCTATATCGAATTTCGAACCGATGTTTTTTAAAAATTTTTTATGAAAATCGAAACCGCAATAAATCCATACGAAAAAAGCCAGAATAAACGACGTTATGCCTTCGACGTTTAAATAATTAGAATATAATATGATTACGCTTACAAAAAAAGATACTATGAATTTTAAAAAAAGTTTTTTTCTAAAATTGGAATCGAAAAACTTAAATTCCATTTTGTTTTTTTCGCTTTCCAGCACTTTATCAACACCGTAACCCAAGGAGTTAATTCTCGAAATTATTTTCTCTAAAGTCACCGAATCCCTGTCGTATTCCAGCAAAATCATTTTTGAAATAAAAAAAACGCTTACTTTGTTTAACCCGCCCATTTTTGAAAGGTTATTTTTTATAGCGCAAGCGGATTCCTCCGAGTCGATATCTTTAACTAAAAGCGATAATTTTCTGGTATTCATTTTCCTATTTCGTTAAGCCATTTTTTTTCAAGCTGATAAACGTCGTTAAAAACTGCCGGATAAGCGTTTTTAATGGCAAAGTCCAAACTTAATCCTCTTTTAAGTCCGTCGATGAAAATATAAAATTTAAAAGAGCCTTCTTTTTTAATCAAAAATTTAATTATATCCGAAGACTGAGCGTAAAACTTTTCGACATCCGCGATTTTATCGTTATTTTTTGGTTTTAAGTTGTTTAAAACCGAAAAAGGATAAAGAGAGACATAGACCTTAGATTTAAGAATCTTCTCGTATTTCAAATCGGATTCGAAACATGCTTTTCTTTCCTGATATACAGCAAGTCCTTCGCTAATCCACGGATATATTTCAGCATAATCTCCAAAATACTCGTTTAATATCAAATGCGTTATTTCATGAGCTATTACGCATGGCGTTTGAGTGGATATGTAGGTCTCTATGGTATTTGAGCTTATAAAACCTCCGCTCCACTTCGGGGCTTTCGTTTTTTTTAAAAAACTTTCTTTGTCTTCGTGAACCACTATTCTGTAAGGAGCGACTTGAACAAAAGAAAAAAGATTCGTGTCCATCATAAGAGAATAATAATATTTTTCCGCCATATCGGATATCTCTTTGGCATAAGAAGAAGAAAGGGAATTTACTATGAAATGAGCGGATTCGGAATAGGTATAATCCGGGTATCTTGAATCGTAAAGAGAGTATTTTTTATCCGAATACTCTACGGATGCGCAGGAATAAAGAAAGAATAAAGCGAGAAAAAAATATTTATTCATTTTAATTCTATTATTCCGCTATATATTTTTATTTCGTTTATTTTTAAAGGAATATTGGAACGATTCAAGTCGTAGGTAAAATTTAAAAACGAACACAAAAATTTCGGAATCCTAAAATATCCCAAATCCACATAGAGAACGCTAAAAAAAATCTTATTATCTTTAACCGTTAAATAAGAATAAGTCGTTATCTCTTTTCCCATCAAATTAAATTTTATTTTTATGATGTTATTTAGAAATTCTATTTCCAAATCCTTTAAGTCAAACGAGTCTTCGACGGTTCTTATCAAAGAAAAGTCCGAAATCTTCGCCGAAATCATATCTATTTGAGAAAATCCGTTTATGAATGTCGGGAAAGATTCCGAAAATCTTAAATTATGCAATCTTAACCTTATTCCGTAGATATCTACTCCTTTATAATTGGCATAACCGGCCGCAAGGTCCGCATAATCGGCGAAATTTTTATTTTGATCGAAGCCGTAAACATATATCGAAACGTCTTTCAAAACCAAATCCCCTATTTTTAATTCGGAAATGGAGTAAGTGTTTTTATCCGGTTCCAAAACGTAATAAGAACGTTTTTTAAAAACTCTTATATTTTCTATCTTCGCTATTTCGTTTAAAACTCCTTTAAGCGAATAATCGTCGTTTGCGTCGGTTATCAAATAATCGGCGAAATATTTCATACTATCGGGATATCCCACAAATCTCACGCTTTCAAGTCCGTATTTATTTTTTATGCTGTTAAATGTGTAATAATTGACAAAATCGTTTTGAGAATTTACGGATACGGTCACGAAACTATGGGTATTTTTTTCCTTTACCTCATCCAAAGCTTTTTCCAATCCGAGGTCTTCTTTGATAAAAAGCATTAACTCGTTTATGTGATATTTTTTAAAAGGATTTTTTTCCGTTCCCAAAATTCTACTATCGGAATATTTTAACACCCCGGTCAAAGATAAACCGTTTAAAATTCCCAAAATTACGCATGCGTAGATAAAATATTTTCTAAATACCGGAATAAAAGTCACGGAGGAACCTACGATAAGAGGGATTATTATCGGGAAAATCAAATCTTTGTTAATAAACGGAAAAACGGAAAAAATGGCAAAAGGATATAAAAACCATTTTAACAGAACCTTTCTCGGTTCGTATACCATATATGAAGCGAAAAAAGTCCATACGAAAAAAACCAAAATTATATAAAAATAAATAAGCCCCAAAGAATCCGACATAAAGTTTATATAAGGTTTAAAATTTAAAAAAACGAACTTGGGATTTTGCAAAAAATAAAACCATACGCCGAGTATTATAAACCTGAGATAAAATATAAAAGAAACAATAAAAATAGGCAAAAATATTTTGACGATAAGATGCGAATATACCGTAGTAAAAAGATAACTCAGAAATCCCAGGATGGGCAAAGTATAAAGTATAAAGAATTTGTCGGTTAAAAACCCCAACGAAAAAACTATCAAAAACAAAGGTATCATGTTTGTCTTTTCAAACTTTTCGGTTTTAATGTATAAATAATAACTCCATGTTACGAAAACCGAGGTTAAAAGAACCGGGGAAAATTTTCTCGAAAGCTCGAAAGTAAAAGGAGCGGATAAAAAAATCAAGACTCCGATTAATGCCGAATTTTTATTTCTGCTTTCCAAAAGTAAAAAATATATTCCAAGCGATATCGCCGCTATGCATAAGGAATTTACCACAAAAAGAGAATAAGAATATCCCAACCCCATAAACTTTACAAAAGGCCAAAAAAACAGATAATAAAGAGGCATATCGAAGTTTATATAAGACAACTCGGAAAAACTTAAAATGGAAAAGAAAGTAGAATTTAGATAATTGTTAAGATACTCGAAAGATTTCAAATCTTTATAAGAGAATACGGAAGAATTTTGGAAAAAGTAAATAAAGTTGAAAAGAAAATGAGTCAGTATCGCTATAGAGAGATAAGCTATGTGTTTATAATCTTTTTTTTCTTTTTCTTTCGGTTTATCTTTTTCAAAAAGAACGCTCTCTATCGCCATTCTGTTGGCGAGAACTTTTTTTCTAAAACTATCGAAAAATCCGGTTTTATTTTCTTCCACTTTTTTCCCTATCTTTATTCTCAAGTTTTCTTATTTTTTCTTGGTAAATATTTTCAGATTCTGGATTAACTTTTAAAGCCATATCGTAGTATTTTTTAGCATTGTCTTTATTACCGAGATGAAAATATATATCTCCGGCATAGTAAATGTAAGTAGAATTGGACATGGTTGAAAGTTTAATGGCAAAATTTATGTCGTTTGCCGCGTTTTCCATATTATTCGATTTCGCGTTTATTCTCGCCCTTAAAAAATAATACGAAGGATCTTCTTTTATTTCTATCGCTTTTGTAATATATTTTAACGCGGACGAATCGGAATTTTCAAATTTAATTTTGGCCATTTGATAAAAAACCAAATCCGAGGAAGCGTTTTTTTCTATAGCTTCAAGATCCGAAAGAGCGTTTTGGAGGTCGCCAAGTTTATAATGAGCCAAGGCCCTGTAGTAATAAGCCAGTTCCTTCGGAGATATTTCTATGGCTTTGGAAAAATCTTTTACGCTTTGTTCGTAATTCTTGGTATAGTAATTTATTAAACCTCTGTTATAAAAAGCGTAATAATAATTGGGATTTATACTAAGCGCCTTATCGACATAATAAAGCGCGTCGTTATATAGCTTGGATTCTATCAAAAGCGAAGCCAAATTGTTATAAGCCGGAAGATAATTTGAAGAAACGGATATGGCTTTAAGATAATCGTCCTTGGCTTTTTCTTTGTTCCCTATTTTTTCATATGTAAGAGCTCTCGAAACCAGAGCCTCCGGGTAATTCGGTTTTATTAAAATCGATTTGGTATACATATCCAGAGCCTTAAAATAATCGCCGTTCATAAAAAAAGTATTTCCTCGTTTATAATAATATTCCGGGTTTTGAGAACAAGAAACGGCAAAAATAATTAAAAATATCAATCCTCGCATTTTTCCTCCTTAACCCCGCCGAACATTATCATAACGGCGCCGCATGTGATAAAAAAATCGGCCATATTAAAAACGGCGGGAAAATACTTAAGATCTATAAAATCCACCACATAACCGTGTTTTATTCTGTCGAATATGTTTCCCAAAGCTCCGCCTATTATAAAATGTAAGGCGTAGAAAGAAAGAAGATCTTTCGTTTTTCTTCTCATGTAAAGCAAGAAAACAAGAAGCAAAGAATTGAATAAAATAAAAAACATATTAAAGCCTTTCAAAAATCCGAAAGCCACTCCGGTATTTTCCACATAATGAAAATTCAAAAAACCGCCCATTAAACTTACGCCCGCGATATCGGAGGATACTATTATGTTTTTGGTAATTCTATCTATTAAAAAAACAAAAACGACTATCAAAAAAGCGCATATATGCTTATTTTTTTTAAGCATCTTTAAAATTCTTCTCCATAGCATCCGAACATTTCGGACAAAGTTCGGGGTATTGTCGATTTTTGCCGATTTCTTTGCTCCATTGCCAGCATCTCGGGCATTTGGACCCTTCCGCTTTTAAGACTTCTATTTTAATTTCCCCTTCTTGTTTTAAAGCTTCCAATTGAGAAACTATGCAAGCATTTTTGATATCCTCCACGTTTTCCAAAATAAACTTGTCGGATGAGCATATTTTTACTTTTGCCTCGAGAGAAGAACCTATCAGATTTTCTTTTCTTTTAATTTCTATCTCTTTTAAAACCATATCTCTTATCGTTCTTATTTTGTCCCATTTGTTTTTAATCTCTTCGTCCGTGTGTTTTTCCGTCAAATCAATTTCGTTTAAGAAAACGCTGTCGGAAAGAGCATTATCCACTTCCGATTTCATAACCTGCCATCCTTCTTCCGAAGTAAACGAAAGAATTGGAGAAGTTATTACAAGAAGCGATTTTAAAATCTCATACATCGCGCTTTGAGCGGAAAGTCTTTCCTTTGAGTTCAACGCCATAGTATAAAGCCTGTCTTTCGAAACGTCAAGATAAAAAGAAGAAAGATCCAGTATGCAAAAATCGCTTATTCTTTTTATCGCATCTCTGTATTTAAATTCCTTATAATCCTCGTATACCTTTGCCTTAAGTTCTTCCAGTTTTAAAATCATATATTTGTCGATATCGAGCATTTCGAAATATCTCAATTTCCTTTCCGTTTTAAAACCGCTAAGATTGCCCAAAAGATATCTGAAAGTATTTCTTATCTTTCTATACATATCAACGGGAACGGAAAGAAGTTTATCGGATATCCTCACATCCTCGCTCCAGTTGCTAAGAGCCACCCATAATCTCAAAATCTCGGCTCCGTATTTCTTAATCACTTCCTCCGGAGAGACCACGTTGCCCAAAGATTTATGCATGGCTTTGCCGTTTTCATCCAGAACAAATCCGTGGGTAAGTACGGTCTTATAAGGCGGATTTCCATTTAAAGCCACGGACGGTATCAATGAAGTTTGAAACCACCCTCTATGCTGGTCCGAACCTTCCAGATAAAGGTCGGCCGGATAATAATTTTCCCTGTTTTTGCAGACGTTATACCAGGATACACCGGAGTCAAGCCAGACATCCAGTATATCCTTTTCTTTTTCAAACTCCGTTCCGCCGCATTCGCATCTATAATCTTTGCCTATTATATTCGAAAGATCTTCGGAAAACCAGAAATCGCTTCCTTCCTTGTAAATTCTATCGCATATTTTATTGAGGATATTGAAATCCTTTTGAACCTTTCCGCATTTTTTGCAATGAAAGGATATTATGGGAGTGCCCCAGTAACGTTGTCTGGAAAGGCACCAGTCAGGTCTTTGTTTTATCATGGATGTTATCCTTTCATATCCGCCAAAAGGAACCCATTTAACATCCGAACATTTCTTAACCAGATCTTCTCTCAAAGAGTTTTTGTCTATCTTTAAAAACCACTGCTCCGTCGCTCTGAATATAACCGGATTTTTACATCTCCAGCAATGAGGATATGAATGGGATATTTCGTTATGACCTAAAAGAGTATTTTTGTTTTTAAGTATGTCTATTATTTCTTTATTGGCTTCGAATATAAACTTTCCGGCAAGCTCCCCCGCCTCTTTGGTAAACTTTCCAGCTTCATCCACCGGACAAAAAACCTCTATCCCCCATTTTTTGCCGGCAAAGTAATCTTCTTCTCCGTGTCCAGGAGCTATATGAACTATGCCGGTACCGGTGCTCATATCTACGAAATCGGTATTTATTACTTTTCTATTATACCTATGTTTATCGTCCAAATATTCGGCTAAAGGCGGCTCATATTCCATACCGACCAACGATTCTCCTTTTAATTTATATTTAACCTCCGGTTTAATTCCGGTTATTTGAGAAAACTGCTCCAATAGCTTTTCGGCCAAAATAATATGAGAATCGGCGGATTCTATTATCACGTAGTTTTCGTCTTTATTTACGGCTGCGGCCATATTAGCGGGCAAAGTCCACGGAGTAGTTGTCCATATCACGACAAACAAATTTTCAAATTTTGAAAGCTCTTTCACGGGTTTTAAAACCTTGAATTTAACGAAAATGGAGTGAGAAACTTTATCTTTATATTCAACCTCGGCATCGGCAAGTGCGGTTTCGCACACCGGACACCAGTAAATCGTTTTCTTATCTCTCTCTATATATCCTTTTTCATAAAGCTCAATGAAAGCCTTTACGACGGTAGCCTCATAGTCGTTCGACATCGTTATATAAGGATTATCCCAGTCTCCAAAAACTCCCAACCTTTTAAACTCTTCTCTTTGTATGTTTATAAACTTTAAAGCGAACTCCCTCGCTTTTTTTCTAAACGAAGGTATATCGTCTATGTGTCTTTTTGATAATTTTAATTCTTTTAAAAGCTGTTGTTCTATAGGAAGCCCGTGACAGTCCCAACCCGGGATATACGGCGTATAATAACCCATAACGGAATAAGACTTTATAACGAAATCTTTTAATATTTTATTCAAAGAATGTCCTATGTGGATATGTCCGTTGGCGTAAGGCGGTCCGTCGTGAAGAAAATATTTTTTCGAGTTTTTGTTTTTCTCAAGGATTTTAAAATACAAATTTTTTTCTTTCCATAAGTTTAAAATCTGAGGCTCTTTTTGATTCAAATTAGCCTTCATAGAAAAAGAGGTTTTAGGAAGGAAAACGGTATGAGAATAGCTCTGTTTTTCTGTCTTTTCCATATATTCTCCAAAAACTTTAAAAATAATAAAACCTCAAGGGAAACCCTTGAAGGCGACAACTATAATTATATCAAATTATTAAATGGTATTTTTTCTGGAATCTATGGCGGATTTAACCTGCTGTTTCAATATGTCTACCGTGCAGGGCTTTCTTAAGAAAGATTTAACGTTTCTTTCCACTTTGAAAACCATTTCCGTAGAAGGGTCGAAATGACTTGCGGTAAAAACTATTACCGGTATATCTCTGGTTTCATCGTCCGACAATAACATTCTAAGCATCTCTATCCCGGAAACGTTAGGCATCATAACGTCCATTATAATCACATCGGGTTTAAATGTCTTAGCCATACTTATCCCTTCTCTTCCGTCCGACGCGCTTACGACCTCGTAGTCGGATTCCAAAGCCATTTTAACTATGTCTATCATCGTAGGATTATCGTCTACGACCAAAACCTTGTTTCTATCGCTCATAATTGCTCCTTGCCTATAACGGAATCTATCTTTTCTTTAATACAATCGAGAGGCGTAAGTTTCGAATAAAAACCTTTAACATTAGGTTCCTTCTTTACTATACTTTCGACAACGCTATTATAATCGCTTGCAGTAAGTATTAGAACCGGTATTTTTTTAAGGCACTCATGAGTTAAAAATTCTTTTATAACCGCTACGCCGTCCGCAACTCCCAAATTTATGTCGAGAAGTATCACATCGGGAATTATTTTACAAACTCGCTCTATTATGTCGGATATTTTTTTAAAATCGTAATAAGTATAAATCAAAAAGTCGTCCGAAAAATATTCTTTTACGAGATTAATAAACTGAACGTTATCGTCTATTATCATTAACTTCTTCATCTTTCCCCCTAACAACCCAATCCCTTTTTAAAATTATCGTCTTTAATTCCCAGGTCCTTTTTTAAAACTAAAACTTTTAAAATTCCCGCAAAATATATTACCGCTGTTTCTCGCAAAGCATGGGCAAGGAGGGACTCTCCCGCAAATAAAATTCGCTCACCGCTCATTT
>DYIF01000018.1 GCA_020723765.1 Elusimicrobium minutum
CTTCCCTTATATCTTACTACTATCATATTTTTACACACTTTATTATACATAACCGTTTAGGGTCCAGTAAGCTATATAGAGCCTTTTTATTATATAATTTAAAAAAGGGAGGAGATATGAGTGAAAGTTACATATACGACAGCCTAAATCCCGAGCTTGTAAAATCCATACTTGAAACAATTCCGGGGGAAATAACGGTAATAAACGCAAAAGACGAGGTGGTCGGATGGAACAAACACGACACGAGAATTTTTAGAAGGCCGATAGTCGCCATGGGAAGAAACTTCAGAGAATGCCACCCGGAAAAAAGCCTTCATATGGTCGAAAAAATAGTCCGGGAAATGAAAGAAGGAAAAAGAAATACCGCAAGATTCTGGATAGATATGAAAGTAAAAGAAAACGAACCGAAACATAAAATATTGATAGAATTCTACGCTTTGAGAGACGCTAACGGCAGATATTTAGGCTGCATGGAATTCGATATCGATATAGAAGACATAAAAAAATTGGAAGGAGAAAAAAGGCTTTTGGATTGATATGGAAGATGCGGAAATAGTTTATAAGGTAACAGAGCTAAATGCCGAGATAAAAAATATTTTAAAATCCGCTTTTAATAACATATGGGTCGAAGGAGAGGTTTCGGGTTTTAAAAAATCCTCCTCAGAGCATTTTTATTTCGATTTAAAAGACGAAAACTCATTAATATCCTGCGTTTTATTTAAATGGTCGGCTCAAAAGGATTTAAATATCGAAAACGGAACTCTGGTTAAGGTACTTGCCGACATATCCACATTCGACAAACAAAGCAAATACCAGCTTATAGTAAAAAAGATAATACCGATAACCGTAGGAAAATTACAGATAGAATTTGAAAAACTTAAAAAAAAGCTTGAATCCGAAGGCCTTTTCGACGATAGCCGCAAAAAAAAGATCCCGCCTTTTCCAAAAAACGTAGGAGTAATAACATCTATTTATGGAGCCGCGGTAAAAGACATAATATCCATAATAAAAAGAAGGGCTCCGCATATAAACATAATAATATATCCGGTTAAGGTTCAGGGAGAAGGAGCAAAAGAAGAAATTTCAAACGCCATAAAAGAAATAAACGAAAAACTTTCAGATATAGACGTTTTGCTGGTCGGAAGAGGCGGCGGTTCTATGGAAGATTTATGGGCTTTTAATGAAGAAATAGTCGCAAGGGCTATAGCTAATTCCAAAATACCCGTAATATCCTGCGTAGGCCATCAAACCGATTTTACAATAGCGGACTTTGTGGCCGATTTAAGAGCCCCGACCCCTTCGGCTGCCGCAGAGATTGTGGCGAAAAACGCCGAAGATCTGATAACCCATATTAAACAAATAGAAAAAAGGCTTTTATCCGCGCTTAAAATAATATATCACAGAATATTTCAAAGGTTTTCCGTTTTTGTAAACTCAAGAATATATAAAAATACTTTTAGCTTAATAGAAAACAAAGTTTTATCTCTGGACAACCTTTATGAAAGAACGATAAACGCAATAGATGATAAAATATCTTTTTTTTCAAATAAATTGGAAAATTTAAACGGAAGACTTAAAAACTTAGACCCTAAAACCCCAACCAAAAAAGGATACGCCATAGCGACAATAAAAAACAAAACCGTTAAAAAATCCTCGGAATTAAAAGAAGGGGACGAAATAAAACTGATATTTTCCGAAGGTTCGGCGGATGCGGATATTAAAAAGATATATAAATAGCGGAGGAAATATGAAAAAAGAAAACAAAGAAAATTTCGAAGCAAAATTAAAAAAATTGGAAGAAATAGTTTCAAAATTGGAAAACGAGGAAACTCCTCTGGAAGAATCGATTAAACTTTTCGAGGAAGGCGTAAACATATCCAAAGAATTAAACGAAAAATTAATAGAAATAAAAGGGAAGATAGAAGTAATTAAGAAAGACGCGGAAGATAAAATCAAACTCGAGGAATTAAAAGATATATGATAAAAATAATTAGATTTCCATTACCGGATTCGGTTTTGGCGCTGGATGGTAAATCGCAGGGACAACCCGAGGAGAGTCGGTCCATGGGTTATAAACCGCCGGCCTTGTTTCGTTTCTTTCATCTATTCTTCTAACCGCGCCCGGGTTAGAATTTAAGAACCTCTCAAGATCGTTCTGAGGCAAAAAAGAAGCAAAAACGGAAGTTTTTACGCAAATCTCTCCAAACCCATCGTTTTGGCCCACCCTATAAGAGCTTCCCGGCTCGTAAAGTTGCGGATATTTGGGGTCGTAAACGCTTGAGTTATCCGAGGAGTAAACAAAATCCCTGTCTCCTCTTTTAATTATACCGACCACTTTAAGAGTTTTTTCGTCGAAAACCGGCGACCCCGAGTTTCCTCTAAAAGTATCCAGATCGGTAAAAAAAGTATTGGAGTTAATTTTTCTTATTTTGGAGCTTCCCATCCTTGTTATTTTAACCGGAAGACCGGAAGGATATCCTATAACAAAGACGCTATCGTTTTCTTTCAAATTAAAATTTCTCGAAACGGCGAGAGGCGTTCTATCCGTTTTCCTATCGAGCTCTAAAACCGCAAAATCCTTTCCGTTATCCGATTCGTCTATCTCCGATTTAATAATTTTTTTGCACTCAAAAACATTTTCGGCGGAAATTTGAAGAGGCATCTCCCCTTCTCTTTTAACGGCGTAATCGAAAACGATAAATGTGTTTTCGCATTTTATCTCGTTAAAACAATGAGCCGCGGTGACCGCGGTATTGGAAGAAGACAAAAAACCCGAGCAATGGGCGACCGAGGGCTCGTTTAAAAACTTTTCCGAAGAATGAAGATTGAATCTCGAACCGAAAGTAATGTTTCTAACGGCATAAATCGAATCGTTCAACCTAACCAGATTGCTTTTTTTTATAAGGGCTACGGTGGATGACGCTAAAGCCTTTGAAACGCTATCCGCTTCGTAATAATTCATTCTATCGTCTTCCCCGTATATACTGACACGCCTTATTTCCTCGGAATTTAACAGGTTTAAAAATACGGCTATTAAAAAAATCGCTTTCATATTTATATTTTAATCTTTTCTCTTGACCTGTCAAGGGTCTAAAGCCTACCGGATTTAATGCTTATTTTAGAAAAATATAAAAAGAATCGCTCAATTTAATTATATCCCCGTATCTCGCCAGTTTTTTTGTCCATTTTTTAGGTATTGAACTGAAACCGTAATAAAGGCCCGCCATGGCCCCGGAAACCGCGCCTACGCTATCGGTATCTTCGCCTAAATTAACAGCTTTTAAAACGGCATTTTTAAAATTATCGGTAGTCATAAAACACCATACGCTTGCCTCAAGAGTATGAAGGACATAACCCGAACTTGAAATATCGGATTCTTTAAGCTTATAAATATCGCCGGACAACAACTTGTCAAAAATTTCTATTTCTTTGTTTTTTACTTTTAACGAACTTAGAAAAGAAGGTATTTCCTTTTTTAATCTCGAATACGTTTCAAATTTTTCTTCGCCCAAAAGAATTCCCCTCAGAAACTCGATGTAATAAAAACAAGAGATAACCGAACGCATATGGGCGTGAGTAATCGAAGATATTATTTTTGTTTTTTTATATCTATCCAAAATAGGCTCTTTATATATATAAAAAACAAGAGGAGATATTCTCATTAAAGAACCGTTGCCGTTTGAATCTTCGGTTTTGGCTCCGGATTTTAAAGGGCTTACTCCCGATTTTAATTTCTTTATCGCAACTCCGGTAGCATATCCCAAATCGAAAAACCTTCCGTTTGCAGTCCAGTATCCTTCATATACGCTTTTTACAAACTTATCCGCGACATCTTTCGGACTAAAGCCTTTTATCAAAGACTCTGCCAAACAAAATGTAAGGGAACTGTCGTCGGACCACGTTCCCGCGGCTTGATTATGAACCCCTCCGGATATCATATCCTTTACGGGATTTGTTTTGAGATATTCTCTCGATTTAAACTCAACCGGAACACCCAAAGCGTCTCCCACAGCGGTTCCAAATAATAATCCTTTTACCTTTTCTTTAAACTCGTTTTTCTTCATATATATATCGGATTATTTTTTTATCTTATTTATCGTTTCTATAAGTTTATTCTTAAAATCTTCTATTTTAAAAGGTTTTAAAAGGAATCTATCCCCAATCTCTTTAATTTTTTCTTCTCCTATCATATCCTCGCTATAGCCGGATATATATATGACTTCCTTTATCAGTTTTTTTTCAAAACATTTATCCGCCAATTCTTTACCGCTCATTCCCGGCATTATCATATCCGTAATAAGTATGTCTATCGAAACTTTGTTTTCCTCAAGATAACTTAACACTTTTAGCGGGTTATCGAAAACATAAGTTTCTATATTTAAAAATTTCAATAATTTCGCCCCCAATTTTCTTACGCTTTCCTCGTCGTCTACGAAAACGACCTTAACCCCGGAAAAATCCAGCGCCTCTTTTGGGACCGACCCTTTAAAAATCTTTTCCTCCGTTTTGTTTTCAATAGTCGGGAGATAAACATAAAAACAGGTTTCTTTGCCGGTTTCGGACTCGAAAGCCACATACCCGTTGTTTCTTCTGACTATAGAATATACCGTAGAAAGCCCGAGTCCCGTTCCTTCTTTTTTGGTGCTGAAAAAAGGAATAAAAATTTTGTCTTTTATATCTTCCGATATTCCGGTGCCGTAATCTTTTACTTTAATCAAAGCGTAATTTCCTTTGGCTATTCTAAGATCATTATGATAAAAGTCTTCGTAAGACGAAAATTTCTCCACCGATATGTCTATGTTTCCGCCGTTAGGCATGGCATCTCTCGAATTTGTTATAAGGTTTATAAGAATCTGATTTATGGAGTTTTCATCCGAGTAAACAAAAACATTTTCGGATTTAGATTCCAAATTTATTAAATACTTTTCGCCTATCATTCTTTCAAACATTTTTTTGGATTCCACGATAAACTTATTCAAATCCAAAACTTTTTTATTAACCACGTCTTTCTTTGAAAAATAAAGCAATTGTTTTACAAGCGAACTTCCGCGCTCGGCGGCCGAGACTATTTCTTTTGCATCTTCGTAAAGCTCATTATTTCCTTTAAGCGCATCCAACAAAATTTCACCCGAACCCATTATCGCCGTGAGTATATTGTTAAAATCGTGAGCTATACCCCCTGCTACCAAACCCACGGTTTCCATCCTCTGTTTTTGTTCCCTATCTTTTTCTTTTTTCAACTCCAAAGTTATGTCTCTTTTCAAAGCGACAAAATGGGTTATATCGTCGCCTTTTTTTACCGGAGATATGATGGCGTCTTCGACAAAAAACTCTCCGTTTTTCTTTTTGTTAACGATATTGGCTCTAAAGACATTTCCGTTTAATATGGTCTCCCACATATTTTTATAAAAATTAAAATCGTGCTCCCCGCTTTTTAAGACTCTCGGATTTTGACCTATGGCCTCTTCTTTGGAATATCCGGTTATATACTCAAACCAAGGATTGACATATTCAATCGTTCCGTTTTTATCGGTTATGACTATAGCGAAAGGAGCCTGCTCTATCGCAGTTTTAAGTTTGATTATTTCGGACTCGAATACCTTTCTTTCGGTTATTTCTCTTCCAGAAGACTGCACATAGCTTACTTCTCCCTTTTCGTTTACAATCGGAACATCCACCCAATCGTGCCATATTTCTTTGCCGTTTTTATCGTATGAAACATGCTCGTATCTAAAAACGTTTTTATTTTTAAAGATTTTTTTTATGTTCTCAAATATTTTTTCTTTTTCTTCTTCTTTAACCCAATCTATCCATTTTTTTCCTTCTATCAAATCTCCGTAGGTTTTTTTATAAGCGGAATTTGCAAACAATACCGTAGTGTCCCTGTTCCATATGCAAACAGGATCTATCATATTATTAACAAGAGATTGGTATCTGTTGTTTAGAATCATTATGTTGTTCTTTTCTTCGTATCTTTCCTCTTCGTTGGAAAGCGTGGTCGATACGAGAAACATATAATGTTTTTCAACTTCCGGAATTTGTTTTTCCCATTTCCAAAGAACAAATATTAGACCTTTAAAGCCGTATTCCGTTTTAACTTTTAACCCCAGGCAAGAGACATAACCCTTTTCGGAAATGTCGCTTAAGCTTTCCGATCTTAAATCTTTAATAAAAAAGAATTGATTCGAGTCTTTCAAAAATCTCTGAAAATAATTATAATTTTTCTTGAAATTTTCTTTCAAAGCGTCGGGAAGATTATAAAAACTCATACTTCCGGATTTATCTTTTTCAAATCTTTGATAAAAACACAAATCGCCGTCTAATAGATAACACATAAGATCGCATAGTTTTTTGATATTTTCTTCAAAATCGCTCGATAATTTCGACAGCATGATACTGCTCTTTTCAAGTTTTTCTTTATAAATCACCTCTTCCGTTATGTCAGTAAAAACCGTAGAAAATCTATTTTCCGAAAATCGGCTTACGCTCATATTTATGTGTTTTTTAAAAGTGGGGAAATATCCCTGAAAATTTTGGGAAACGCCGGTTTTTACTACTCTTGCAAAAACATCCAGATAAGGTATTTGTTTCGTTTTATAAACCTCGCTTGCCCTTTTGTTTAAGGCTTCTTCTCTTTTTATACCGGTTATTTTTTCAAAGGCCTTATTTACGTCGAGTATAAGATAATCTACGGGTTTGCCCTTTTTGTCGTAAATTATCTCGTCTATACAAGAACCGGCGCTTGAATTTTCAAATATCGCTTTATATTTTTTCTCGCTCTCTTCGACATCTCTTTCCGATTTCATTTTAGACAAAGCGTATTCCACATCCATTACAAGCTCTTTTAAAAGATTAATCATATCTTTTGAGAAGAAATTTTCTTTATCGGAATAAAAAGTTACGGTAAATCGAATTTCCCGACCGACAAAAACCGGAAACGCGGCTCCGCTTTTAGCGTTATATTTTTTTATAATTTTTGAAGTATATCGCGGAAGGAGTCCCGCTATCGAGTTATCTATGGCGACTTCTTTATTTATAAAAGCTTTTTGAGTTATCGACAACGGTTTGCCTTTGTATTTAACGAAAAGGATTTTTATTGTTTCTTCCATGTCTTCTCGGCTAACTCCGTAGCAAGAAAAAACGTTTAGATTATTGGCTTCACCTTTAAAACCAACCCAGCATCCCAAAAATCCGCCGTAATCCACCGCTATTTTAACGAGATTATCGAAAAGCTCTTTTTCATTTTCGGCTCTTACCATCGACTGATTAGCCTGGCTTAAAGTCAAATACATTTTGTTTAAAAGATTTAATTTATTTTCTTTTTCTATTTTTTCGGCCACATCCTCGCCGACCGCGAAAAAATAAAGATCTCCGTCGAAAAAATAACTGTTTAAACGAATTTCGACCGGATACAAACTTCCGTTTTTTCTTTTATGATAAGTTCTAAAAACTTTCCTATCTACGGTTCCATTTCTTAAAGGAGATATGAATTTAATAAACTCGTTTTTGGAAAACTCCGGCTTAATGTCAAGCGGCGTCATTTTTAAGATTTCTTCTTTGGAATATCCAAGATTATTTAAAGCGGTATCGTTTACATATTCGAAAACTAAGTCTTTTGCTCTAAACAAATAAAACTCGTCCGAAGCTTTATTCATAATATTAAAAAGCATTTCCAGCTTTTTTTTATTTTTCAACTCCTCGGTAGTATCGAATATTAGAGAATGAAGGTATATTTTTCCTTTTTTGTAAAAAGGAGAAGAATAAACCCTAACGTTTCTTAATCTTCCGTCTTTTAATCTATGAACGAAATCGAAAACTTTTTTCTCTCCCTTTTCGGCGTTTTTTAAATCCTTAAAAACCTTTTTTTTCATTATGTTTATATCGGATATTTTCATGGATATAAGCTCTTCTTTCGAATATCCGTAAAATTTAACAGCGGATTTGTTGGCGTCGACTATCCGGCCGGTTTGAGGGTCTATTATAAGTTTAACGGCGTTACTATTTTCAAAAGCTCCTTTATACCATTCTTCATTCTCTTTAATTTTGTTTTCTTTTTCTTTTTTATCCGTTATATCGTAGAACAATGTGGCAAACCCATCTCCTCCGACCCAAAAAGCGTTTATTAAATACCATCTTTTAAGCGCCGGAGAATACTCTTCGAATATTATATTCTTTTTCTTTTTAACCACTTCCCCGTACTTTTTTATGAATTTTTCGTTTTCTATTCCCTTTATAACCTCGGTAACCTTTTTTCCTTTTACGTAATCTTTTTTAAGTCCGGTCATCTTTTCAAAAGCGTTATTTAAATCTAAAAAAACATAATCTATGGGATTTTTATTTTTATCGAAAATCATCTCATGTATGGCGTAAGCGGATATTCCGCTTGAAATAAAAATATTGTTTATTATCCCCTGATCTTCCCTTAAAAGACAACTTTTTATATGAGCCTCTATATCGTTGAGGTATTTATTAACATCTCCTTTAAAAAAGTTTTCTTTGAAAGAAAATACAAAAAGTCCGTAGCTAAAAAACCCCGGAATAGAAACGGGAATAAAAGCGTAAGATTTAAAACCGGAGTCTTTCATAGGGTCTTTTGCAAAAATTTTATTTTTTACCAAACTCGTATGAACTTGAGAAAAAAGAGAAAATTTATGATTGGAAATTTTTATTTTTCCGCCGAAAGCGTATATGTTTTTAAGTTTTCTAAAATCGAAAAGCGTTATCCCATCCGCATTTAAACTCTTAAAAATCATATAAGCGAGCGACACTATTCTCTTTTCAAAGCTATATTTCGGTTCCATAAAACCTTCCTTTATATGATTTAAAACCCGAAAAGTCCCATAATAAAATCTATCCATAATTTTATCATTTTTTGTTTTCCTCGAAACATTTATTTAACAAAATTTAAACAAATATTAAAAAAGAAAAGGCTAATATATGTTTATGGAGAGCAAAATTTATCTATAATAGTTTTAGTGTTAAATTGCCCGGAGGCAAGATGGATTTCGACGAAAAACAAAAATTAGACCCTTCCACAATAACGGATCTTGAAACCGCCAAGCTGGCGCTAAGATGGGCCCTAGAAAAACTCTATTCTTTAAGAGAGCAATTTGAAAAAGAAAAAAACGAGAACGGCGAACTTAAATCCCAAATAAGAGATATGAAAATTAAAATAGAGCAAAATCAAAATCTGGTGACGAAATGGCAGGAAACCGTTAAAAAATGGGAAGCGGTGGCGAAATCGCAGGAAGAATTGGAGCGGGATTTAAAAGAAAAAATAAGGTCGGAGATAATAAAAGAAGAAACCGAGCATTTTAACGAATCAAAGCGAAAACTTAGCGAAGAAATAAATTTTTTGAAAAACGAGCTTTCCCTAAAAGAAAACGAAATATACGCTTTAAAACTTTCTCTTAGCGAAGAAATAAAAAAGTTTTCCGCAAAAAAAGACGAGGAGCTTGAAAGCGTAATAGAAAACTACAAACGGCAATACGAAACCAGCGAAAAAAATTTAAGAGAAAGATATGAAAAATTGGAAAAAGAGCTTATAGAAAGATATAGAATGGAAAAAGAAATATCCGAGCAAGAATTAACAAAACAGTTTGAAAAAAAATATGACGAGCTTTTAAAATTTTACAAAACGAAAGAAGAAGAATTGGCTAAAAGAAACGAAGCCGCCGAAAAAGCCAACAAAGAGGCTTTAGAGAGATTTAAAAACGAAATTTTAAACGAATACAAATTAAAAGAGATAGAGCTAAGAAAAAGTTTAGACGAAGAAAAAAGCGTTTTTTTAGACGAATTGAAAAACCGGGAAGAGACGCTAAGAAAAGAGTTTTTGGATAAAATAAGAAAAGCGGCCGAAGCTTTAAGCGAAGAGAAAAAAAGATTTATTTTGTCGCTTGAAGATGAACGAGAAAAGATAAAAACCGAATACGAAGCCAAATTGGAAAAAGAAAGGGCCGAATTAAAAACGGCCGTCGATTTGAAAGAAAAGGAGTTTTCAAATCTAAAAGAAAAATTGGAAAAAGATTATTTGGAAAAAACCAAAAAACATGAAGAAGAAAGCGCCAGAAAGATAGCCGAAATAACCGAAAAAATAAAAGAAAACTGGTTGGAATTAAGCTCAAACAAATCTAAAGAACTTATACAAAAAACGGAAGAACTTAACAAAAAATGGGCAAGTGAGTGGGCGGAAAGAGAAAAACAATTGATATCGGAATACGAAGAAAAATTTTTAAAATTAAAAAAAGAAGCGGAAGAGCAAACAAACTCGGAAAAAAACGAATGGTATCAAATAAAGCTAAAAGAACTTAACGAGGAAAGAGAAAGGTTAAATAAAGAAACGGAAGAAAAATTAAAGATGTTTAAAAAAGAATTAGAGGAAAGATTTAAAACCAGAGAAGCGGAGCTTGAAGAAAAAAGGAAGGAAATGGAAGAGGAAGCCGGAGAAAAAGTAAAAAGGGAAGTTTTGAGATATAGGGAAATGCTTAGGAAAAGTTATAACGAGCTTGAAGAACAACTAAACCAAAATATGATGAAAAAAGAAACGGAGATAGAGAAAAAATTGAGAAAAGAATTTGAGGAAAAGATGGAAAGGTTTAAAAAAGAAAAAGAAGAAGAAACGGAGATAAAATTAAAAGAAAGGCTTGAAGCCGAAAAAGAAAAAATTAAAAAAGATTACGAAGCAAGGATATCGGCTTTAAAAAAGGAAATCGCCATAAAAGAAGAAGAGCTTGATAAGGAGTTAAAAAATCTTCCGCAAAAATACGAAGAACTTCAATCTCATTACAGGTTAAAATTGGAAGAAGAGAAGAAAAAGATAGCCGAACTTTATAAGTCTAAGGAAATGAGCATAGAAAATCAGAGAAAGGAAATAGAAAACCTAAAATCCAGACTTGAGGAAGAGTATTACGCGAAAAAATTGGAGCTTGAGAAAAGACAGATAGAGAAAGAGGCGGAGCTTAATTTTAAGATAACCGAGTTAAAAGAAAATATGATTAAAGAAACCGCTCAAAAGATTAAAGAAATGGAGATAAAATACGAGCAAAAAGCGGCGGAAAAAGAAAAAGAAATGCAGGCCGAGCTTGAAACATATAAAAACTCTCTTTTAAGGGAATACGAAAGGAAAAAAGCCGAAACCGAAGAAAGAATAAGAAAAACATACGAAACAAAAATAGCGGAAATGGAAATGTCTTTTAAGAAAAAAGAAGAAAAAATGGAAAAAGACTACGAACTGTTGAGGCAAAAATTCATATCCGATTTTGAAAAGGAAAAAACGGAGTGGGAAAAACAAAGAGCGGAAAAAATATTAAAAGAAAAACAATTACTGGAAGCCGAGTTTGATAAGAAAAGAGCGGAACTTGAAAACAAAATATCCGCGGGACTTGAAGAAATAGACAGGCTCAAGATGAAACTAAACGAAGAATATGAAAACAAGATGATAGAACTTGAAAAAGAATATTATTTAAAAATAGAGAAATGGCAAAAAGAATTTAGTTTAAAAAGAAAAGAAATGGAAGACAAAATAAAAGCCAAATACGACGAGCTTGAGATGGAAAGAAATACGATGCTCGGAGAAATAGCGGAAAAAGAAGAGGAACTCAGGAAAAAATACCAAAAATAATCGGAAACATTATGGAATGGGAATTGGAAAAAAAAGAAAGCCCGGAGATTGAAAAACTCGACGAAGCCAAGATTATACTCGAACTTTCTTCGGAATTAAAAAAACGGGAAGAGGAAATAGAAAAAATAAAAAATTCTCATTTCGAAGAAATATCCAAACTAAAAAAGCTAAAAGACATAGAATTTGAAACCCTCTTAAAATCCAAAGACAACGAAATAGCCAGAAGAGAAAAAGAACTTATAGAAATGATAACGGAAAGAGAAAAAAAGATATGGAACAGATATAAAAATTTAATGGAAGAAGTAACGTTAAAAATGAGAGAAGAGGTGGAAATTGAAAAGAAAAAAATAGATGAGGAAAAGAAACTGCTGGAAACGGAATTTGAGAAAAGAAAAGAGGACCTTGAAAACAACTTCAAAGAGCTTGCCGAAAAACTAAACAGAGAAAAAGACGAGGAACTTTTAAAAGAAAGAAACAGAATAAATTTTGAAATAAATTTCATAAAAGAAAGATATTCGAAAGAAACCGAAGAGCAGGTTAAAGCCATAGAAAAAATATACCTGGAAAAACTGGAAATGGTCAGGAAAACTCTGGAAGAGAGACACGGCTTAAAATTAAAAGAAGCGGAAAACAAAAAAGAAAGAGAAAAGCAGGAAGAATTAAATCGATTAAGAGGGGTTTTGAGGGAAGAATTTGAAGAAGAACAGAGAAAGATTATCGAAGAAAACGAAAAAAACAGAAAAAAAGAAATAGAATCCATAATGAGACACTCCGAGTTGAGAATAGAAAACATAAGAAAGGAATATGAAAATAAGATAATAAGACTCGAAGAAGAAATCGGATTTAAGTCGGAAGAGATAAAAAGAATCTCTTTAAATCATAAAAAAGAAATAGAAGAGATAAAAAAAGATTACGAAACGGAAATAGAAGAGATAAAATCGGAAAACGAACAAAGAATAACCATACTAAAAAAAGAATACGAAATAAGAAGAAAAGAAATAGAAAAATTTTATTCGGAAAAAGAAGCGGAGTTAAAGGCGGAAAAGGAAAAGTTCGAAATAAAAAAGAAGGAATTGGAAAAAGAAAGGATGTCCGTAGAAAACGAAAGGGCGGAAATCAAAGAAATTTTAAAAGAAAAAGAAAAAGAATTAAAAGATTTTTATATGAAACTTAAAGAAAAAGAGATTTCCGCAATAACCGAAATGTTTGAACTAAGAGAAAAAGAGCTTTTAAAAAAGATCGAAGAAAAAGAAAGACAATTGGTATCGGAAAAAGAAAAAGAAAAAGAGCTTAAACTGGAAATAGAAAAGTTAAAACTGGAAATATCCGGGATTAGAGAGGAGGAAGAAAAAAAGATTATAAGATTAAAAGAAGAAAAAGAAGAAGCCGTAAAAACTTTAAGAGAAAAATTTTTAGAAGAAAAAAACAAACTGGAACTCGAATATATAAAAAAAATAAACGATACCCTAAATTCCCTTGAATCGAAGCAGAAAAAATTCAGGGAAAAAATCGGGGAAGAATTTAAAAAATTGACCGAAACCACAAACGCCAAACTGGCGGAAAACTTAGAGGAAAACGGAAAAATAATTTCGATTATAGAAAATCATTTTGAAGAAATTTTCGCTCAGATAAAAGAACAGTCGGTTAAAAGAACGGAAACAATATCGGAGCAGTTTAAAAAGAATCTTGAAAATATCAAGAATTCCTTTCATTCGGCATTAGAAAGAGAAAAACAAAAAAATTCTTTTGAACTTGAAAGAATTTACAAAGAATACGCCGAACTTGAAAACAAAAAAGAAAAGATAATCGAAAGTTTAAACGATTCTTTAAAAGAAAAAGACAAAAAAATAGCCGAACTTGAAAACGCAAAAAGAGAGAAAGAAATGCAAATGGAAATAATAAAATCGGAATTCGAAAACAAAGAAAAAGAAATTAGAATATACGACGAACTTTCCAAATCTTTAACCAAAAAACTAAACGAAGTAGAAGAGGAAAGAATAACTCTAAGAAAAGAAAAAGGTTTAATAGAATCCGAATTTACATTGAAACTACTGGACCTTAAAAAAGACCTTGAAAAGGAATACTCGTTAAAGATAAACGAAATAGAGTCAAGATATATAAAATATATAGAAGAAATAATAACCGAAAAAGAAAGTACCGATAAAAGCAAGATAGACGACGTAATAATATCGATAGATAAAATAAGAACCGAAATAGAAAACAAATACAAAAACCAGATAGAAGAATTGAAACGAATATACGAAGAAAGGGAATCCAAATTAATAATGTCCATAGAAGAGATATACTCCGCAAAAAACTCGGAATTAAAAAACAAATACGAACTTTTGGAAAAATTATACGACAAGATGATAGAAGAAAGAAAATTGGAAGACGAGACGAGAGAAAGATTAAACTCCGAAATACAAAATCTTCAGAAAGAATTAAAAGAAAAAACCAGAGAGCTTAACAAAAAAATTTTAGATTACGACACAAACATTAAAAACATAGAAGAAAGATACAAAAAAGAAACCGAAGATTTTAAAAAACAATTGGATTACGAATACAGAATCAAATCGGAATCGATAGAAAGAGAAAAAGAAACTCTGGATAAAATGATAAAACAGGAGAAAGAGCTTATAGAAAAATACGAAAAAAGAAAACTGGAACTGGAAGAAAAATTCGTAATAAGACAACAGGAACTGGAAAGAGAATACCAAATTTTAAAAGAAAAACTGGAAAAACCGGAGTAAATACTCCTCAATCAATATTTAGCTATAACTAACTATTCTTGATTTACTTCCTCTTTAAATTTAATTTTTAGTTTTTTTTCAATTTCTTCTCTTGTAGGACATTCTCTTATAAATTCTCGTCCGCTTTCTTGATACAAATCATGGCATAACCCATAAATTTTATTTTCTTTATCCGAATCGGTATTGGTTGTGCATTTCTTATATAGTTTTAAGTCCTCTATAGCTTTATCATACTCTTTAACTGTTTTATAAACTCGCCCTTTCGAAATATTCCGCACTCGGCTTAAAAGTATCGGATTCTATAGCTTTGGTATAATAAAGTAAAGCCAAATTTAAGTCTTTAATAGCAGTATCTTCATAAATAAATCCAAGCCTATCGTATATCAACATTCTAAATGGCACTCCCCATATATCCAATTCTTTATCGCTTCTAATATATTTTAGCGCTTCTTTGTAATCATTAACCGCTTTTTGACATTTATTTTTTTCGTTTGTTTTATAGCAAATCTTAGTATAAATACCCGCTCTCTCATAATAAGCGTTAGGATTGTTTTTATTTAATTCTATTTCTTTCGAAAATATTTTAATAGCCATATCGGGATACTTCTCTTTCATCTCTTCAAGCGCAAGACCAGCTTTTACTTTCTCATGCGGATACATCTCTCGTTTTATGTTTATAAGCTCAAAAACATAATCTCTAAATCTTTTGTTTTTGTCCTTTTCCATTTTTAATTTATCTTCGGCTTCTTTTAATATCTTTTCAAACTCCGGCTGAGTTATATATTCGGCTGTATCGGTTTTTACGGCGCTTTGCGTCGGTTTTACTGATACCTCTTTACTAACCGCATTATCATCGGAAAAAACATTGGAGCTAAAAAACAAACCTATAACGATTATTATAATTTTCATTACTCCTCCCACTTATATATTGTAAAAAAAAAAAAAAAAAAACGATTGTGTCAACCCGAGCACATAATGGAGATTTAGACGATTAGAGGATTGGATGACCGGAAGATTAGATGACTGGCTATTTGAATAAACGTAAAACTTTTAACTTTAAACTTACGACTTTATGTTCCTCTCGTGCAACTTTGAACATTAGACTTACAACTTTATAGCCCTATTTTCTAACCCCTTCTCTCTACTCTCTTTTTTATGACTTTCAACATTGAACATTAAACTTTCAACTTAGTTTCGTCAGCAATGGGCGGTAGAGGATTTTCCCGCAAATAAAAACGCTTGCCGCTAATTTTTTCGCGGGCCGCTCCTCGCAAAACTGTATGCGAAAGTTTTACTGCGGACTTTCAAATCCTCGCGCGACAACTACCAGTTGTCGCTTAGTACCAGCAATGGGCGGTAGAGGATTTGAACCTCTGGCCTTTCGCGTGTGAGGCGAACGCTCTAAACCGCTGAGCTAACCGCCCGATTAATATATTCTATAAAAAAAGAGGCGGTTTTTTAAAACCGCCTCTTTAAGCTTCAACTTTTTAGTCTAATAATTTTATATCTTACCGCCAAACAACCAGTCGTAATAAGAACCGGTTGAAGGAGTAGAGGGAGTCGTAGTCGTGGTTGTGGCGTCTTTTCCCGTATACCATACCAAGAACTCGTCCCAGTTGGAATATTTAGACCACTGAAGGTCGGTATAACCGCTGGCTACGGAATAAGAAGGCAGATATATCGCTATTCCGTAAGAATTGGAATAATCGGAACTGCCGTACCAGCTGTACCCGCCGTTTGTGGTTTTATTATAAGCGACAAGTTTGTTTTTTATAAAGTCCATAAGAGCCTGAGATTTGGCTTTTACTTCGGCGTTATTCGAGTTAGATAAAAGCTTTGCGAAATGATATAAGTCCTTGTTATCGCTTATCGCGTAAGACTGAGCCGACGATGCCGCATTTTTAATCGCGGTCTTGTCGTTAGACTGAGATAAAGCGTAAGCGAAATTATTAACCGCATCTAAAAGGCCCGGCATCTGCTCAGCTCTTATAACCGATTTAGTGGTGCCTTCTCCTTTCTGAGAATAGTATGAAGAGTAAGCGTCGACTATGGCTTTAGCGAGATCCAGAGGCCCCATAGTCGGATTTGCGGTTAACTTTGAAAGGAATCCATCATAGCTATCCCCGTCTCCGGGTTCGGTTTCTTCGGAAGCCACTATGTATGTAACATAATCTTTTATTTCATAAGCTACTTCAGCCATTTGCATTAAGCAGGCGTCAAAATCCAAAATATCCACTTTTCCTATTTCTTTCATAGCCATGCCCAACTGCGGCGTGTTTATGTGGTTTCCGCTCTGCTCGTCGTACGAAATACCTTTTGTTACGGAAGATTTAAAACCCTTTTCCCATCCGGAACCATGGTTCCATATTATGAGGGCGTATTTTTTGGCCGGATAAGTTTTTTTCGCCCATTTGGCGAAATCTATAAGAGTTTTATAGCTTCCCATATCCACTTCGCCCATGTTTTCGATCAGTTGAGAATTTATTATGGATCTATCTGTATCTTTGGTAACATAATATCTTCTAACACCCGTCCAGTCTCCGTTTGATGAATCGTAACCTTTTATTCTTCCCATCTGAACGACAATGTTCAAATTATCGTTGGAGCCTACGGTTTCCATTTCGTTCATATCGCTTATGCCGAACCTCTCTAAGTCGTTTTTAGCGTTTAAGAATACCATTATCGTCCATTCTTTGGTAGTCTTTGTCGCTTTTGAGACCTGAGGAGCGGGGGTCTCGACATTAATCATGGTTTCTTTTATATTATTTTTATTCCCATCGAAGTTTACTTCCGCAAATACGGATATCGGCAGAAGTAAGCCCGATAATAACACTTTTAACATATTTCCTCCTTGTCAATTTCATACATTTTAATATTTATTTTGATTATAATCAAGGAAATTCGGGAAGCAAATCTGTGGGACCAAAGTCCTATTCAATACCCCGCCAACTGTCCGCAGGCTCCTTTTATATCGGAACCGTAACTTTTTCTTACGGTGGAATTCACTCCTTCGGAAATTAGCAGATTACAAAACTCTTTTATCCTCTCGTAAGACGAAGACTCGAATTCTTTGGAAGTCGGATTGTAAGGTATTAAATTTACGGTAAAATACTTTCTTTTGGATATGGAATCTATGAAATTAAGTATCTTATAAACGTCCTTTTCTCTGTCGTTTACGCCTCTTATCATAACATACTCTATGAAAATTTTTCTTTTGGTTATATTAAGATAATCGGAAAGAGCGTCTTTAAGTTTGGAAAGAGGATATTTGGAAGAAAAGGGGACCAGTTCGTCTCTTCTTTCTTGAACCGCCGAATGTAAAGATAAGGCTAAGTTCACCTGAGGCATATCTTTGGCGAAATCCCTTATCCTCGGTATATATCCGAATGTGGAAACGGATATGTGTCTTTTACCTATTTTAATATATCTATTTATCGCTTCTATGCTTTTAATAAGGTTATCGTAATTAAAAAGAGGCTCTCCTATTCCCATATAAACTATTCTTTTAATATCTCCGAGTTTCTTTTTTAAAATATGATTTTTGGCAAAAAGCACCTGATCGACAATCTCCTCCCAATCTAAATTTCTTTTAAGGCCTTTTTTTCCCGAAGCGCAGAACAAACAGCCCACGGGACACCCTACCTGAGAAGAAACGCAAACCACCCACTCCCCCTCTCCTTTTTCGAATACCATCGTTTCTATCCTGTGTTTGTCGTAAAGCTCGAAAAGAAACTTAAAGGCTTTATCGTTTTTCGAATTAAAAACTCCTAAGTTTTTGAACGAAAAAAAAGAAAATTTTTTATCTAACTCTTCTCTTACGTTTTTCGGAATGGAAGTTATTTCGGCGAAAGAAGAAATTTTGCCCGAAAAAACAGCCTCGATTATCTGGTTAAATCTATAATCGGGATAACCTTTTTCTTTTATATATTCCCTTATTTTATTCGCATCCATAGTTTTTATTATACAATATAATTATGAATTTGATTTTTCTATTTTTAACGGCCGTAAACCTTTCTTCAGAAATAACCATAGAAAACTATCTAAGGCGCAACCTTGAAGTTTCGCACGAGATAAAAAAACAGGAAGAAGAACTGGAATATTCCAAAAGAAGCTATATATACCAGCTCTACGATATGTATCTTCCGCAAATAAGCTATAATTTTTCGACGGATTTATATTCCGATTATAAAAAAAACTTGAGTTTTGAAAAAGATTATTCCTCTTCTTACCTTTCAGTATCTAAAAATATCTTTAACAATTTCAAAGACGATTTAAATCTTAAAAATTCCTTTATAAATTTCGAAATATCCTCAAACAATCTGTGGCTTGCCAAACAAGAAATCAGCTACAACGCGATAAATACCTACATAAATTATTTAAAAGCGATTAAACTTCTGGAAGTTTCGAAATTAAACAAAAAATCCTACGAAGAACAGTACGAAAAAACAAAATCTTATTACAACGAAGGCCTAAGAAGCTATTCCGACCTTTTAAAATCCGAATTGAATTTGAAAACGGCGGAACTTTATTACCTATCCCAACAAAATTATCTTAAAAACTCTCTTATGAATTTCAATTCTCTTTATTACGAAGACCCGTTAAAGGAAGAAACGCTATCCGATATAGTCTTTGACGAAAACATTAAAATCCCCGGGGAAACGGAAGCGGTAGAAAAAGCTCTTAAAAACAGAAAAGAAATAGACACGCTTAAAAAAAACTTAAAAATAAAAGAAAACGAATTCAAAAAATCTAAAATAAATCTATATCCCGAATTAAAATTGGATTTTTCATATTCCAGACAAAACATACTGAGTCTTTCCAACAAAAAAGACACTAATTATTCGCTTTCCTTCTCTATGTTTTATCCTTTCGGGCCTTCCGAACTTGTCGATAAATCCGCTCAGAAATACAGGGCTGAATCCGAATTGGAACAACTAAAAAGAAAGTTAAACGAAACGGAAATATCGATAAAAAAAGAGGTTATAGCCGCCCTGCTTTCGCTTTCTTACGTCATAAAAAGATATGAAGTCGCAAAAATAAAAATAAAAATTTCAAGAGATAATCTGGATATAATAAAACAAAAATATGCCGAAGGGAAAGCCTCGGTAATAGACCTTATAGACGCCCAAAAAGACGAGCTGGACGCAAATACCGAGGTAGCCGAGTCTTATTACGAACTTTATTTATCCATCATTTCGCTTAAAAAAGCCATGGGCGAAAAACTATGGAACGGAGAATAATATGAAAAGGTTATATAAAACTTTAATAATCGCGATAATATTATCCGGGGTTTTCTACGGATTTAAAGCTTATAAAAAATACTCGGTGGTAGAGGCGGACATAGAGAAAGTAAAAGCGGAAAAAGGCGATATAGAAATAATGTTTAACGAGACGGGATACATACAGCCGAAAATCGTTAGAGAAGTATATTCTCCCGTAAGCGGTGTCATATCCGAAATGTTTTTTAAAGAAGGAGACGAGGTAAAAGAAGGAGATAAGCTTTTGGTAGTACAACCCGGCTCAAGCGCCGCAGACAAATTCGTCCCCATAGAAATTAAAAGCCCGATAAACGGCGTTGTAATGCCATGTTCTTCAGATGATGGATATTCAAATCGAACAAGCGAAATTAAAAAGGTTGGTGAAAGAATAACAGGTCAGGCGGATTACAACCCGACCTGCGTTATGAAAATAGCAAATATGGAAAGAATGATAGCGAAAGTGGAGGTTAACGAGGTAGATATTTTAAAAATAAAAAAAGGGATGAAAGTAGATATAACGATAGACGCCGTAAATCAAAAAGTCAAAGGTAAAATTTCGACGATATCCCTGGCGTCTTCTTTGAATTCAAAAACCTATCCTGTAGAAATAGAGATAGATCAAAAAATAAACGCCCTTCCCAATATGACCGCAAGGATTACCGCCTCGATAGAGAAAAAAAGCGGCATAATAAAAATACCCATATCCGCTTTATTCAACGAATACGGCGCAAATTTCGTGTATGTTTATAATCCGAAAACAAAAAAAGCTAAGAAAACTCCCGTTTTGACCGGAATAAGAAACGACACCGATGTGGAAATATTAAGCGGAGTAAAAGAAGGGGACGAGTTATATACCGATAAGCCTTTGAACATAGAAAGCGAAAATGATAAAACTTGAAAATATAACTAAAAATTACCGCTTCGGCGGCGGATATTATCAGGCGTTGAAGGGAGTAAACTTAGAAATAAAAGAAGGGGAGTTTATATGCCTTTTAGGGCCTAGCGGCTGCGGAAAATCCACTTTATTAAACATAACCGGATTTTTAGACGCTCCTTCCGGCGGAAAATATTTATTTAAAAATGAAAATGTCTCGAATTTTTCCGATTATAAAAGAACAGTCATACGAAGAAAAGAAATAGGATTTATATTTCAATCTTTCAATTTGCTCCCGAGACTCTCCGCTCTTGAAAACATAATACTCCCGGCTCTTTATTTAAATACCGACAAAAAAAGGGCGGTAGAAAAAGCGAAAAAATTAGCCGAGTGGTTAAACATATCAGAAAAAACAAAAAACTCCATAATCGAACTTTCCGGTGGAGAAAAACAAAGAGTCGCAATAGCCAGAGCCCTTATCAATTCTCCTTCCGTTTTATTGGCGGACGAGCCTACCGGAAACTTAGATTCCAAAAACGCGATGGAAGTGGTAGAAATTTTAAAAAACCTAAATAAAAAAGAAAATATGACTATACTTATGGTAACCCACGACATATCCATTTCTAAAATAGCCGACAGAATAATAAAAATCAAGGACGGTAAAATAGATGAAAACTTCTGAAATAATAAAATCGTCGTTGAACGAAATAAAACACCATAAAGTAAGGTCCTTTTTAAGTTTTTTTTCCATAATGATAGGCGTCATATCCATAATATACACTTTGACTCTTACCTACTCTATGAGCTATAGAATAAGCAAAGCGGTAGAAGTAAACGGGCCCGGGAGAATAAACATTGAAACAAAACGCAGATGGGACGACGATTACGATAATAAATCCAAATCTTATCTCAATTTATACGACGCCTACGCCATAAGAAAATCATTCCCGGAGCTTTATATGGTTTCCCCTTATTCCAATAAATGGGTAAGATTTTACGACGTTCAGTCTAAATTTAAGGAATATGTGGGAGTAACCGGAATAACCCCCGAATGGAAAAAAAGAGGATGGATATATAAACTGAAAGGAAGATTTATAAACGATTACGACATAGAAAACAAATCCAAGGTTTGCGTGGTGATAAAAGAAGGAGGATGGCTAAAAAAACCGAAATGGATGAAGTTTTACAGATGGAAAGATAAATTTCAAGAATACGTAAAACATAACGAGCTTTTAGGAAAAGACATATACATAGGAAATCAAACTTTCAAGGTGGTAGGCGTCCTTGAAGAACCTCCCCAAGAACAAAATCCGAAATCTTTTATAGGCGTAGGTTCGTGGGAACCCAATATTCTTATGCCGATATCGAGCATGCAGTCTTTTTTAAAAGGATACTCGATGAACGAAAAAGAAGACGCTATAGACGGAATAAACATAGATACCGGCCAAAAAGAAACGATAGAAAAATACAAAAGAGTCATAACCGAACTTATAAAATCCAGGAAAGGAAACGCGGATTTTATTAATATGAGAGACTATATAGAAGTCCTGAAAGACCAGATGGCGGATAAAAAAAGAGATATGACTACGGTTATGATAATAGGCATAATAGCCATTTTTGCCGGCGGAATAGGAATAATGAACGTTTCTTTAGCCGCTATATACTCCAGAGTAAAAGAGATAGGAATAAGAAGAGCGCTGGGGGCTTCCAAATCCGACATAATGAAACAATTCGTATTCGAAGCGGTGCTTTTGGGTTTTTTGGGAGGAATTTTCGGTTCCGTTTTGGGAGTTGCGGCGATAGAATATTTAAAATCCAAAGGCGATACGAATATGATAATGTTCAAGTGGTGGATGGTTTTGGCCGCAATAATCGCGGCGATGTTGACCGGTTTTATAGCTTCGGTCTACCCGGCTAAAGTGGCCGCCGACTTAGATCCGGTGGAATCTCTTAAATACGAATAATTTGACTAATAACGAGAAAACTTGTATTATAATCTATATGAAGAGTTTTATTTGCTGCCATTTTCCTTTCTAAATATGGGTCGTTTCTCATTTGAAATCGAAAAAAATTATCTAATAAATAATAAAACGGGAGGTTCAATTGTCAGATAAAAGATACAGAGTAAATAATTATATAAAAACGCCTCAGGTTAGATTAATAGCTACCGACGGCACGATGATAGGAATAAAACCGACTTATGAAGCTCTAAATATGGCCAGATCCGCCGGGCTGGATCTTGTCGAAATATCCCCCAACGCCAATCCGCCGGTGTGCAAGATAATGGATTATCATAAATTTTTATACGAAGAAGAAAAAAAGGAAAAGGAAGCGAAAAAGAAACAAAAAGAAAGCGTTTTAAAAGAAATAAGATTAAATCCGAGAATAGCGCAGCACGATTTGGACACCAAAATAAGGCACATGGAAGATTTTTTAAAGCATAACGACAGAGTCAGAGTCGTTTTGATGTTTCACGGAAGAGAAATGCAGCACAAAGAATTGGGAGAGGCTTTATTGAATCAAATAATAGAAAAACTCGCTCATATAGGCGAAATAGACGGCAAGATGGCCGACACCGGCAATAAGATGATAGTCACTTTAAAGCCTAAAAAATAAATCAAAAATGAAAACAAAAATATCGGTTATTTTCTGCTTATTATTCCCTTTTCGTTTGTTTTGCGAGGATATAAATTTAAAAGGATACCTGAGCTTGTGGGAAAAGAAAGAAACGGAAGTTCTTCCCATAGCCATAAACAAAAACATACCGATAAACTTAAAACTAAAACTGCCGACTTCTCCTCAAACAATCGAAACTCAAAAATTTATATATAAAACAACTCAGACATACGCTTTGGAAATGGAAATAACATTCTACTCCATATTCCCTTACGAAGGCTCTGTTTATTTTTCGCTGCAAACCAAAATAAAAGGGGAGATAAACATAGTCTGCGGAGGATATTTTAACAGAGCGGATTTCGAACCCTTCCCGGTAATGTTTTGCTCGGGTTATAAGGAAGATAGAATAATAGGAATAACCCTTTCCAGAAACCCACAGTGATTAAATTTTAAAAGGGGTTAAAACTCTTTCAAGACACCCGTTGCAGGCCGCTATAAGCATACCGTAGTTTGTAATCGGTATATTTTTTTCTTTGAAAAAATTCTGCCTCAAAATCATATTTTTAGAGTTTATCATACAACCGCCGCAATGAACCCCCATTTTATAAACAGAAAGATCCTCGGGAAAATCAAGCCCCGAGAAATAATCTATCTTTACCTCCCCCTTTACTTTCTCTTTAAGCCATTTCGGAATTTTTACTCTGGCTATGTCGTCGCCTATCGGATGATGCGTACACGCCTCAAAAACTGCTATTCTGTCTCCGGGTTTCAATTGCTCCACAAACTTCGCTCCTTCCACAAAAATCTTAAAATCTCCCTTAAACCTCGAAAATAATATTGAAAAAGTGGTAAGCTTTATATTCGAAGGAGTGTTTTCGCAAACGAATTTAACCGCCTGAGAATCGCAAACTACTATATCGGGCCTTAAAGTTTTGAGAAGCTCGGGATACTCTTTGTCTCTTACGCATACCGCGGTATTTCCCCCGTCTAAAAGCTCTCTTATGACCTGCACCTGAGGAAGAATTATTCTGCCCTTCGGCGCCTCTTTATCTATCGGAATTACCAGAACCGCGGTAGAACCTTTCGAAATTATGTCGTTTATTATTTTTTTATCCGGTTCGTCGTTTTTCAAAAATAGTTTTATTTTATTAAGAGCCTCGTTTCTCATCTCGCTTTTAATCGAAGAGCACTCAATAAAATTCAATCCTAAAGATTTTAATCGGTTTTTAAAATCTTCGGAAGGTTTTTTAATGTCCGTTTTGTTTATTACCACAATAACATCCGTTTTCCTTTTTAAAAGCTCGGATTTTATATAATCCTCGTAATCACCCCAAACATCCGCTTCGGTCAATATTATTCCTAAATCAGTTCTGTCGAAAGCTTTATTTGTCTTTTCTATTCTCAATCTCCCAAGCTCGGTCCGGTCGTCTATTCCCGCCGTGTCTATGAAAACCACCGGACCGAAAGGCAAAAGTTCCATCGTTTTTTCAACGGTATCGGTTGTGGTTCCGGGTTTATCCGAAACTATGGATACGTTTTGAGCGGTCAAAAAATTAATAAAACTGGATTTACCGGTATTGGTTCTTCCAAAAACCCCTATATGAAGCCTCATCGATTTAGGAGTTTTTTCCATAAAAACCTCCTCGTATGCTATCTCCGAATTCATAAGAAATATGTCGGGATATGGATGAAAGCATATCTTTTATTTCGTTAACATTATCCTCGGGATCTTTTATGTTTTTGCCGGGATATATCCTGTAATTTTCGCCGTAAATACCGGGGGTTATGTCGGGCATTAAGACATTGGCTCCGGCCAAAAGAGCTTTTTTTCTTCCGTTTGGGTATAATACGCCCATAGAAGTCGTAGCCGGCATATGAGAAAAAGGAGATAAAATTCTTGTTAAAGCCAATATTTTAATCATTTTAGATTCCTCTATCGTCGAGTAATTTTTTAACGGGGTATCGGGGTCTGAGATAAAAGGCCCTACGCTTACCATATCGAGTTCCATATTTTTTATAAGCTTAAGGTCTTTGGCCAATATTTTATCGTTTTGACCGGGCAACCCCGCCATAATACCGGAGCCGGTTTGATAATTCAATTCTTTTAAAATTTCTATCGCTTTTAACCTGTCGCCGAAAACCGAATCCGGTTTTAAATATTCGTATAGTTTTTTATCCGAAGTTTCGAATTTTAAAAGATATCTGTCGACACCGGAGTTTTTTAAATCGCTGTAATCCGATTTTTTTAAAACGCCCGCCGAAAGGGTCACTCTTAAACCGTAATCCCTTTTTATTTTATAGACGATATCGCATAAATCTTTAGTTTTAAAAAACAAATCCTCTCCGCTTTGAAGCACCACGGTTTTAAACCCCATATCGAAAGCTTTTTTTGCGCAAGAAAGTATCTCTTTAGAACTCATCCTGTATCTTTTCAATTTATTATTGTCTCTTCTTAAACCGCAGTAAAGACAATTTCGAGAGCAGTAATTTGAAAATTCTATCAAAGCTCTTAAATGAACCCCGTCCCCAAAATTTTCTTTTCTTATTTTATCGGCTTTATTAAAAATATCGGTTTCAAAAGATTTATCGGCTATTAAATCTTCTATTTCTTTTTCTTTCATATCAAAAACACAAATCCCTCTCCCCTTCGGCTATCTTCTGATAATAAGAAAAAAACATTTTCTTCATATCTATTGAAAACCTTTGGTCTTCGGAAAGTATTTCTTTTATCTCTTTCATTATAAGCTTCTCACATTTTTTCTTTATATCGGGACCGGCGAAATCTTCTATCCATTCTTTAAAAGTCAAAACCGCGTTTAGTTTGCAAAACTTAGATTCCCTGCCGCTTTTAAGCATCTTCATTATATGGTCTCCGGTTCTTGCGCATCTATATCCGGCGGTGCAAAAAGAGGTTATGTAACCCATATCGGCAAGCTCTCCTATTATCTCCTCAAGCGAACGAGTATCTCCTAACTCAAACTGCTGTTTTTTAAGTGCCTGTTCGGAGTATCTTTCGGAATAAGCGCCTATTCCTATTTTAGTGGAAGCGTCTCTCTGGGTGCAAAAAGGTATTACGCTTCTTATGGTTTCGGGTTTTTCGCGGCAGGTCACTATAAGGCCGGAGTAAGGAATTGAAACCCTCAATAAAGCCACTATCTTTTTAAAATCTTCGTCCAATATCTTTACCCCATCGTAGGCGCTATTGGACGCTTTTTCAAGCCTCGGAAATGAAACGGTATGAGGGCCTACTCCGAATACTTTTTCAAGTTCTTTGGCGTGACAAACAAGACCCAAAACCTCAAACCTCCAATCCCCCAAACCGAATAACGCCCCTATGGCAACGTCGTCTATGCCGGCCTCGAAGGCTCTATGGTGAGAATAAAGCCTGTATTCGAAATCGGATTTGGGAGTGTTTTGAGGATGCAATTTTAAATAAAGATTTTTATCGTATGTTTCTTGAAAAACCTGATAGGTTCCTATTCCGGCTTCTTTTATTATTTTTAAATCGCCAACGCTCATCGGAGCCGCGTTTATGTTTACCCTTCTTATGTTATTTATTCTGTTTTTCTTTTCGACCTTAACCGAATATATCGTTCTAAGAGCCCCGGCTATATACTCCGCTCCTGTCCTGGGATGTTCTCCGACTACGAATATTAATCTTTTATGGCCTATCTCTCCGGCCAAAACCTCCGCTTCCTTTTTTATCTCTTCCATAGAAAGCGTTCTTCTTACCGCTTCTTTGTTTTGAGACCTGAATCCGCAGTAAAGACAATTGTTAACGCATATGTTTGAAGCGTAAAGCGGAGCGAAAACCACTATCCTGTTGTCGTAAACCTTCTTTTTTATTTTTTCTGCGTATGAGAAAATCAGTTCCCATTTATCCCGGCTTTTAACGGCCATAAGCTTTGAGGCTTCTTCTATACTTAACGCGTCGCATACCGAAAAAGATTTTTCAAGTATGTCGGTTAGTTCTTTTAAATCGGGCTCGTTCGAATTTTTAATCAAATAATTTATTTTGTTTCCGTCTATAAAATTTTTCATATACTCTTTATCGTCGTACTTATAATTCATATACTTTTCCCAACCCCGACCTCTTCCGCTATGTTCGCAAGATTTACCGAAAAGACGCTGCCTTTGCCGTATTCCGATTTAACGTCTATGTTACCGCCGTAGTAATCGACTATTTTTTTAACTATGCTAAGCCCCAAACCGCTGCCCTCTATTTCTCTGGTATGTTCGTTCTTTATTCTTACGAAATCATTGAATAATTTTTTTAAATCTTCTTCTTTTATTCCTATCCCTGTATCGGAAAAAACAAGCGATATATTTTTATCGTTTCTCTTAACCTCGATATTAACCGATCCGCCGTCTCTATTGTATTTTATCGCGTTGCTTAAAAAATTTGAAACGAGCATCTCAATATCCGTCTGATCGGCTTTGACATAAAAACTCTCGCATGAAAGATTTATTTTTATGTTTCTTTTAGCAGCGTAATTATAAAAACCCTCCGCGGTTCTTGTTATCAAGTCTTTTATATCGAAAGTTTCTATATTTCTTTTCTTTCTTCCCGACTCAAGCTTGGTAAGATCGATTATGTCGGCTATTAACTTCCTCATTGAGTTTATTCTTTCTATAGACCTTTTAACCATCTGGTCGTAAGATTCAAGACTTTCACCTTTTACTCTTTCGTCTATAAGCCTTAAATAACCTTCTATCGCCGCAAGCGGAGATTTTAGTTCGTGAGCGAGTATCGATATAAACTCAAACCTTACCTGCTTTTTTTCCTCCTCCAAAGCTTTCATTTTTCTCGCGGTGTATAAGCTTTTTGCGGCTTTTTTTACGGATTCCCTCAGCTCCTCGGGAGTAAAAGGTTTGGATAAGAAATCGAAAGCCCCTTTCTTTGTCGCGGCTATGGCTACGTCCAAAGAAGCGAAAGCCGTGATTATTATCGTCAAAAATTTTTTATCTTCTATGCTTTCAAGTATCTCAAGCCCGTTCATATCCGGAAGCTTATAATCGAGTATAAGTATATCAGGCTGTTCGGTTCTTATGGCCTCCACAGCCGATTTTCCGTTATTATAAGATTTAACCTCGAAAGAAATTTTATCGGAAAATTCTTTTTCTTCTATCGCGTAATTTTTCAAACATCTCTCTCCGCCCGCGCACATCCCGTGTTCGTCGTCCACTATCATTACTTTAAGTTTTATCTCCGGTTTATTCATTTAGACCTCGAAAATAAGTTTTCCAGTTCTTTTTTCAACTGTTCGAATCTTAACTCCTTTTGTATTATCGCGTCGGCTTTTATCCAGTTGTTCGAATCGGCGTTTTTGTCGAAATAGACTCCGGTTTCTTTGGCTACCGAGGTTACTATTATTACGGGTTTATCCGGAAAATTCTTTTTGATTTTATGGCTCAAAATAAAACCGGAATCGGGGTTTTCAAGCATCAGGTCCAAAACGGCCGCGTCGAAATCTCCCGAATCGATTATTTTCTCCGCCTCTTCCTGAGTATAAGCCTTTAAAACCTTGTAATCGTTAGATTCCAAATATATATTCATCTGCTCCATCATATCGCTATCGTCTTCCGCGACTAATATTTTTTTCTTTTTTTCCATAATCTCTCCTTTTAATTTTGTTTTAATTTTTCAAAAAAACCGCTTTTTTCTTTGTAATAAGAAACTTTGGGAATAGAAACTTTAAAAACGGTTCCGGTCGGCCCTTTGGTTGAGTCCGAGTTGGATTTGACTGTTATGACTCCTTTGTGTGCCTTTATTATTCCGTAACTTACCGCAAGCCCCAGCCCAGTTCCTTTTCCTATCTGCTTGGTTGTAAAAAACGGCTCGAATATTTTTTTCATATTTTCTTCTTTTATTCCGCAGCCCGTATCGGATATGGTAAAACAAACGTTTTCTCCCTCTTCGAAAACTTTTACCGAAATCCTTCCCCCTCCGCTCATCGCTTCTACGGCGTTTGTTACTAAGTTGGTTATTACCTGAGTTATCTGGTCGGGGTCTATTTCGGCGGAGGTATTTCCGGATTTTTCTATAACAACTTCGATATTATTGGAGTTAAACATTTTAAAATAATTTTCAAAGAGAGAATGTATGTCGGTTTTTTTAAAAACCGGTTTATTTTTTCTCGCAAAATTCAAAAGGCTCGCAACTATTTTTTTACATCTTTCCGCCTGCTCCACTATGGTTTTAATATCGGAATACAACTCCGATTTTTTATCTATTTCTTCTTCTATCAGTTTTGAATAAAGAAGAACCACTCCCAGGGGATTGTTTAACTCGTGGGCTATGCTTGCGGCTAACTGCCCCATACCGGCTAATTTCTCGGATTGCATAAGGGCCTGTTTTGTTTTGGATAATTGGTCGTAAGAATCTTTAAGCTCTTTAGCGGTAACTTTCAATTTGTCTATCGTATAAGGAAGGCACATCTCGTTTTCCGCAAGGCCCTTTATAATCGCTATGGCGTGTTCCGAGCAGGTAGGGTAACCGCATGCCCCGCAGTTAAGCTCGTCTTCCGGCTTAAACTTACCCATATTCTCTAAAACGGCTTTTATTTCCGATTTGGACGGTTGTTTTTCGGAAAGCGGTTTAACCGAAAATTCGGCGGAATAATCAAGCGAGTTGAATTTTGTAACGAAACTTTCCCACTCGTTTATCCTCATATTAAAATATCTTTCTCGAGCGTAGTTTCTAAGCATCTCTTCTCTTCTGTATTTGGATATTTTGTTTGTAATTCCCGGTCCCATTATGCAACCGTCGCAACACAATAAATCCAAAAAATCGGCTTTTATGTCTCCTTTTTCAAAATTTTTAAGAGCTTCGGTGAAATTTTCAAGTCCGACCGCCGTCATAAATCTTCCGCTTAAAATATCGTCGTCGAACTCCGAAGCGTTCAAAAGCCCTCTTCCTACCGGATATAACACTCCTTTTGCCGGATAAGGCGGATCGAAGTAAGAATCAACGGAGTTTTTGGGAGTTATCTCCAGGATATAAAAAAGCTCTCTAAGCTCTGAAAACGTGAGGACGAAATCCACTTCGGAATATTTTTCCGCTTCTCTCTTTTTGGCAACGCAAGGTCCCGCAAAAACGACTTTGGTGTCCGGGCCGTAAAAATTTTTAATAACTCTGGCCGTGGCCACCATCGGCGAGACAATCGGAGCGATATTTCCCACAAGCAAAGGATGATACTTTTCTATGTAATTTACAACGCTCGGACATGTGGAGCTGATATATTTTTTACCCGGATTTTTATTTATAAGTTCTCTGTATTTCACCGAAACCATATCCGCCCCGAAGGCCACCTCGGTAACGTAGCGAAAACCGGCTTTCCTGAACATTCCCACAAACCTCATAACATCCATATCGAAAAATTCTACAGGAAAACTCGGAGCCAGTATAACCGCAATCTTATTATCCGAAGATTTTAACATATCCACAAGGTTATCCACATCGGATTTTATCTTTTTTGCCCCCCTGCTGCACATAAGAACGCAGTTTGCGCAACTTATGCATCTTTCGCTTATTATTTCGGCCTGACCCTGAGTTATTCTAATGGCTTTTGCGGGACAACCTCTAACGCAGGTATAGCAGGTTTTGCAAAGCTCTTTTACCGTATATACCAAATTATCGTTCATAAAATCATTTATCCGCCACGCTCCTTTTCAAATAAGAAGTGTGGAGAAGGTGGTGGCTTTTCTCTCCTAAGGGTTTGCCCAAAAAATCTTCGTATAAGAACTTAACGGCCGAATTGGAATGCGAAGTTCTTATATTTTCGCTTTTGTCTATTTCGTATAAAGCCTTCATTCTTTCGGCCAAAGTCTTTTTATTTTTTACAAAAGGCTGGCCACCTCCGTTTATGCATCCGCCGGGACAGGCCATAACCTCGATAAAATCGAACTCGTTTTTAAAATCGGGCGATTCCAGTATGTTTTTTATATTGCCTAACCCGCTCACCACACCGACTTTTATCTTTATTCCGTTTATATCCACTTCGGTTTTTTTAACTCCTTCCATTCCCCTTACCGACTCAAAATCCAATTTCTTTAAATCTTTGCCAGTAACAAGCCAGTAAGCGGTCCTTAAAGCCGCCTCGCAAACTCCACCAGAAGAACCGAAAATCTTACCGGCTCCGCTTCTTTCTCCGAAAGGAATATCCGCTTTTTGAGGCTTTAAGTTTTTAAAATCCACGCCGTATACGGATATCATTCTCGCAAGCTCTCTCGTAGTTAAAGAATAGTCGACATCCTCCATATTCTCTCTTCTAATTTCGAATTTTTTGGCGGTACAGGGCATTATTGAAACCACGACTATATCTTTGGGATCTATTTTATTTTTTTTGGCGTAATAACTTTTTATTATAGAACCTAACATTTGATGAGGGCTTTTGCAAGTCGATAGATTGGGTATAAAATCCTGGCAAAAAGTCTCTACATACTTAACCCAACCCGGACAACAGGATGTAAACATGGGCATATCTTTTTTGCCGGATTTAATTCTTTCTACCAATTCGCTCGCCTCTTCCATTATGGTCAAATCGGCCGCGAAAGAGGTGTCGAAAACCGCCTTAAATCCCATTTCCTTTAAAGCGCTAACCATTAAACCATCCACATCTTTTCCCGCCGGAAACCCGAACTCCTCACCTAAAGAAACCGAAACCGCGGGAGCGTGTTGAGCCACCACATATTTTCCGCTTTCTATAGCCTTTTTAACCATCATTATGTTATTGTTCTCCATCAAAGCCCCGGTCGGACAAATGTTTACGCACTGGCCGCAGTTAACGCATGAAGTTACGTTTATCGACGAATCGAATGCGCAACCAACCTGAGACCTAAAGCCTCTTCTTATAAAATCTATGCAACCTATGCCCTGAACTTCTTCGCAAACTCTTACGCATTTTCCGCAGAGTATGCATTTATTCGGATCTCTTATTATCGAAGGGCTTGAAAAATCAGGTTTTAAATTTCTGACCGTTTTAACGAATCTTTTCTCGTTTACCCCGTATTTCCTGGCCAGAAACAAAAGTTCGCAGCTATCCTGTTTATCGCAGTAAAGACAATCGTCCGGGTGAGAGGAAAGCAAAAGCTCTATTATCGTTTTTCTTGCGTTTATTACCCTCGGCGAATTTGTTTTTATTCTCATTCCCTCGGTTATCGGATAAGAGCAACTTGGAACCAGATTAGCCTGGCCTTCTATCTCCACAACGCATATTCTACAAGCCCCGGAAGGAATTTTTCCTTCCATATGACAAAGCGTAGGAACATCCACAGATTGGCTTTTTAAAACGCTTAAAATAGTTTCCCCGGCCTTGGCTTCCACTTCTTTTCCGTTGACATAAACCTTCATATAAAAACCTCCGATTATATCGTTTTTACCGCGTTAAATTTGCAAACCGTTTTGCAATTTCCACAGGAAACGCATTTTTCTTCTATTATGTAATGCGTTTTTTTGGACTCTCCTATTATGGCTTTTGTAGGACAACCTTTGGCGCACAGCGTACATCCCTTACACAAAGAAGAATCTATGTGATATACTATCATCTCGGCGCAACCCTTAGAAGGACATTTTCTATCGAAGATATGGGCTTCGTACTCGTCTCTAAACCATCTCAAAGTGGAAAGAACGGGATTGGGAGCGGTTTGGCCCAAACCGCACAAACTCGTTTCTTTTATCACATTGGCAAGATTTTCAAGCTCTATTATACCCTTGAATCTCAAAAGCGTATCTATATGCGATTCGCCGTGCCTTTTTTTGGTTATCGATTCGAGTATATCCAGCATTTTTTTGGTTCCTTCTCTGCAAGGAATACATTTTCCGCAGGACTCGGACTGTATAAAGTTCATAAAATATTTAGCCACATCGACCATACAGGTTCTTTCGTCCATAACCACAAGCCCCCCGGAACCCATCATCGCTCCGACTTTTTTTAAAGACTCGTAATCTATCTCGGTATCCAACTTTTCCTTAGGAATACATCCGCCGCTCGGACCGCCTATCTGAACGGCTTTGAATTTATAATCCTTTTCTATTCCTCCGGCTATATCGAATATTATTTCTTTTAAACTTATTCCCATTGGGACTTCGCAAAGACCGGGCCTTTTTATGTTTCCCGATAACGCAAAAACTTTCGTGCCTTTTGAGTTTTGGGTTCCTATTGAAGAAAAATAATCCGAGCCCAACCTCAAAATCTCCGGAATGTTTGCGAAGGTTTCGACATTATTTATCACGGTAGGTTTTCCGAATACCCCTTTCTGAACCGGATAGGGGGGTCTGGGTCTCGGCATTCCTCTTTTTCCTTCTATGCTATGAATCAATGCCGTTTCCTCGCCGCATACGAAAGCCCCGGCTCCCATTTTAACTATTATATCCAGCGAAAAACCGCTATCGTAAATATTTTCTCCCAACAAACCGAACTTTTTCGCGTCTTCTATGGCTTTTTTTAGATTTTTAACCGCTAAAGGATATTCCGCTCTTATATAAACGTAGGCCTTTGAAGCTCCTATCGCATAAGCCCCTATGGCCATGCCTTCTATTACTCTGTGAGGATCCCCTTCTATGACCGCTCTATCCATAAAAGCGCCGGGATCCCCCTCGTCGGCATTACAAACCATATATTTTTCGTGAGAATCCGCCTCCCATCCCATTCTCCATTTTTTTCCGGTAGGAAACCCTCCGCCGCCTCTTCCTCTTAACCCGCTTTTTTCAACCGTTTCGATTATTTGTTTCGGAGTCAAAGAGGTAAGAGCTTTAATAAGGGAAATATATCCTCCTCTGGCTGCATACTCTTTTATCGAAAGAGGATTTATTATTCCGCAATTTTTTAAAACAAATCTTTTTTGTTTTTTAAAAAAAGGATGTTCGGATATAAAAGGAACATCCATCCACGGATTTTCTCCTTCAAACTGGCCTAAAATATTTTCTTTTAACGGATTTTTATTTACAAAAACCGAATCCAGTATTTGAAATATGTTATTTTCGCTTACCTTTTGAAAACTTATTCTGTTTTTACCGTCGAATATAATATCCACAAGAGGCTCTCCGGAACAATATCCTATGCAACCGACTTCTACAGTCTCGCAGTCGATTTTTTTGTCTTTGAGGTACTTTAAAATAAGATCTTTTATCTTACCCGCCCCGGCTGCAAGCCCACAGGTTCCGGCTCCTATGAAAATAACCGGCTTAACGTACTTTTCTTTTCTCAAAAACCCGGAATTAGATAAATCTCCGTCGAAAAAATCGGAAACGAATTTTTTGTATGCGTATTCCGGAATATCCTTTATTTCGTTAAAAAAATTATTTTCCTTCATTTTTCTTCTCCTTTTCTCTTATCTCGGATATAAGTTTTTTAAGTTTTTCCGCGGTCATTTCTCCGTAAAACTCTCCGTTTATGCTTATAACCGGAGCTAAGCTGCAGGCTCCCATACAGGCCACCGTTTCAAGGCTAAAAAGTCCGTCTTTTGTGGTCTGGCCGGGTTTTATTTTTAAAACCTCGCAAGCGATATTTAACGATTGGGAAGAACCTTTGACATGGCATGCCGTACCGCGGCAAACCATTATATGGTATTTTCCTAAAGGCTCAAACCTGAATTGATTGTAAAAAGTGGCTACGCCGTAAACTTTAGCCGAAGATATTTTCAAAGCTCTGGCTATTTCTTTTACGGCCTCTTTTGAAACGTAGCCTTGTGCTTCTTGAATCTCTTGAAGCATCGGTATTAAAAAATCTCTTTTGGCGTTTTTGTACTTTTCTATTACGGATTTGATTTTGCTCATTTTTCCCCCGCGATTTTTTCGGCAAAGTATGCCGTTTTTTCTATCGAAAGCGTTATGTCTATCTGTTCCAAAAAAACGCTCTCGGGAACCTTTATGGTGATGGGAGCAAAGTTTACTATTCCTCTAATTCCGGCCTTTATCAGTATGTCGGCTATATCCTGAGCGGAATCGGCGGGAGTCGTTATTATCCCGACTTTTACTCTCTCTTTTTTTACAAAGTTATAAAGCTCGGAAACGTTTAATATTTTGGTCCCGGAGTATATTCTGTCAGATTTCTCCTGGTCGGAATCGAAAGCCGCGACTATTTCCAGATTGGGTTTCCTTTTAACAAAATAAGAGAGTATCGCTTTACCTAAATTCCCCACTCCAACCAGAACTATTTTGGTCCTTGAGTCGCATTTAAGATGAGAACAAACCTCATCGAAAAAACTTTCGACGGGATAGCCCTTCTGAGGAGTTCCCTCTATTTTAAAATCCATAAGATCCTGTCTAACCTGAGCCGGGGTAACTCCCACAAAATCTGCAAGCTCGTGAGAAAAAACATAGTTCTGTCCCTCGGCTTTTTTATTTTTCACATACTCCAAGTATTTTAAGAGCCTTTCTATGGCCTTATTTTCGCTTTTCCTCATAAGACCCTCAAAATTACTTTTTTTTGGAACCGTCTACGTTTATATCTTCTTTTTTAAGAGAAAGAAGGGTTTCCACTTTGGATAAAAATTCTTTCGGCTTTATCGGTTTTTCTATAAACATATCGACAGGAAGATATTCTCCGTCTTTTTCGGAAAATTTTTGATTCGAGTGCTGATTGACCGAAGTCAACATCATTACGGGGGTATATTTTACCGATTCGTCTTTTCTTATCTCGTAAACCGCATGAAAACCGTCGGTAAAATCGTCCATCATCACATCCATAACAATAAGAGCCGGTTTTATCTCCTTAACAAGTTTTACCCCGTCTTTTCCGTTGGTGGCGGTAAAAACCTGGTGTCCTTTTCCTTCCAGTATAACCTCAAGCGTTTCAAGTATATCCTTATCGTCGTCTACGCAAACTATCTTTGCCATAACTCCTCCTTTTTATGTTTTATTTCTAACTTTTGAAGAGACCTTTTTATAATCATCGTTATTTATCTAACGATGATTACAATTTTATTTTAGCAGAAAGTTAATTATTTGTCAATACCTCTAATTAAATGGTTATTTATAGTAAGCGTTAAAATATGAAAAATAATTTTTGGAAAAAGAGCGAAAAAATAAAAACCTCCTTTCGCTTAAATTTGGATTTATTCCCCAAACCTAAAAGAAAGGAGGCTAAAAAATATAGCTAAAAAGCGAAGCTCAACCCTATTCTATGACCTTCTCCCATATCGCCGTAGGGCATAAAAGCGTAATCTATAGAAATCTTTGAAAACTCAAAACCCACGCCGAAGTTAACCCCGGAAAACCCGCTTACATCGGAATTTAAACCGTTATACCCGGCCCTTAAAACCAGATTCATCTCCGAAAATTTCTTTCTGTAAGCCGTACCTAAAGAAAAATAGAAATCGGAATCGTTAGGCAAAACCATATCAATCGAAGTTATTAGATTTGAAAAAGGAATATAAGAAAAACCGGTTTTAAAAGTAAGCGGCAGTTTTTCTTTTTCGGAGTCGAATTTTATTTTTGTTCCAATGTTTTGTATAACAAAACCCGCTCTGAATTTTTTATTTATAACCGGCGTCAAAAATCCTATGTCTGAAGCGAAAGCCGTAGCCGAATCTTTTATCTTAAGATTTACGTACTTGACCGAAAACCCTATCCCTCCTCCGTTTAACAAAGAATATTTGCTTTTTATTTTTAAAGAATAGCCCAAAGAAAAAGCGAGGTCTTTAGGCGAGTAAGATCCGATTTTAGTACCTGAAAGATCGGTTTCGTTTATGGAGCCGTAAGAAAAATACTGCAAACCCAAGCCGAGAGCTTTTCCCTCTTTTATTTTTTGAGAATAATAAAGAGTGTCGTAAGAAGTTGATTCTATATAAGACATATGATTAAAAGATATTTTTCTCCCTTCAGCAAATACGACTCCTCCGGGGTTATAATAAAGAGAATCCGGACCCTCGGTTATCGTAGAATACGCTTCACCCATACCGGAAGCTTTCGCTCCCGAGCCCAATCTTAAAAAAGATGCGGAAGAACCCCCGTCTGTTCCCGCATATGAATAAGAAGCCGCCATCAATAAAGATAAAACTATACTTAATTTTTTCATAAACACTCCTTATCTCTGAACGCCTATTTTAATGGTTTTATTGGAAGAACCTTTGGTTATTAAAGCGAAATAAACGCCGCTTGCCGCATCTTCTCCGTTTTCGTTTTTACCGTCCCACACGGCCATACCGGAAGAATCGGTCTTAAGTTTTCTAACTTTAACTCCAGAGACATTGTATATCGTAATATCCGCATCTGCCGGAAGATTTGAAAAAGTCATATTGGAATAAGCAAGACCTTTAGACGGTCTTAAAGGATTGGGCGCGACTTTGGGCTCGGATATGGTCGAAGAAGGAGTAAGAGAAAGTATAGAGAAAACCGAGAAGTGATTTGTATAAGCCCTAACCTTCCTATTAGTTTTATCAACGTATGATTTTAGTGGTATCCATAAACCGGCATTATCATATCTTCCTATTACTAAATTATCTTCATTTATAGAGCTTAAAGAAGAATAATCAACGGTTATTTCAACTGGCTTATTTGGTTGAACGCCTCCCGTATTTATTTCAAGGTAAATTGAAGTAGGAGTAATATTTCCCATAAGAGAATCATTTGAAGACGGTATTGTATCCGGTCTTTTAACCGTTATATTAACATTGCTATAAAAAGCATCTGACGGAATATTAACCTTAACCTCTCCGCCGCCGTCGTCAAAAATAAGACTGCCGCCGCCGGAGCCTATTTCTTGGACCGTTTCTTTAGTTTCAAGTGTTTTGGTAGATTTAAGAACTTCGGTAGTTGAAGTATTTGAATGGTTTATAGCGGATATATAGAAGTTGTAATCGGTATTTCCTTTAAGTCCCGTAATAGTTCCGTTAACTGTCCCGGCGTTACCTATAAAAAACGCAGAACCGCTATCACTTGTCGATTCGTACCTTATCTTGTACAATGTGCCATTCGGGTTACCATTGGCATTCCAGGTAAAAGAAACCGAACTGGAATAAACACCGATAAAGTCAAAATTGGTAGCAATTGTCGCAAGAGTCACAGTATAACCAATTAGTTGCATCTCAGTTTCGTCTACATTTTTGGCTTTCACAAAAGCATAATAGGTAGTGTTTGGAGAAAAACTTCCTATACCGCCACTACCAAAAATCGCATACTTATTTACCGTACTTGAAGAATACAAAAATTCATTACGATCCTCAGTATCATAAGTCGAAACTATGTAAGATACTTCACCGTTAATAGTATCATCCCACGAAACCTTAAACGAATCGGTTGACACATTAGAAAATGCCGCATTAGAAAAACCGGTAAACGCCACTTTTGTCTTAAACTCTTGCGAGTTAACATAAATACTGTCGGCAGCATTGCCTATCGATTTTATTTTTATGAAGTATGTCGTGTTTGGCTCAAGATTGGAGTAATTTAAATTTAAAGATGTCCCCGTAGACGAATAAACCTGAGAAGAATCATAAGACCTAATAATCAATGCATTATAATTAGTGTTAGCAGGATTACCATTGCTTGACCATGTCGCTTGTATAGTCATGGTAGTCACATTAATTAGGTTTATAGAAGTTGCGATATTAGGATCTGTCGAACGTTCACCTAAAGGTTCATATCCTGTTTCCTCATTATCAAAATATGCTTTCACTCTAAAATGGTAAGTGGTATTTGGTAAAAGAGTCCCCACACCGCCGTTACCAAAAATAGCATACTTATTTATTGTCGAAGATGTTATTATAATTGACGGTATATTAAAAGATGAAACGCTTGACACTTCTATGCTATACTGTTTCGCCCCCGAAGGATGATCAAATGAAATCTTGATTGAATCATTGGATACGTCCGAAAATGTTTTATTACTAACATCACTTAGAGTAATAAGCGTCTTAGTTGAAACAAAAGATGTATAACTAATCTTCTTCCAATACAAGTATAATATACGTAAGGAGGAAGAAATGTCAAACGCTGAAAACAAACTAATTCAACAAAGGCTCAGCGCTCTTGAGCTGGCCAAAATATTAGGGAATGTGTCTGAGGCATGCCGCAGACGCGGGATAAACCGCTCCCAGTTTTACGAATACAAGAGACGATTTCAGACCCACGGTCTGGAAGGCCTCAAAGACTTGCCGCCTATACATAAGACGCACCCCCAAACAACGCCGCCAGAAACGGTAGAGAAGATATTAAAGTTCAGTCTGGATAATCCCACATGGGGATGCGTGAGACTGTCCAATGAACTTAAACTGCGCGGCATAAGCGTGTCCAGTCCCACGATACAGAATATTCTTATAAAGAACGGGATGGCCAGCCGCTACGACCGGCTTTTGAAGCTTGAAGAAAAGCATCTTAAGGAAAAACTGCCCCTTACCCCCGAACAGATAAAGGCCATAGAGAAGGCAAATCCCTGCTTTCGCGAACGTCATATAGAGAGCCGTCGACCTGGTGAATTACTTGGACAGGATACTTTTTACGTGGGGTCGCTTAAAGGAGTCGGGAAAGTGTATTTGCAGTCGGTAGTGGATACATATGGAAGTTACGCTTTCGCTTACCTGCATACAGGCAAACAGCCAGAACATAGCGTTGCCGTGCTTCATAATGAAGTATTACCGCAATATAAGAAATGGGGTATTCCGGTTAAGAGCATACTGACCGACAACGGCCGAGAATATTGCGGGACTGAAAATCACCCGTATGAGCTTTACCTTGAGCTTAGCGATATAAAACATAGAAGGACTAAAGTTAAAAGTCCGAAGACGAATGGATTTACCGAGCGTTTCAACAGGACAGTTCTTGACGAATTCTTCCGTGTGGTATTAAGGAAGAAACTGTATGTCAAATTAGAAGAATTACAGGCTGATCTGGATAAGTGGCTTAAATACTATAATTATGAGAGGTCGCATCAAGGATACCGTAATATGGGAAAGAGGCCTTTTGATACAGTGAAGAAATTTGTTAAAATTGTAAGGAAAGAAGGTTAGTTTTACACTAAAAAGTATATGCTAGTTTTTATAATATGTGCAACATACTTTTAGGTGATGTAGATTATTTTTGTTTGTTAATTAGTGTTGTAGTTGTTTATTAGTATCTTTTAAAAGTTCATTGAAAGTTGAAAAGGTATCAAACCAATAGCTTTTATAATTTTCAGGAACTTTTGCGACATCATCTGCTCTCATGAGAAGTTTGACATTTAATGTAAATTCTTTATGTTTAAATATTTTAGTATGTTTCTGTCCGTTTTTTTCTTCTTCGAATATATTTGAGTATCCATTAATTTTTCGGCTAGCATCAGAATGTTCTGTTCCTTTTGGATCGATAAATAAAATAGTGTAATTATTCCCATTCTTTAACCAAAAAATAAAATCTGGTTTAAACTTCTCTATCCTATTGGTTTTGGGTTGGTAGTATGGAATATACACTTCATCAAGTGTTTCATCAATTTTTGAAAAAAACCACCAGTCAAATTGTTTAAATATATTGTTTTCATTTCTTAAATATTCATCAAGATCTATTAGGAATTTAGCTTCGCTTTTTGTTTTAATAATGTGCATAAAATATTGTTCTTTTTCATTTTCACTTATCAATACGGGAAGATAATAGTGGTTAAGCAAAACTTTAATTTTTATTTCCTTAGTTTCATATGTAACAGTTTCTTCATTAATATAATTTTGAGTAATATTTTGAATTTCACTTACATACTCAGTTGCTTTTTGGGGTTCCTTCTTAATTTTTTCAGTTATTTCTTTAATTTTTTTGTCCTTTTCCTTGAAGTTTAACACTTTTTTAATTTTTTCTTCAATTGTTTTACGCTGGATTTTTGTTAATTTAATTTGTTTGAAATGAATAATTTCACTTTCAAGCTCTTTGAAATCTTTAAATTCCTTTAAATGGTTAGAAAGATGATTGATTATATTCCTGATTAAAATATCTGGTCTATTAATTGTGTTAGAAGTGTTTTCTTTGTAATAGTCTTGCTCTCGTTCGAAACTTTCTTTTAAAGCTTTTAATAATTTAGGTTCACAATCATACTTCATAATGGCAATCTTCTCGCCAATATAGTCGAAATATTTTTTTGTCAGTTCTATATCATCTCTGGAGATTTCAAATTTTATGGATTTTTCATCAGCTAAAATTTTTTCACTATCTTTATAGGTAGGAATTAGCAAAAGTTTATCTTTTGCTTCGGGATTTATCTCAAACAAATCACCAATAAGCTCTTCTTGTTTTTCTTGTTTCAATGTTTCAATAACTTCTTTTAGATTTTCTGACTTTGTGCCATAGACAAAAAGTGTTTCTAATGGTTGAATATGATTTTTTATGTCATCAAATTCTCGTTGCGTTATCTCATTATTGTTTAGTAAAAACTGCAGCCTTTTTCTTTTATTGGCAAGCGGTTTAATCCTAACCCCGCGCCCTATTGATTGTAAAACAAATTTGCGAGCATCTGTTCCTTTTCCGATGTTGATGTATAAAATAATATTTGGTCTATTGCTATCCCAACCTTCATAAAACGAACGAGATCCCATCAAAATATTAATATCAGAATTGTTACTATTCAGATTCTTGAAGAAACTTTCATTATTAAATTTTTCATTTATTTCATATCCGGAGAGTTTGTTTTTAATCCATTCTGAAATATCTCCGATTTTTAAGAGGCCAAAAGGCCTTTCACTCGTTTTAAGTTTTAATGCAATTTCTTGCTTGTTTCCTGGTATTTTTATTGTTTCTATAATCCCTGCATTACTTGCATTGAAAACATTTTTGAGTATATCTGTGTAACTTATATTTTGAATTACATTTACATCAAAATCAATTTTTTCGTTCTCAAATTCAAAAGTACCTTTTAGATCATTCAATAAATCCTGTTTGGCTTGATGTAATAAATCTTTATCTGCTTCTCCCTTCGCAATTTTTTCCAGTTCTTTAAAAAATAAATACAGGTCAGAGTCTTCGGTATTTACAGAATTAACAAGTGTAAGGATCAATGGATTGTGGTAATAGTTATCTATTTCTGCTTTTTGCTTTTTAATATAAGTTTTTAAAACTAGTGTTTTAAGAATAATTTTTTGTTTTTCCTGCTCGTTAAAATCATCTTTTTTACCTAATTGTGATATATTGGATTGAGAGATATAAATATGCTTTCCGTAGCCCTTCAATATAAACTGTTCAAGATTGAAGTTAAATGCACAAGTGGCAAAATCAATTGGATCTGTAAATGTAGCTGAAAAATTAAAAAGAAAACCATTGCGAGATAAAATAGAATAATAGTGCTGTCTTTTACTGTCTTCCCTATCACCTTTATGAGCTTCATCTAACAGTATATACCATTTGCCATTATTGTCATAATTCTTGAAATTTACTGTTTTGTCTTTTTGTTCATCAGAAATTAAATCACTACGATAATAGAATACTCTTATTGTATTAGCAAAAGAAAGACGGTTATCCCTTTTTATCTTTTCGTAATCTTTTAGGCTGTTAAGCTCTATCGATACAGAAGAATTGTTTCTATTAAACTCTTCAACATGATTTTTAAATTGTTCAAGTAAATCGTCCCTATATGTGAGAAATAAAATTTCATTATCATCTATTTGTTTGTTTTGAATAAGTTTAGAAATGATTTCAATAAGTTTTACAATAACTAGAGTTTTACCACTACCTGTGGCCATCCAGAAACTCATTCGGTTGATGAAGCTAGAAAATGCGATTTTGTTGTTTACTTGAGAGTAATCTTTGTCAAAATCTCTATATATTTCACGTATTTTATTGGTATTTAATTTGAGATCAAGATCTTCATTAAAGCCATTGTTTTTGTATAGATCAAAAAATTTTTGTTTATCAGCTTTAAAATCAGCATAAAATTTATGCAAGGCTTTTAATGCATTTTTCAATCCTTGTTGTTGATAATCAAAAAGATTTTTTTTGTTTGAAAACTTTACAAAATCAAAATCCAACCACTCTTGCGGTAAGTTTTCAAATTGAATGGAATTGGCAATGTTTTGTAAGTATAGATTCATAATCTAAAATTTAACACCTTTAACATATCTAAAGTATGAATAAACTTCACTTTACAGTGATTACATACATCCGGAATGTAAATTTTTCTTTTTGAATTTGGATTTGATTTCTCTTCTGTTACTACAACTAAATTTTTATACTTTGCAAAAGCTATAACCCAAGCATCCGTATTTTTCTCTTCAAGAAATTCTTTAATTGCTTCTTCTTTATAATTTGCCTTATTATTCTCTACATATTTAACTATATCTGCGTAATGTTTTATAACATCATTATTTTTTGTAGGATAAAAATATTGTTCAAAATCTTGTTCTGCCCATTTTCTTAGTGGATCGTTCTTATCGCCTTCTTTAATTTCGTCATATACTTTATCAATAGAGCAGATTATTCCACTACTTGCTTTTTCTAATAAAAAATCCCAAAATTTTGTACCAAAATCAAATGAATAGTAAGTTCTTGCCGGAGTAATAAAAACATTTGCATCTAATATATACTTTAATTTTAAAGTGTTCATATAGCAATCTTTAATAAATTATCGGCGGTTTTGGGTTTAAGTGAAAGTAGCCTATATGCGTCTCTATGTAATATTTCATTGTTTGAAAGAGCATGAGAAATTGTATTTAAAAACTTTTTCCCATAGCGATATACAACAGTATTATAGAAATCTCCCCCTTTTTGTTTTGTTGGTTTTATCTCTTTTTGTTTATAAGTATCATAAAAATTAAAAAAATCCTCTTGATTAATTTTACCTATATCTAATAATCTTCGGGCAATAACAATTTGACTTACTTTAAATTGATTTGCAAGTTCATCATAATCTATTTTTTTCAATGAGATTATATTTTCTGTAGGAACCAAAAATTCAGCTGTACATTGATCACAAAATTTTTCTATTTCATCATCGGCACTTATTAATTTTCTTAGGTCAAAAGAAGCACTTTTCCCCATAAGAATATGAACAAATTCATGAATAAGTGTAAAAATTTTTGCGGATAAAAAATCATTGTTATTAATAAATACAAAGGGAGCTATATCATCGTAAATAACAAAGCCGCGAAATTCCTCTACATTTAATTTCCTACTGGTATTATTTCCTACTATCCCATTAATAACTACATAGATACCTGCTTCTTCGAATCTATTTATTAGGAAATTCAAAGCATCTTTCTGTGAAAGGTGTTGTTGTGCCCAATCATCTTCTAATTTTAAAATTTCTTTTATTCCTTTAATTATTTCTTTTGGAGTAGTTTCTGTATTGAATTTCCCTGCAAAAGGTAAAGGCTGATATCCCCAATCCATTAAAATTTCTCTTATCCAAGTTTGTTGTTTTTTTACTAACATTACAGTATCATAGAGTTCATCGGAAAGTTCATGATGAAATCCATTTTTAGTACGAAAGTGGGGAATAGGAAGATTTTTTTCCGGTAACTCATTTAGAAACAAATAACCAAAGGGAATATCAAATATCTTTGAAATTTCTACTAATTGGTTATAAGTAGGGTAATCTTCTTTTGTTAACCACTTTTCTTTATTTTTATACTTTAATTTATTCCATTTCACAGGATAATGTTTCCTAAGCAATGAAAGATTTTTTTCGTTGTATAATGAAATTTTTGTTTTCATATTTACTCCCACCAAATTAACGGTTTAATAAGTTTATAGTCCAAATTTTTTGTATTGATTTTTGTTCCCTCCTCAAATTCTACTTCATCTTCCTTAATTCTTTTTATCCAGTTGCCTGTAAGGTTTGACAATGTTTCAGCAATGTCTATATTCTGATAGAGTTTGCTCAAATCCAGTTTAACTCTGTTGTTTTCATAATCAATCTCTAGCGCTCTGATCATCTTTTCATCTTTTAAAAATACATATTGCTCATAAGGAGATTTATTGCCCATAACAAACATATCATGGTTTTCATAAATGGTATTTACCAATGCTTCCTCGTATTGTTCAAGCTCGTAGTATTTGAAAAAGCCGCCACCTTGATATTCTTTGACCTCTTTTGATATGCCCGATTTATCATAAGCCAAAACCTTCTTCATTCTTGGCAAAATCACACTATAAAAATGCTCTCCCATTTCAACACCAAGCCATTTTCTGCCAAGTTTATGGGCTACTGCTGTGGTAGTGCCTGAGCCAAGGAAAAAATCAAGAATCAAATCACTTTTGTTAGAAGTAGATTCTATCACTCTCTGTAATAATTCTTCTGAATTTTCTGTAGTAAAGCCGTGCGTGGGAGAATAGCCGGAAATATCTGTCCAGTTAGAGCCGAGCGTTTCCCATTTTGTAAGAAACTTAGGCATTCCTGTTTCTTCATCCATTTTAACCAATCCTTTCGAAACAGCGTCATCTAAGGCTTCCTGACTTAATGCCCATCTCCTGCCTTCCGGTGCTTTTATCTTTTTCCCAAAAAAGTTTCTATAAAGTAAATTTTCATCCTTTCTTGTTCCTGGTAAATGCATCTCAACCCATTCCCACTCATTTTCTGATTTTAACTTACGAAATCCATTAAAGAGGGTATCTTCTGATCTGCCATAAAAATATAAAGATTCCCATGCTGTATGAAATCTTCCACTTTCTCCTTTAAGCGTTCTTGTTCTTTTAACTGCAATTTCATTTCTTAAATTATTATCAAATAGATCGTTCATTAAAAACCTAACAATCCAATTACCATTTGAATCACACCTTACAAAAATGCTTCCTTTTTTATTTAGCCAATCTTTTGCAATTCTTAATCTATTTTCAAGCAGTGTTGCCCAGTTGGCATCTTTGTAATTTGTGCGGTATAAAAATTGATCCGATGAATCAAGGTTGAACGGCGGATCGATGTAAATCGTCTGCACCTTCTTTTTGAATTTCGGCAAAATGGTATTGAGTGCCTGATAGTTTTCGCTTTTGATAAGCCAGCCATCCAAAGACTCATCTAAATTTTTAAATTGGCTTAAAATCTCAAGTTCTAAATCTTTAAAGTATTTGGTATCAACGGGTAAATGTTGATATTTCTCGGCTAAATGTTCACCTGTTAAATCTTTTTTAATTACATTATCAATTTTAAAATTTTCATCTACTATCCCAAGCTCTTTCCACTCTCTGATTTGTTCGGTTATTCCATTATGATTAATTATTTTTTTAACAATTTCAAGATTATTCAACCTATCAAGCGTTACCACATAATTGGAGTTTTTTACAAACTTCGGCTTGTTCCAAATTTTTACCAATTCATCTTCAAACTGCGAGACAAAATCAATAATCTTAAAAGCAATATTTTTTAAAATTTGGAGTTGTCCCACTCTGTTCGCGCTCCACTCTTTTGCTCCATCCCAGAAATACTGGTAACTCCAAAGTTTAAATTGCTCTTGTAAAAATGCCTTTGCATTTTTGTTAATAAAAAAGTCTACTTCGCTTTGTCTTTCGAAAATCATAAAAGCTTTTTCTAATTGTTCCTCAGTAATATTTTTCCCTTCCTTTCTTATGTTTTTTAATATTTCATCCTGTTTTGTTTTAGTGTTTCTTTCAGAATGTTTAACAATAAAAAATATAGTTTCGTCTTGAATTTTATCAAACTCAAAAATAAGAGAGCGTTTTTCGTTGGATTTTTTGTTCTCAAGTTTTGATACATCAAAGAAAAAATTAAGTCCGTCAATATCTACTTTTAAATTTTTGAAAATTTTATCTGTTTTAACATAGTACAACATTTGTGTCTTCCAGAAGAGAATTACATCATTTTCATTTGTATAAACTTTTTCATATACATTGTTGTGAAAAGATGTAGAATTGAAGTAAATCGATCCATTTTCAGTAAAATAACGGCTGAAAAAAGAGTAAAGTTTGTCAAAAAGCTCATCTTTAAATTTGTTTCTATCTTCTGTGTTTGATATTGTAGATAGTTCCTTTTCAATGTCTTTTATGAGGTTGGCCTCGATTTTTCGGTAGTAATTGGATTTTATTTTCATTAAATTTACAAAGCCACCAGTTCCTTCAATTTTGGCTCCAAGGAAAATGTTTTGGAGTGTTTGATAAAACTTTTGTTCTTGGGTCATCTGTTGCCTCTTTCTAAAATAGGAATGCTTTCAGTATGTATATCCACCTAAGTTATCCTGTTATTAGAGTAATTATAACATTAAAGTAGTCTAGTTTGTCAAGACCATGAATTAGATAATAAAAAATGTCTCCGAAATAATCCTTGATGGATCAAAAAGGA
>DYIF01000002.1:0-117179 GCA_020723765.1 Elusimicrobium minutum
TAATTTTTATATAATGGTTATTATTACGATGACATAGTATTTTTATCTAACACTACCCAGTTTCTTATTTTACCTATATATAAAGATGAGTTTATTTCTTTATCGTTTTCCATTTCGAATTTATAATAAGACATAGGCCCGACTTTTACTTTGGAACCGTTATCGAAATAAACCTCTACGCTGCTCGCCCTCTCCGTTGATATCTCGGTATTGGGCTTTATTTCTATCCTTTTGTTCTCCCCGGCTTTTTCCCATTTATCGCTTTCTTTATAAAAGACATTTCCTTTTGCGTTTGTAATATAAGCCCCGTAAAAATAAGAATTTAAAAAACAAAAAACAAAAGAGAAAATCGTTAAAAATTTCATTTTTCCCTCCATACAAAATTATAATCAAGAATATTGAAATAGTCAATGTTAATATTGTTACTTTTTAATACCTTTTTCATTATAATAAGATTCATAAATACCCATATAAAACGAAACAAAACCCCATAAAAGGAAAGTCCCGAAGTTATGTTCGGTAAGTCCCGACAAAGATATGCTGATAAATATCGCCAAAAGCGAGATCGAAAAAGCCTTAGAAAAATCATCCGAAAAAGATTTAAAAAGATTAAAATATTTTTTTATAAAATGAAAATAAATCCATAAAAGCAAAAAAAGACCGAAAATTCCAGTTTCGGCCATAACGGTTATATAGTTATTATGACAATGAGCGATATTGTCTATTTCCCCTCTTTCCAAATACGGTTTTAAGTAATCGCTTACCTTTCCGTCTCCGACCCCCAAAATCGGATTTTTATTAAAAATATCTAATCCCGCTTTCCAGAAGTTTTTTCTCAAACTTATACTCGAGCCTGATTGACTTAAGCCCACTCCCGATTCCACTCTTTTGGTATATTGTTTAAAAATCGCAAAAAAAGAAACTATATAAATAGTTAAAATAAGAGCCGAAATAAAAAAAACTTTTTTGTTTTTTATAAAAGAAATTATAAAAAAAGTTAAAACTACGCTAAACCAGTATGTTCTTGAGCCGTTTAAAAGAAGACCAAAAAATAAAACCGCAAACATATAAATATATTTCTTAGAATAAAAAAGGCCGAAACTAAAAGCTATAACGCAAACGGTAGAATAATAACCGGCAAATCTTAGAGGATGAGAATGAAAGCCTTTAAATCTTTCTCCATCGGAGGTAAAAAGTTTTTTAAAAATCACGGGAAAATCTAAATAATTTTGCAATAAGGCATAGGCCAAAACTATCATATTGGCCCATAAAAGAATATCTATAAACCTTAAAATTTTATCTTTATCTATTTTGATATTGGAGCAAAAAGCGTATGGAAATTTGTCCCATATTCCGTGGAAAAACCTTGAAATTCCTTCCCAAAAATAACCTTTAAAAATCAATGTTATAAATCTCCATAAATAAAAAAATACAAATATTAAAAAATCTTTTGGGGTTTTTTTAATATTGTTTTTAAAATCTATGAGATAAATAAGAAGAAAAACGGCCAGAATAGAAGTCATAGCCGAGATGGAAAAAACCGAGGATAAAGCAAAAAGATAAAAAAAATAAATAAAATACTTTTCTTTGAATTTGTCTATAAATTTAACCATAAATTAGATTTTACAAAAATATTTTATGTTTTAATTTACTATTGACAAAAAATATAATTTATTCAACAATATACTTAGATCCAATCAGTTTAGTTAAATCTTTTTTAATTAATTTTAACCTTTCTTTTTTAAATGTATCAAATTTTAATTTAATTTCCCCTTTTTCAAGCAAACAATCATGATATGGCAAAACATGGCTTTTTAATATTTCCTTAAAATTACTATTATTTTTAAATTCATTCAGATACACCCATGGAGGTTTATTTTTTATTTTTATATTTTCTCCAAAAGTTAAGAAACAAATATTTAAAATCGTATTAATTTCATCTTTATAAAAATATTCTTTTAATAAATCCTTTGGAAAAATGTGATGATCATTCTTAGCATTAAACAATGAAGACATATTTTCAATAGATAATTGTTCTCCGTTTGCAAAATTAACTGGTTTTTTTGAAATAAGATAACAAAAAAATGTATTTCTAATTGCTCCAAATTTGTTATATTTAATTTTTGCCAATGCTTTTATTGACAAAGGCTCAATTCTAGTCTTGCCTTCTAAATTTAATTTATATCTAGCATTTTTAGCTAATTTTTTCATTTCTTCTGCATCATTTATTTGATTGTGACTTTGATTGCCGCCAGAATATCTCTTGGCAAAACCTGTTATCCAAAACCACTTTTCAATTTCTTTGATTTGTTTTTTTGTTGGTTGACGGTTCCCATTATAGTAATAAAATATGGAAAGTATTGATAACATCGCTGGATAAGGTATATATGATGCATCTTCAATTCTTCGAATTAGAAAATCTGCAGACAATTTTATAGATTCAAATATCTTTTTATGTTGTTTTTTATATTTTATATGTAATTCATCTCTGGGATTTGCAATTTTTTTAGCAAAAGTATTAAGAGATGTGTTAAAATCTTTTATGCCTAAATCAAAAGATATTGCTTTAATAAAATGCATTTTATCAAAATTTTGGAACCCTTCTTGTAAATCATGCAATAAATGTTCACAATGTCTTCTAATATCGGTATCTTTATGATAAGACATAGCAAATATTTTATCCTCAGAACTTAAAGATGTACCTCCTTTATTTAATCTTATAAAAGCTTGTCTCATACTTTTTTCATCATACCCGGAAATAAATATAAAAGGAAAACTATACGATTTAAATTGATTAAAACAATCCCTAACTCTTGTATTCATGTTTTTGCTCAATTTATATCTTATTCTACCATTAAGAATATCAAATATTTTTATATGAGAATTTTCATCAGTCTTATAAAAATCAAATTCAGATTCTTTATTTTTAGTTGGAGAGAGACATATTTGCATAAAATCAATACCATCAGAATATTTGGTTTCTAAAATTTTTCTTCCATTAATTATAGAATATAAAACAGAAAGCCTTTGCTGGCCGTCGACTACGATATAACACTCTTGATTATTTTTTGAATCAAATTTTGGCAATATAGTACTTTCTCTAACAAATTTGGCTTTTTTAGCAGGAACTTTACAAATTAAAAAACTACCGATTGGATAATGTTTTTTTATGCTATCTAACAAATCAACTATCTTTTTCTTTGTCCATACAAAATCTCTTTGAATTTCAGGAATTGCAAATATTCTTCTGTCAAACATTTTTTTTAATTCATCAAACGATATTTTTTTAACATCTATAGGTTCTCTCATATTTCATTTATTATATAAAATAAATAAAAAAAATTTAAAATAGCGCATTAGATAATAAAAAATGTCATCGAAGTAAACATAGTTAGATAAAAAACATGCCATTGAAACCTCTTAAGTTTGCATATCAATCTTAGGAGGTATTTTATGCTCAAGGCTTTCGATATGAAACTATTAAATAAATTATTGAATTCTTATCTTAATGAGTCTAAAGATGTTAAAGATAAGTTAATAGATTAATATGTTAATCTTACCCGAGTTAAGAGTAATACCGTCATTAAATGATTTGATTTATGCTGTTTTTCGCAATATCTTAAACTATATAATATATTTATCATTATCACCGCTTTGATTATTTTATTCATCTCCCCATCTATTTTTTTAATTATATCACTTCTCACTTGCAACTTTAAACATTGAACTTTTAACTTTGAACTTATAACTTTATATGCTTGCTCCCGTATACCCAAAATAAAAAAGCTCCCCGGGCAGGACTCGAACCTGCAACCTATCGGTTAACAGCCGACCGCTCCACCATTGAGCTACCGGGGAACTATTTATAATAATTTTATATCAAATTTTGATTATAAAATCAAATTTGGCAATTATAGAATTTCAAACTCCCGACTTTCTTCTATCTTTTTTTTCTTAACCTCTTTCATCTTTAGATAAAACCATAAATTCGATATTAAAACCCATAATCCGCATAAAATAAAAGTATTGGATATTCCCATTTTATCGGCGGTATAACCCCAGACCATATTTCCAACCGGCGCAAGCCCCATAAAGCTTAAACTGTAAATGCTTATCACTCTTCCGCGCATATCGTCTCTTACGAGAGTTTGTATTACGGTATTTAATCCTATCGCTTGCCTGGATGTTCCGACACCGGCAACAAAAAGTATGAACAAAGAAACAAAAATATTTTTAACAAAAAAAAGCGTCAATATCGCTAAACCGTAGAGTATGGAAAAATAACTTACCATATTTATATAATTTTTGGGATTTTTTTTCGACGCCATCTCAAAGCCCGATATAACCGCCCCGACTCCTATCGAGGATATAAGCAAACCCAATGTTTGAGCGTCTCCGTTTATTTTCTTAACATATACCGGAAGCAAGGTTATAACCGGCATTATTACAAAACTTAACAGAAACATAAATGATATCGGATATTTTATATGCTTTGTTTTTCTTATATATTCTATCCCTTTTAAAAAAGATGTTTTCATGTCGGATTCTTCCTTTACCGCTGAAAAAGGAACTATGAAATATAAAGCTATTATTATAAACAAATAAGAAAACGAGTTTATTATAAAACACCACCCTTCGTTACCCGCATATTTTATAATAAACCCGGCTATTGCGGGACCCAAAATCCTCGAAATATTAAACATCATCGAATTTAAAGCTATGGCGTTATGAAGAAAATGTTTGGGAACTATTTGAATCACAAAACTTTGCCTGAAAGGCATATCGAAAGAGCCGACAATTCCTAAAATAAATCCGATAATAAATATGTATTCTATTTTTATTTTATGAGTTACCGTAATAACTCCGAGTATTAAAGCCAAAAACATAGCCAGGCTTTGAGTTACGTAAAGACCTTTTTTAATGTTTGTTTTATCGGCCAAAACTCCGGCGGGATATGAAAAAATAAGCGGAGGTATCATATTTACAAAACCCATAAAACCCAACATTTTGGGCGATCCGGTAATTCTATAAACAAGCCATCCTAAAGCGGTAGATTGTATCCAGGTTCCGGTCAATGAAAGAACCTGACCCGAAAAATAATATCTATAATTTTCGACCGAAAAAACTTTTATTAATCTTGAAATTCGCTCTTTCATACAATTTTATTTTATCATATTAAAGCTTTAGTCTTAAAAATGGTAAAATATAGTTATGGAAATAATTTATTTAAGGGAAAGAAATAAAAAAATAAGAAAATTTTTTAAAGAAATGTTCGGCTTCGACAGAAACAAAAGAAGATTTTTTTTTGAAATATATTTAAATTAATGTTTAAAACTTTTTATCTTATTTTCTTTTTTCTGATCTTCGGCTGGCGGTTTTTACTTTGCAAAGAAACCCCCAAAAAAGAAAACGATTTAAATAAAAAAGTTTCTTATCTTGAAAAAAAAGTAATGGCACTTGAGAAAAAAATATCCATACTTGAAAACAAAATAAAATCGATAAACCAGGAGGAAGCGGAGGTTAAATTAACCGTAAAATCGGTTCAACTTTTAAAAGGAGCGACCAAAGAAGGATTAAAGTTTGAAATAAATATAGATAATCTCACCAATCAAACTATCGATTTTATATTCGGAAACATAAAATTTTTAGACGGTTTTAATAACGAAGTTCACTCCGAAAAATTTTACTTCGACCAACCTATATCCCCTTTATCAAATTCTCAAACCATAATAATGATAGAATCCTCTTCGCCTAACTTTGAGAAACTAAAAAAACTGGAAGATTTTAAAATAAAATTTATACCTTCAAAAATTATCAAAAAGGAAAAAAACAAATGAAAGAGTTTATAAACACATCCTTTCTTACTTTTCTTACTTTATTCCCGATATTAAATCCCCCCGCCATGGCTCCGATATTTAACGAGCTTACTTCGCATTTAGACGAAAAAAGACAATACAAAATAGCCTATCTCGTATCAAAATATTCTTTTTATCTATTATCGGTTTCTTTGCTAATCGGAAGCTGGATTTTAGCCATATTCGGAATATCCGTTATGATTATTAAGATTGCCGGCGGAATACTTTTATTCAACACCGCGTGGAAGATGTTAAACGAACAGCCCAAAATATCGGAAAAACAAAAAAAGGAATGCATTAAAATAGACGAAAAAACCGCTTTTTATCCGATGACCCTGCCTTTAACCGCGGGAGCCGGAAGCATATCGGTAACGATAAGCTTGACCCCTTCAAAATTATCTTTATCTTTAAATACCCTATCGGAAATATCGGCGATAATTTTGGGAATCTTTTTATCCTCGATAAGCATATATGTTTTTTACAGATACTCTTCTTATATAATTAAAAAAATGGATTACTCAAAACAACAGATAATTTCAAAGCTATCAGCTTTCATACTATTGGCCATAGCCATAAAAATGAGTCTTGACGGAATAAAATACGTTTTATTGTAAAATATATTATATGGAAATACATAAGTTAATACTCGAAAATTTAACAAGCGGAATAATAACCTTAGATTCTTACGGAACCGTTTTGTATATAAATCCGATGGCCGAAAAAATTCTTCATATAAACCATAAAAAAATAATAGGCAAAACCTACAATGAAGCTTTCGGCGTGTACTTTGAACTTGAAAATTTAATAACTCAAATGATAAAAGAAAACAAAACGGTAAGAAGAGGAGAAATAGAAATAGGCCACGGAAGCATAATACTAAAAATAGGTTACAGTTCCATGCCTTTGAAAAACGAAGAAGGAAAACATTTCGGATACAATATAATATTCCAGGATCTGGACGTAATTTCCGCATATGACAAATAAAAATATTACAAAGATATTCGTAACAAACATAATTTTGATAATCATAATCGTGAAAATTTTAAATCACGCGTTAAACATAGAGGAATATAAAATAGAAAGAATCGCGTCTATCTATTTATTATTATCTTCTCTCTTTTTCTTAATTTCAATAAACAAAAAATCCAAAGAATAAGTATGCCGGAATACAAAGATTATTACAAAATATTGGGAGTGGAAAGAACCGCTACTGAAAGCGATATAAAATCGGCTTACAGAAAATTAGCGATGAAATACCATCCGGACAGAAACCCTGGTAACAAAGAAGCGGAGGCGAAATTTAAAGAAATAAACGAGGCTTACGAGGTTTTATCTGACTCTCAAAAAAGAAAATTATACGATAGCTTGGGAGAAAACTGGCAAAACGGCCAAAACTTCGAGCCCCCGCCTGATTTTAGAAACTTTAATAAAGGAAACTTTAGATTTCACACCGGCTACGGTTCCAACGAAGATTTTAGCGATTTTTTTAAAACCATTTTCGGTAATTTCGGTTTTTTTGATAACGACAACGATAATTCTTATAGAAACGTTTTTGATGAAAACGATTTTTTCGAGTCCGCGGGAAGAAAGAGGAATTTAGATATTAATTCCGAATTAAATTTAAGTTTATACGATATTTTAAATCCCTCCGTCAAAAATCTAACTTTAAAAACAAATAATCAGACCAAAGAAATAAAAGTAAAAATTCCCAAAGGAATTAAAGACGGCTCCGTCATAAAACTAAAAGGCGAGGGATTAAAATCCGGGAACAAAACCGGAGATTTATATTTGAAAATAAACATATTAAAAGACGAAAAATTTCAAATAAACGATTACGACGTATTAACCGAAATAAAAATATACCCGCATCAGGCGGTGTTAGGCGATGAAGTTGAGATCCCTTCCCCCGACGGCGGATTTATAAAAATAAAAATTCCGCCTATGACTCATACCAATACCAAGTTAAGAATAAGAAACAAAGGGCTTTATAAACAAGACGGCACAAGAGGCGATTTGTATGTAAAGACCGTTATAGATATTCCCCCGGTAATAACTCCTTTGGAAAAAGAAATATACAAAAAATTATCTAAATAAGATAAGCCGTATCAAAAAATTTCAAACAATATTATTTAAATAAAAAAAGCGGCCGGTTTTGGCCGGCCGCTTAATTTAAAGTAGGAAACGCTTTTTATTTTACAGCTTCCACTTTTTCTCCGACATCGCAGCTCATTTTAGCTATCTGCTCGTAAACCGACAATCTCCATCTGTATTCTTCTTCGGCTAACTTAGCCAATTTTTCGGCTATCTCGGGCTTAGACTGAAATAAGGATTTGAATCTTATTTCTCCCATAAGATAGTCTCTCAAAGAGTAAGTCGGTTTGGTAGGAGAATCTATTATAAGAGGATTTTTCCCTTCTTTTCTAAGTTTGGGATTAAACCTGTAGAGTATCCATCTTCCGCTTGCAACGGCTTTTTTCTGCTCGTTCATACCCTCGTTCATCGGTATTCCATGAGCTATGCAATGGGAGTAAGCTATGACTATGGCCGGTCCATCGTACTCCTCGGCTTCTTTTAAAGCTGTTAAAGTTTGCTGCATATTGGCGCCCATCGCTATCTGAGCGACATATACGTTACCATATGTCATCATCATCATGCCCAAGTCTTTTTTGGGTAACGGTTTTCCTCCGGCAGCAAACTGAGCTATTGCGCCCAAAGGAGTAGATTTTGACATCTGTCCGCCGGTGTTGGAATAAACCTCGGTATCCAAAACTATGGCTTTTATATTTTTACCGCTTGCCATAACATGGTCCAAACCGCCGTAACCTATATCGTAAGCCCAGCCGTCTCCGCCGACTATCCATACCGATTTTTTTATAAGATAATCAGCCGCGTTTAATAAAGCTTTCGCTTTATCGCTATTTTTAGAAGAAAGGATGTTTTTAAGCTCGTTAACTCTTCCTCTCTGTTTTTCTATCTCGACCCAATTATCTTGTTTTGAGTTTATGATTTCGTCTACTATGGGCTTGTTAATTTCGGTTTTAAGTTCTTTCAAAAGATTAATCGCATATTCGTATAAACTATCGTAAGCAAGCCTCATACCGAGCCCAAACTCAGCGTTATCTTCAAACAAAGAGTTTGACCAGACCGGTCCTTTCCCATCGTTTCTAACGCAATAGGGGGTGGTCGGAAGATTTCCGCCGTATATGGAGGAACAACCGGTGGCGTTTGCTATGGTCAAATGGTCTCCGTATAACTGAGATAAAAGTTTAACATAAGGCGTCTCGCCGCAACCCGCGCATGCTCCTGAAAACTCAAACAAAGGTCTTACAAGCTGGCTGCCTTTAATGGTAAACCTGTTTGTTTTTTCGCTTCCTTTATCTTGAATTTTAAGGAAGAACTCCCAGTTTTTCCTTTCGGTTTCTCTCAAAGGAATTTGAGGATGCATATTTATGGCTTTTTTGCCGGTCTCTTTACCGTCTTTTCTTTCTTTTGCCGGGCAGTTATAAACGCAGGCTCCGCAACCCGTACAATCTTCAACCGAAACCTGAACGGTAAATTTAAGACCTTTCAAATCGCCTTTTCCTTCCGCGGATTTAAAAGTGGAAGGAGCGTTTTTTAAATCGGATTCTTCGTAAGCTTTAAGCCTTATTACGGCATGAGGACATACCAGAGAACAAATACCGCATTGTATGCAAAGCTCGGGTTCCCAAACCGGAACTTCTAAAGCGATGTTTCTCTTTTCATACTGAGTGGTGGCGGTAGGATATGTTCCGTCAACCGGGAATTTTGAAACCGGAATATTGTCCCCGTGATAAGATATCATTTCGCATGTTACGTTTTTTACAAAATCCGGCATATCATCGGTTAATCTGCAAGGAGAAAAAGGTATGCTGGATGTCACTTTTTCCGGATATTTAACCTCTTCTATCGCGCTAACCGTTTCATCCACAGCTTTCCAGTTCTTCTCGACCACATCCATGCCTTTTCTTATATAGGTCTTTTTAATGGATTCTTTTATCGCATTTATCGCTTCGTCTTTCGGAAGAACTCCTGATATGGCGAAAAAGGCGGTCTGCATTATGACGTTTATTCTCGAACCCATTCCTACTTTTTTGGCTATCTCGGAAGCGTTTATAACATAGAATTTGGCTTTTTTGTCTATTATAAGTTTCTGTACATGAGCCGGTATTTTATCCCATACCTCTTTAGAGTTATAAGGACTGTTTAATAAAAACACTCCGCCGTTTTCAAGTTTCTCGGCCATTTCGTATTTTTCAAGAAAAGAAAACTGATGGCAGCCGACAAAGTTCGCTCTGTTTATGAGATAAGGGGCTCTTATGTATTCCTTACCGAATCTTACGTGAGAAACCGTCAAAGAACCGGCTTTCTTTGAGTCGTAAACGAAATAACCCTGAGCGTAATTTTCGGTTTCTTCGCTTATTATCTTTATGGTGTTTTTATTTGCGCCTATGGTACCGTCCGAACCCAAACCGAAAAATAACGCTTTAAAAGTATCTTTAGATTCGACATTAAAATTATCGTCCCAATCTAAACTTAGATTTGTAACGTCGTCTTTTATGCCGACGGTAAAATTGTTTTTCGGTTCTTTGGAATTTAAGTTATCGTAAACCGCTTTTGCCATAGCCGGGTTAAATTCCTTTGAACCCAATCCGTATCTTCCGCCTATTATCAAAGGCATATTTTTTATTTTACCTTCCATATATCCTTTGGTAACCGCATCTACCACATCCAGATACAAAGGCTCTCCGGTAGCTCCGGGTTCTTTGGTTCTATCCATTACCGCTATTTTCTTTACGGTTTTCGGAAGCGTATTTAAGAAATGTTCGACAGAAAAAGGCCTGTAAACCCTAACTTTTATTACTCCTACCTTTTCTCCTTTTTTATTAAGATATTTTACGGTTTCCTCTACCACATCGGCACCGCTTGCCATTATAACTATTACATTTTCGGCGTTAGGATCTCCTACATAATCGAAAAGGTTATATTTTCTTCCGGTAAGTTTTTCAAATTCCTTAAATGTTTCCTCGAATATTTTGGGCATATCGTTATAAAATTTATTTACCGCTTCTCTTCCCTGGAAAAAGACATCCGGATTTTGAGCGGTTCCTCTCATAGCCGGCCTTTCGGGATTTAGTCCTCTCTTTCTATGCTCGGCTATAAGATTCTCATCTAAAAATTTTCTCATATCTTCAAAAGATATGACATCCACCATATTAAGCTCGTGCGAAGTTCTAAATCCGTCGAAGAAATGCAAAACGGGAACCCTTCCTCTGAGAGTGGCTTTTTGAGCTATTAAAGCGAAATCCATAGCTTCCTGAGAATTTGCGCTTGCAAGCAACGACCACCCCGTTTGTCTGGTCGCCATAACGTCGCTATGGTCTCCGAATATAGATAATGCGTGAGTCGCAACCGCTCTTGCCGAAACATGGAAAACGGTAGATGTAAGCTCTCCCGCTATCTTATACATGTTTGGTATCATCAAAAGCAAACCTTGAGATGCCGTAAAAGTTGTCGTCAAAGCTCCGGATGTCAAAGAACCGTGAACCGCGCCGCTTGCCCCTCCCTCCGACTGCATCTCTATTACATTTGGAACAAGACCCCATATATTTTTCTCGCCTTTTGCCGATTTCAAATCCGACAATTCTCCCATAACGCTTGAAGGAGTTATGGGATATATGGCTATTACCTCGTTTGTCGCATGGGCGACATAAGCGGTGGCGGTATTTCCGTCCATCGCCTGCATATTTTTGGATTTTGACATTTTTCCTCCTCGAAAAATACCGAAAAAATTTTATAGCTCCGTAATTATTTTATCATTTTTTGCAAATATTGTAAAATAACTGGATAAGGTTTTATTTTAGTTTTTATATTAATATTATAAGGGGAGGAAGTATGAATAAACCCAAAAGACCGAGCCCGAACTTAAAAAGAAACGAGGGAAGACATCAAGATCCTGTGGAAAGAACCAAAAATTTCGAAGAGGTGGCTTTGGGATTTAATATGGAAGAAGCTTTGACCGAGGCGGCAAGATGCCTGAACTGCAAAAACAAGCCCTGCGAACTTGCATGCCCGGTAAATGTAAAAATTCCGGAGTTTATAACCTCTCTATATCAAGAAGACATTCAATCTTCGGTCCTAAAAATATACGAAACGAGTTTATTCCCGGCCATATGCGGAAGAGTATGTCCGCAGGAAGAATACTGCGAAGCCGCCTGCGTTTTAAAGGATAAATTCGGCTCGGTCTCGATAGGAAGGCTTGAGCGATTTGTGGCGGATTACGCAAGGAAAAACAATATGCTTAAATTACCCGAATGCGATAAAGATAACGGACTGAAAGTAGCATGCGTAGGCAGCGGCCCGGCATCTCTGGCAGTTGCGGCGGAACTAAGGAAAAAAGGATACGACGTAACGGTTTTCGAAGCGCTTCACGAGTACGGCGGAGTTTTAAGATACGGCATTCCGACCTTTAGATTGCCCAGAGAAGTAATAGATTTTGAAGTTGAAAATTTAAAAAAGATGGGAGTTAAATTTATAAAAAACGTTTTAATAGGAAAATCGATATCCTTAGACGAAATAAGAAAAGACTTCGATGCGGTTTTCATCGGTAGCGGCGCCGGGCTTCCGTCTCCTTTGGGAGTTAACGGAGAAGACCTTATAGGAGTTTATAGCTCAAATGAATTTTTAACGAGAATCAATTTGATGAAGGGTTATAAATTCCCCGAGTACGACACCCCGGTTTATGTCGGCAAAAAAGTAGTGGTGGTAGGCGGCGGAAACACCGCCATGGACTCCGCAAGATGCGCTAAGAGATTAAATCCCGAAAGCGTTACGGTTTTATACAGAAGAACCAAAGCCGAAATGCCGGCAAGAGCCGAAGAGATAGAAAACGCCATAGAAGAGGGAATTAAATTCGAATTTTTAACGGCGCCCGTAGAGCTTGAAGGAGACGAAAAAGGAAGGCTAAAAAGAGTCAAATGCATAAGAATGGAGTTAGGAGAGCCGGACTCAAGCGGTAGAAGAAAACCCGTTCCGATCAAAGGAAGCGAATTTTATATTGAGGCCGACGTAATAATAGCGGCCATAGGACAAAGCCCCAATCCTTTAATACAACAAACTTCAAAAATAGAAACCAATAAATGGAACTGTCTTGTGGTCAACGAAAAAGGGCAAACTTCAATCGAAGGAGTTTTTGCTGGCGGAGACGTCGTAAGAGGCGGCGCTACGGTGCTACTTGCGATGAAAGACGGAAAAACTGCTGCAAACGCGATAGACGAATATCTTAAATCTAAAACATCTAATAAAAACTAAAACGGAGGTTATTTATGTATAAACCGCAGGAAAAATATGAAATAATTGAAAAAAGAGACCTATCGGATGTTATATCCGAACATATTATCTATGCTCCCTTAATAGCACGCTCGGCCAAACCCGGACATTTTGTAATACTTATGAAAGACAATAACTCCGAAAGAATACCGGTTACGCTTGTGGATTGGAATAAAGACAAAGGGACGATAACCGTAATTATTCAGTCGATAGGAAAATCGACCGCCGATATAAATTCTATGAAAAAAGGAGATTTCTTTTTAAACGTATCCGGACCTCTTGGGACTCCGGTGGAGGTTAAAAAAGTGGGAACCGTGGTGGGGATAGGCGGAGGAGTCGGAATAGCCGAGTTATATCCCATAGCTAAAGCTTTTAAAGAGGCCGGGAACAAAGTCATATCCATACTGGGCGCCAGAAACAAAGACCTTCTTATATTGGAAAAAGAAACGAAAGAAATATCCGATGAAATTCTTATAACTACCGACGACGGAAGCTACGGAAAGAAAGGTGTCGTAACCGACGCGTTAAAAGAGTTATATGAAAGAGGAGAGAAGATTGATTCGGTATTTACCATAGGCCCGCTTATAATGATGAAATTTGTGGCGCTTGCGACAAAACCTCACTCGACGCCGACATACGCGAGCTTAAACCCCATAATGTTAGACGCTACCGGTATGTGCGGTGGTTGCAAGGTCGAAGTTGATGGAAAATTCAAATTCGCATGCGTAGACGGACCGATGTTTGACGCACATAAAGTTAACTTCGAATCGCTTTTAAAAAGGAATAACGCATTCAAAGAGTTTGAAGAACAAAGTTTAAAAGAATTCGAAAAAAAACATAACTGCAAAATCGGGCTTCATTAAAAAATTATTCGGTCCATTTTTCTAAAAGCTTTAGCGAAACTTCAAACGATTTTAGCATCGAATCCAGAGATATCCATTCGTAGGGACCGTGATAATTATAACCTCCGGTAAATATGTTCGGAGTGGGAAGCCCCATAAAAGAAAGACGAGAACCGTCGGTCCCCCCTCTCACCGGCTTTATTTTATAATCTATACCGACATTTTTAATTGCGGATATCAGTTTTTCCATAACTTCCGGGTATTTATCTATAACCTCTTTCATATTTCTATACTGCTCTTTAAATTCCAGCTTTATATCCGCAAGAGGATATTTGTATCTTTTTTCTTCCGCTATTTTCAAAAGAAGGTTTTCCATATATTTAAGTTTTTTTATGTCGTGTTCTCTGACTATGCCGCTTGCCTTGGCATAACTTACATCTCCTTTTATCTCGTCGAACATTATAAAACCGTCGTAATTTTCGGTATTTTCGGGCATCATATTTTCGGGCCATGAGGATATTATATCGGATATTATTCTAACCGCGTTAGCCATCTGGTTTTTTGCGCTTCCGGGGTGAACGCTTTTACCTTTAACTTCTATACTAACACCATCCGCGTTAAAAGTTTCTTTTTCTATGGTACCTTTTAGATCTCCGTCTAAGGTATAGCCGAACTCGGCATCCAATTTTTTCAAATCCAATTTTTCAACCCCCTTTCCTATTTCTTCATCGGGGGTAAAAAGTATTCTAAAATTAGGATATTTTATCTTTTCCTTGTTCTTTAATAGATATTCCGCCAATGTCATTATTATCGCTATCCCGGCTTTATTATCCGCTCCCAACAAAGAATTTCCGGAAGCCGTAAGGATATCGTCGCCTATATGCTCGGAAAGAGCGGGACAGTTTTTCTCGTCTATATATACTCCTCTTCCTATGTTTATTTTTCCCCCCCTGTAATTTCTGTGAATCTTAACCCGCACATTTTTACCCGAATAAGCCGGGGCCGTATCCATATGAGCTATAAAAGCTATTTTCCTTTTCGAACCGCAGTTTGAATCTATTTTTCCAAAAACATAAGAATATTTGTCCATAAAACTATTTTTAACCCCTATTTCTTTTAATTCTTTCAGTAGTTTTTGGGCGAAATCTTTTTGAGTTTTTGTTGAAGGATATGTCGAAGATGCAGGATCCGATTGAGTATCTATAGCGACGTATCTTTTCAATCTTTCAAACATTTTCTCTTTTATAATTTTTTTATCCATAAAATCCTCCGTATCGATTTTTTATTACCTTATAAATTATATATAATTTTATTATACGAGCCTAACGGAGGTAAGATGGCCTTAATACCGAAAGAAACCAAATTCTTCGATATGACCGTGGAACAGATAAAAGTAATAGAGGATTCGGTCAATCATTTAAAAAACATAGTTAAAAACGAAGACTTTTCGGAAGATTCCATAAAAAAGATCAAAGAAATGGAACAGCACTGCGATACTATTTCCCATGAAATAATAGACGTATTAAACGAAACTTTTTTAACTCCGATAGATAGGGAAGACATACACAAGCTCGTAAACGAAATAGACGATATAATGGACTTAATAAACGTTTTGTCGAACAGATTATACATATATAAAATAAAATCGGTAAAAGACACATTTCTCCCGGAGTTTATAGAAAACATATCCGAAGCGGTAACCGCGGTCGGAAACGCCGTAACAAGTTTAAAAGAAATCAAAAAAACCAGAAGAATACTTGAGTATTGCATAGAAATAAACAGGCTTGAAAACAGCGGCGATTCCATAAGAGAAAAAGCCATAATGAATCTTTTTGAAAAGGAAAAAGACCCGATAAACGTAATCAAATGGAAAGAAATATACGAGGTTTCCGAAACCATACTCGACGCGTGCGAAAAGGTTGCGAGAACCATAGAAGAGGTTTTGGTAAAAAATGGATAATAACATAATAATAGTATCTATAATAATATTCATAGCTCTTGTGTTCGATTTCTATAACGGAGCAAACGATGCCGCTAACTCCATATCCACTATAGTAGCGACAAAAGTGTTAAGACCTTTTCATGCAGTTTTATGGGCCGCTTTTTTTAACTTTGTCTCGTTTCTGATATTAGGAACGGCAGTCGCAAAAACAATAGGAAAAGGGATAATAGACATAAATATAGTGGATAATACATTAATAGCTTCCGCTATGATAGGGGCTTCGCTGTGGACCATGATATGTACTAAAATAGGGCTTCCGATAAGCGCCTCACACGCATTAGTAGGCGGATTAGTCGGATCTGCTATAGTTAAAGCCGGAATTAACTCACTTATACCTTCAGGCATATATAAGATAGCAATATTTATAGTCCTTTCACCAATAATAGGAGCTTTATTAGGTTTAGTTATAATGATAATTCTTTTTAATATTTTCCAAAAATCTAAACCTTATAAAATAGAAAATATATTTAAGAAAGGACAGCTTGTTTCCTCCGCCTTATATTCAATAGGACATGGTGGAAACGATGCCCAGAAAACCGCGGGTATAATAGCTACACTGCTTTTCAGTAATGGATATTTAGGTGATAGCTTTTATATACCGACATGGGTTGCTCTTTTGTCTTACTTTACAATAGCTCTTGGAACTCTGGCCGGAGGATGGAAGGTAGTAAATACTTTGGGACATAAACTAACCAAACTAAGACCTGTTGATGGTTTTGCGGCCGAACTGGGTGCCGCAATAACCCTACACTCTGTTACGCTTTTAGGAATACCGGTAAGCACAACCCATACGATTACAGGATCAATAATAGGTGTAGGCGCTATTAAAAGAATACACTCAGTAAGATGGGGTGTGTCCAAACGGATAATATGGGCTTGGATTTTAACTATTCCCGGTAGCGCTTTAGTAGCCGCCGCGTCTATATATATTATAAATTTTTTTAAATAAAATTTATTAAGGAGGAATTATGGTATCTTATAAAGAATTAGGGTTTGTAAACACGAAAGAGATGTTTAAGGACGCGATGAAAAACGGTTATGCCGTTCCCGCTTATAATTTTAACAATATGGAACAACTTCAGGCTATAATTACCGCTTGCGTAAGGTCTCGCTCCCCTGTAATACTTCAAGTCTCCAAAGGCGCAAGAGATTACGCAAACTCCACTTTACTTAGATGGATGGGAAAAGGCGCGATAGAGATGATGAAAGAAATGACCGACAAACCCATACCGATCGCTCTCCACTTAGACCACGGAGATTCATTTGAACTATGCAAATCATGCATAGATAACGGGTTTTCCTCCGTTATGATAGACGGTTCTCATCTTACATACGAGGAAAATGTGGCTCTAACGAAAAAGGTTGTGGAATACGCCCACAAATACGACGTTACTGTGGAAGGAGAATTGGGAGTTCTGGCCGGTATAGAAGAACATGTTTCAAGCGAAAAATCTCATTATACAAATCCTAACGATGTGGAAGATTTCGTTAAAAAAACAGGGGTTGATTCCCTTGCCATATCTATAGGAACAAGCCACGGAGCTTATAAATTTAAAGTAAAACCGGGAGAATCCGTCCCCCCACTAAGATTTGACATACTTGAAGAAATAGAAAAAAGAATTCCCGGTTTTCCAATAGTTCTTCATGGGGCTTCAAGCGTTTTACAAGAATATATAGAAATGATAAACAAATACGGCGGTAAAATGGACAACGCGGTAGGAATTCCGGAAGAACAATTAAGAAAAGCTGCAAAATCCTCGGTATGCAAAATAAACATAGACTCTGACGGAAGACTGGTCATGACTGCCATAATAAGAAAAATATTTGCGGAAAAACCTCAAGAGTTCGACCCGAGAAAATACCTGGGACCGGCCAGAGAAGAGCTTATAAAAATGTATATCAATAAAAACGAGAGAGTTTTGGGTTCGGCTAACAGAGTATAAGAGATAATTTTTATTAGGAGGAAAAATGAGCGACAACGAATTGTTTTTAGGCGTAAAGCCTTCCAAATTTTCGATTAAAACAAAAAGAGGAAAATATTACGATGTTTCGGATATTATTTCAAATTCAAAATATAGACCTGAAGAAGAAGAGATAGATTTTTATGAAAAGATCGACGTAATATATAGGACCCTTTGCGCCGTATTATATAACTTTGCTCCCACATCCGGACATCCCGGAGGAAGCATATCCAGCGGAAGAATAGTTCAAAGCTTGATCTTCGATAATATGCTTTACGATTTTTCAAATCCACAGCGCCCCGATAACGATATAATATCTTATGCGGCGGGACACAAGGCTATGGGATTATACGCTATGTGGGCTTTAAGAAACGAACTTATAAAATCAGGAGATCCCAATCTTTTACCTAAAGAAGAAAAATTTCAATTAAGACTAGAAGATCTTTTGGGTTTTAGAAGAAATCCTACAAACGATACCCCACTATTTAAAAAATTCAAATCTAAAGCATTAGACGGACACCCATCCCCACAAACTCCTTTTATAAAAATATCTACCGGAGCAAGCGGAGTCGGAGTAGGAGCATCAATAGGACTTGCTTATGGGGCTATGGATACATTTAGGACAAACCCACCGCGTGTTAATATAATAGAAGGAGAAGGAGGTCTAACTCCGGGAAGAGTAAACGAAGCTTTAGCATCGGCGGCAACATCAAGATTATATAATGCTGTAATTCACGTAGACTGGAATCAAGCGTCTATAGATTCCAATTCCGTATGCGCCGAGGAAGGGAAAAACGGAGATTACGTTCAGTGGTCCGTAGACGAGCTTTTTTATATAAACGATTGGAATGTAATAAATGTCGCAAACGGTCTTGATTTTTTCCAGATACTGACCGCTCAAAAATTCGTATCATTCATAGAGACCAGTCAACCCACCGCGGTGATATATAGAACCATAAAAGGTTGGAAATACGGAATAGAAGGAAGATCTTCTCACGGCTCCGGTCATAAATTTGCATCCGATGGTTATTACCAAACCTTAAAAGAATTCGAAGACACATTTAATAAAAAAATGCCGAAATACTGCGCTTCAAAGCCAACTCCGGAATCAATAGAAGAATGTTTTTACGATACTCTTATGATTATAAGAGAAACCATAAAAGAAAACAAAAAGATAACTCAGATTGCTGTGGAAAAGATAACAAATGCAAAAAACAAACTGGACGAGTTAAACAGAAAAAAACTCAATACTAATTTAGACGTTTCAAAAGCTTATAAGTTAGACATTTCCACTCCGCAAGAACTTGTCTTGAATCCGGATACCGAAATAACATTGAGAGAGGTAATAGCAAAGTCTTTAAATCATATAAATAAAATTACAGGCGGTTCAATAATGGTATCCGCGGCGGACCTCTACGGCTCGACAAGCGTAAATCTAATAAACAAAGGGTTTTCAGAAGGATTTTACAACGCCGTCTCAAACCCGGATTCTAGACTTATATCGGTGGGTGGAATTTGTGAAGACGCTATGGGAGCGGTGGCAAGCGGTTTATCTTCTTATGGTAATCACATAGGAGTAACTTCTTCTTACGCCGCCTTCATATCTCCTCTTGAACATATAGCGGCAAGGCTTCATGCGATAGGACAACAGGCAAATCATGAACTTACCGGAGAAAAGTATAAACCTTTCATAATAATAAACGCTCATGCCGGACCTAAAACCGGAGAAGACGGGCCGACTCACGCAGACCCACAGGCGTTACAAATACTTTGCGATAACTTTCCAAAAGGAACCATGATAACTCTTACTCCTTTTATGCCGGATGAAATATGGCCTCTTTTGGCTCAGTCGTTAAAATTAAGACCGGCGGTAATAGCTCCATTTGTAACAAGACCAGCAGAAAAGGTGCTAGATAGAAAAAAATTAGGACTTTGTCATCCGGAAGAATCGGTAAAAGGAATATATTATATTTTAAAAGCCGATAACACATCAAAGCAATATAACGGAACCGTTGTCCTGCAGGGCAACGCCGTAGCGAGCATATTTGTAAACGAAGTTATGGAAGAGATAAAGAAAGCCGGACTAAATATGAACGTCTTATATGTAACGAGCAAAGAACTATTCGATTATCTTGACGAAAAAGAAAAGAATAAACTTTATCCAAACAAATTGGCATGGCATGCCATAGGTATAACCGATTTTACCATAGCCACAATGTACTATTGGATAAGATCGGATTACGGGATAAAACATTCGTTGCATCCTTTTGTCAATTCAAAATATCTGGGAAGTGGAAAAGCGGAATCTGTATTAAAAGAGGCGGGACTTGACGGTAAATCTCAAATAAAAGCTATAAAAGAATACGCTTCTTTTATAGAAACAGGGGCAAAAAATGGGGAGGTTGTATGTCTTTAACGGATAAACCTTATCTTCAAGGACGAACTTTTGTTTTCTCGGTTGAAAAAGGAGAAGACCTTCTGCCATTTCTACAACAGTTCTGTATAGAAAACCAAATTAAATTCGGCTCAATTTCGGGAATAGGCGCAGTAAGCAAAGCCACCATAGGAATATACGATCAAAAAAATAAGAAATACAATAAAATCGTATTAGATAAGGAATTAGAGATATTATCTCTACAAGGAAATATAAGCATATACGAATATAAACCGATGATACATTCCCATATAACCTTATCAGATTCTGAAGGAAAAGCGTTCGGCGGTCATTTAATGTCTCCTACGATAGTTTTTTCATCCGAAATAGTAATCCAAGAATTTACTCCAACTCAGGGAAGCCAAATTAAAACCAGAAAATCCGATAAAACAACTCAACTATTATTATGGCAGGACCCTTTTAAAACTAAATGAGCGGAGATTTACATTATAAAGCGGGATTCGTATCTATAGCTGGGCTTCCAAACGCAGGAAAATCGACTTTAATAAACTCTTTTTGTCAAGCGCATATCGCGGCCGTTTCCCCCAAACCCCAAACTACCCGTTATCATCTTAAAGGCATAAAAACGACTGAAAATTATCAAATAGTATTCATAGACACCCCGGGATTTATAAAACCCAAAACCGCACTTGAAAAAATAATGAAAATGGAAACGATAAAAGCCGTTAAAGAAGACGCCGACATAATATTATTGCTTGTAGAACCTAACTTAAAAGAAATAGCCGAAAAAAAAGATTTTTTCGCATCGATAGCCAAATTAAACAAAAAAACCATAATAGCGATAAACAAAATAGACTTATACAAAAAGGAAGAAATAAAAGACTCTATTTCGATACTAAAATCCATTTATGATACAGATAACATAATAGAGATTTCGGCGCTAAAAAAAACGAACATAAAGGAACTTGAGTATTTAATAATTTCAAATCTTCCGTTCTCCCCCCCATATTATTACGAAGATATATTATCAGACAGATGGGAAAGATATTTCGCTTCGGAAATAATAAGAGAAGAGATTTTTTTAAAATATAAAGACGAAATACCTTACTCCACCGCAGTATCTATAGAGACTTTTAAAGAAGATATACAACCCATATACATTTTCGCAAACATATATGTTTCAAAAAAGTCGCACAAACCCATAATAATAGGAGAAAACGGCAGAGCCATCAAAAAACTAAGAGAAGATTCGGAGAAAAAAATAGAATCTTTTTTAAACAAGAAAGCGAAACTGGAACTTTTTGTAAAAGTAAGAGAAAACTGGACCGACGATCCAGTTTTTATAAATATGCTTACAAAAGATTACAAATGACCGCAAAAACGCTTACAAGAATAAATATCTTTTTATTTATGATATGGGTTGAAGTAGTTATCTTTTCTACGGCTCTATTTTCATCCGCCTTAATAGTAAAACCTTTTTCGTTTCATATAGTCTCCAATTACGGATATACTACCTATGATTCTTTAAGAATTTCTTTGGTATTCGTAATTACTACGATTATTCAAAACTTATATTCTTATTTGATTAGAAAAACGACAAATATCAACAAAAACATTTTATTGTCGGTAATAAACTCTTCGGCGATATCGCTTTTTTTTATAAGTTCAATAATTAAAAAAACCGTAATATCCAAATATTCTCTTTCCTATCTGGGAATATTTTTTTGCTTTATACTCCCGTTTATAACCGATATAATTGAATACTTAAAAAATCGAGAGAAGAGTTTTTAATAAACTCCGTATATTTTTCCCCCGCATTTGGGACACAAATCTTCTTTTATCCCGTAATATTTAAGGCTCATATATCCCCTTTCAAATATTTTTTCCCCGCATTTGGGACACAAAGTATCTTTATAAAAAGTATCGTAATTCCCGCCGTAAACGTAATTGAGTCCCAAAGATTTGGCGTAGGATATCAAATCATCCATTTTTTTAGCTTCGGGGGTATTAATATCCGACATTTTATAATCGGGATGAGATCTGGTAATATGCCAGGGGATGTCCGAAGATAAAGATTTTATAAAAAAAGCCATTTCTTTCAATTCTTGTTTTGTATCGTTAAAACCTTCGACTATCAAAGTAACGATTTCCAGATGAAATCCCTTTTTATATATTTTTTCTATAGAAACAATCAGATCTTTTAAATTAGCTTTGGTAAGTTTTTTAAATCTTTCCGAATTGAAACTTTTAAGATCAACTCTTATAAAATCAACATGATCATCTATATACTCCAAAACTTCATCGGACAAATATCCGTTAGAAACAAATCCTGTCTTTGCGGATTTGATTTTATTCTTTGCCTTTTTGAATATTTCCAAAGCCCATTCTATTGAAACAGTAGGCTCGTTATATGTCGAAACTATAATTTTTATATTATTATCTTCCGCGATACTTACGATTTCATCCGATGAGATATCCCTAAAAGAAATATTTTTTATGTTTTCGTCCGAAAATACTTGAGATATTTCGTAATTTTGACAATAATCGCATCGAAAATTACATCCCAACATTCCGAAAGAAAGAGTATCGCTTCCCGGCATAAAATGATAAACGGGCTTTTTTTCTATCGGGTCTATGTTTAAAGCGGAAACATAGCCGTATGGGACCATAAGAGAACCTTTTTTATTAAGCCTTACTTTACAAAAACCCGAGTTCCCCTCGGATATCTTGCATTTTCTACGGCATGCAAGACAGATAACCGAATCATTTTCCGATTTAACATAAAGTTCGGATTTAAAACTGTGGGTCTCTAAGAAATTCATACCGAGATAACGCTTAAGGATTGTTTCAAAACGCTTATGTTTAACACTCCGTCTTGCGTTTTATAATCCTCGCCGTCTAAATGATATACAGTTTTTGGCGGAAGAATTATCTTAAAATTAGACGATTTAAAGCATTTTACAAAATCATTTTGCAGTATCTTCGAATCAAACAATGATTTTAAGCTAAAAAGAGTTTTTAAAAAGCCCGCATCGTAAATCAAAACAAGTTCAAGGACCCCGTCATCCATATAAGACTCCGGGCTTATTATCGCTCCGCCGCCGTATTGTCTGCCGTTTGCAACGGTAGCTATTATCGGATAGAATTCATATTTTTTACCGTCCATATAAACTTCAGTTTTGTGAGGTTTAAATTTAAAATAGGACAAAGCACCGTGGAAAAAATAAGGCAAAAGACCTCTCGAATGGACCGTATTATTAAATAAATATGCGACTTTCGCATCCAGAGCCGTACCGCAGGTAGATATAAAAATATCTCCGTTACACAACCCGCAGTCTATTTTTCTTATCTTATTTTTCAAAATAACATCTATAGCCTCATCTATATTCAAAGGTATCGATAAGTTTCTGGCAAGCCCATTCCCCGAACCGCATGGAATTATTCCGAGATTTATTTTGTTTTTTCCGGCTAAAACCGAACTTATTTCTTTAATGGTTCCGTCCCCGCCTACCGCTATTATGTTATCGTAACCTTTATTTAAATAATTTATAGTTATTTCTTTGGCGTGATTTTTATATTTTGTGTATTCTATTATAAAATTATGTCCGGTATTTAAAAATTTTTCTTTTATTTTATTTTCTATATATCTGTTTATTTTTAAACCGGATTTCGGATTTATTATAAATAAATAATTCATACTAAAAAGCGGAAAGACCGCTCGCCCAAGGTTCTTTTTTTTGAGTTTCTTCTATGGATAACAATTTGTTGCCTTTTCTTACCGAACCTTCTTGCGAAATAAAAGTTACGTTATAATAATAGCCTATTTTAAACGAATCGAAATTTTTTATTATTTTATCCTCGTCTTCAACATCGACATAAAAAGCCTGATTATCCAATCTTACTAAAAAATAAAGTTTTACCCCGTTTTCCTTTTCCCCTTTTAAAAGGATCATATTACCGGATATTTTTTTAAAAACAAAAGAATCCGGCGATTTCACAAAATTAGAAACTTCAAAAAACTCTTCGTTCTGCTGCTTAAAGTCGGAAGATGCGACAATAACGAAATCGTAATCGTCGTCTATAGGATTTTGAACGGCGATATTTTCTACAAACTTTTTTTCTTCTTTGGTCGTTTTATCTATACCTCCAAACTCGGTGTTTTGATATGAATTGTTTTTTAAATCGCTTTTCAGATAAACCGGAGTATAAGAATCTCTCAAATCCTTTCCGTAATAAACCGGTTTATAATCCGAATTGGAAAAAACTTTCTTAAAAAAGTTATTTTTAGAAGCGAAGTAAAAGCCCAAAAGTATCCCTATAATGAAAAGAAAAAGAGTATTTATAAACCTCAATCTATAAAAATTCATAATTAAATTATACCAAATAGCTTATAACAAAAAAATTACGCTATTGTTACGCTTTAATTGGCGGGATTGAAATGCGGTTTATGTTTTTTTAGAAAGTTTTTCGGATATTTTTTTGTTCCTTTCGTCTATTTTTTTTCTTACGCTATCGAAATATTTTTCCAATTTTTCAGCCCTTTTCTTTTCTTTTTCCATAATCTTTGAAAGCCTTTCGTTTATCTTTATTTCCGTTCTTGAGACATAAGCTGTCTGGCCGGGATTTAAAGTTTTAAATTCTTCTCCTTTCCCAACCTCCACAACTCCTTTAAATAAACCTATTTCCGACGCTTTATCGTCCGATATTATTGAAAAAGCCGTTCCTCTCACTCCGCAAACCGCGGTGGGAGTTCTTACCGAGTATTTTTTAGAGCCTAATTTTTTTATAAAAAAAGTGGCTTTGCCGTAAAGATAATCGGTAAAAGATTTTTCTTCTTCCGCGTATAAGTTTTTTACGCCGAGCAACTTATCCCAGAAAGAAAGAGAGTTTGGAGAATTTTGATCCGATATTACGAATTTGCTGTTTTCGTAAACGACTACAAGCCCGATATCTTCAATTATAAGCTCTATCTCGGAGTTTTTTTGAGTAGCCACTTCGTAGTTTTTTCCTATAGAATCTCCCTCTTTTACGACTATCTTTTCTTTTTTATCGTTTAAAAAATCCGCGTTTCCTTTAATTTTATATACGACGGCATCGGCATAAATATTAGAACAAAACAACAAAAAAGTTAAAATAAATTTCATAAAATTCTCCTTTCTATGTATTATTTTATCTTTGCGTTTATAAAAAAATCTCTTACCGAAATTATTTCCACATTATCTTTTTTAGAAAGCAAAGCAGATATATCTTGAGATTTTCCTCTATGCAAAACGATTTCAAAAACCGCGGTATTTTTATCGTAATTTTTCATAACGGAAGTTTTAACCGCCGGTATATTTCTCAAGTATTTTATTATATCCTGGACCATATTAATCGAATCGACATTGGCCAGTTCCAGCTTTATAATTTTCTTTTGGTTATAAAAACTTATTATGGAATTTTTTATATCCGGATAGACCTTTCTAATACAGTTTATTATCGCGTTATTTCTCGCATCGGTATCGGTAACTCCTATACCGCCGTTTGCCGAATTAAACCCACCGACCATTTCTCCATCTCTTGTTTTTAGGTTTCCGGTTATGGAACAAGAGTAAGAATAAAAGCCTCCCAAACCTTCCGATGTGTTAAATTTGGATGAAACCTTGGCTTCTATTATAATATCGGATAGATTATAATCGCTTACGACTCTAAAACTATCCTTTTTAAGTTCCGCTAAAAGCCCGTCGTTTGCAAAGCTTATCTCTTTATTGTCGATATCGAGAATTTGGGAATATATTACCGGACTTCCTATTCTCTCTACATCGTTTTCTATCCTTTTAAGTTTATTAGCTAAATCTTCTTTTCTAACATAAGCCTTAACTTTTGTCTTATAAAAATTATTTTCGGTATATTCTTTCAATATCTCATATTTTTCGACATAACCTTCGGTTTTAGACGTAATCTCGTCGTCTATAAGAATAGACTTGGAAACCATAGATTCGCCGCTTATATAAACGCCTACGACCAAATGAATGGCGTTTTTCAAGGCGTCCGAAAGGGAAGATTGTTTTGCTGAGCTTAAATTATTATCAGTTATGGGAGCCATACCGGTCGCTTCAACTATCTCCACATCATAAGAAGAATTCAAATTGGACTTTTTCACATTACCGGAACAACCAGCAAAAACAAAACAAACAACCGCGAGACAATAAAATCTCTTCATAATCCTCCGAATATAACTCAAATAAAAAATATACGATTATTCCAAAACTTTTAATCCCATGTCTTTCAAAGCGCTTTTATAAAGCCTTAAAACTACGACGCATCCGTCATCGTTTGTCCACTCTGTTCTTACGACTTGAGCTCCCTTTATCATAGCGTCTATTTTGGTGGCAAGCAAAGAATCCGTCTCTATGGCTTTCTCCACCGTAATTCCACCCTCTAACTGAACTCCTTTTATTATGCTAAGCATATTATACTGAGCGTTAACTATGGCCGCGTTTCTAGAGGTAGCCATTCTCTGTGTTTTATTATCAAGCGTCTGGTCCGCCGCACCTATGCCTCTGGCAAATATATAATTTTTGGTGACTCCTTCCTCAACCCATTCTCTCTCTATCTCACCGCCTTTAGAAACCGTTCCTTTATCCGCTTTTGTTCCGCAAGAAGCCACAAAAGCGGATACCAACAACACAGCTAAAAGCTTTTTCATATTATCCTCCTATTATCCTAAGATATTCTAAAACTATTTTACAATTAAAAATATTGACAGTCAATTCTTTTTTTTGTATATTTAGTTACATAAGGTTCTTTAAAAGTTTAAAGATAAACTTAGGTTTAATTTAAACTTTTATCTCATAAAAATCAATAGGAAAAATTATGATAACGACCGAAAACATAACTAAAAGTTACGGTAATTTTAAGGCTTTAAAAGGAATATCTTTTAAAGTTCCTTCTAACAATATAACCGTTTTGCTAGGTCCTAACGGAGCCGGTAAGACGACCACGCTTAGAATACTTGCCGGATATCTATATCCGGACTATGGAAAAGTGGAATACTTCGGCCAAAAATACGACGAAAATCTTGAGTTTAAAAAACTAATAGGATATATTCCGGAAAACAATCCGGTATATGAAGACCTGGAAGTAACGGAATACCTTGAGTTTGTCGCTAAATCCTATTATCTTGGCAAAAAAGAAATAAAAATAGCAGTAGAAAGATGCGCGTTAAAAGAAGTTTTGGGTAAAAAAATAGGAAATCTTTCAAAAGGATATAAACAAAGGGTATCTCTGGCAAAAGCCATACTCCATAACCCCCCTATCCTTCTTTTGGACGAGCCTACTACCGGGCTTGATCCCAATCAAGCCTATCAAACAAGGGAACTGATAAAAGAACTAAAAAAAGACAAAACCATATTGATTTCCACTCATATATTAAGCGAAGCGGAGGCGATATGCGATAATATATTGATAATAAACAAAGGAGAAATATGCGCAAGCGGAGAAAAAGAGTCTCTAATAAAACAATACTCCAAAAATTCTTACGTTTTAAGATTTGACGGCGATATTGAAAACAAATTCATCGAAATGGAAGGAATAAAAGAAATAACGGCGAAAAAAGAAAATGGCGAAACCGAATTTATTATAGAGTTTGAAAATGATAAAGACATGAGAAAAGATATTATAAATTTCGCATATGAAAAAAAATTGCCTTTAATAGAGTTTTATAAAAATAAGGTCACACTTGATAAAATATTTTCAAAGATAACGAAGGAGCGGTTATGAGAGCGGAAAACATAAAGACACTTGTATCCAAAGAGCTAAAACATTATCTAAATACCCCCCCGTCTTATGTTTTAGCTTCCGTATTTTTGCTTTTATGTGGATATTTTTTCGCTCAACCATTATTTTTAATAAACCAGGCCAATCTAAATTCGCTTACCGATATAGCGCCTTTAATACTGACCTTTTTCGCTCCGGCTCTTAGCATGAAGCTTATAGCCGAAGAGAAAAAGACCCAAACGATAGAAATTCTTCTTACTATGCCTTTTTCGGAAGAAGAGATAATAATATCCAAATTCATATCCGCTTCGTTAATAATGATAACTACGATATTCTTAATGTTTATCTACTCGATTACTCTTTATTTTTTATCAAAACCAGATACCGGCCATATTTTGGGAAGTTATCTTTCTTTACTCTTTACCGCGGTTTGTTTCCTCTCGATAGGAGTTTTCTCATCAACCCTTTCTTCAAGCCAGATTAACGCATTTATATCGGGATTTGCCATATCATTCTTTTTCTATTTATGCGGAAAGGTGACGTTCTTTTTGCCTCTTTATTTACAGGAGGCGGCAAACTACATAGGAATAGATTCTCACATATCCAACATGGCCAGGGGCGTAATAGACTTTAGAGATATAATATATTTTTCGTCCATATCTTTTATTTTCATCTATTTGTCGATAAATAAACTTAAAAATATGAGAGTGAGGTAATATGAAAAAGAATTTATCGGTTTATTTGTATATAATAATCGCGATAATAGCCAATCTTATATTTTTTAATCTTAATATAAGATTGGACCTTACAAGAGACGGTATATATTCCCTGTCTAAAGGGACCAAAAACATACTAAAAAAAATAGACGATAACCTTTTTATAGACCTATACTATTCGAAAGAACTTCCCGTCCAGATTGCGGCCAATAAAGAATATGTAAATTCCATTCTTAAAGATTATTCGAGATATTCGAAAGGAAAAATAAAATTTTCTTCTTTTAAAATAGACGATTCTCCTGGATCTAAAAAATCGGCTATTGAGGAAGGAATAACTCCCGTAAGATTCGACATAGTATCCAAAGAAAAATTCGAGCAGAGAGAAGGTTTTTTAGGCTTATCTATAAGATACAGAGAAAAAAAAGAGGTTATGCCTTTTATTTCCGACATATCCAATTTCGAATATGAAATATCCTCAAAAATAAACATGCTGATAAACGAAAAAAAGAAGAATATATATTTTATAACCGACGCTCAGGCGATATCTTCATACAGGCTTAACCCGGAAATAAAAGCCAAGCTTTCAAACAATTACGAAATCAAAGACGTCTCTTTGTCCGAACTGTATAAAACGACCGAAGAAATAACCGGATGTTTTATAGGCCCCTCATCCCCGTTAGACGAAAAATCGCTATTTTATTTAGACCAGATTCTCGTAAGAGGCTCAAAAATATTTCTGGCATACGACTCAAGATATACCTCCATGGATAGTTTTTTTACGAGAGAAAATAAAACCGGAGTCGAAAAAATTTTAGAAAAAAACGGCATAAAAATAAAAAACACTCTTATTACCGATAAAAACTCTCAGGCCATTCAAATAGCCTTCAGACAGGGCCCTTTTATAGTTACAAACATAGTCAAATATCCTTATTTTATAATCACTGATAATCTGGATAGGAACAACCCAACCACCAGAGACATATATTCGCTTACTCTTCCTTTCGCCTCTCCCATAGAATACTCAACCGGTACCGAAAAAACATTAACCCCTCTCATAAAAACTTCCGATTATAGCAGGGCCAAAAAAGAAAACTCGTATATAAACATAAATCCTTTTCAAGACTACTCACCGTCGGATGACGACTTAAAAGGGCCGTTTAACGTCGCATTAATTTTTAAAGGCAAAATGGAGTCTTACCTCGAATCTATTCCCAAAGAATTGGAAAAAGATAAAAAAGAAAAAGTTTCTCTAATAAAGAAAGCCGAAAAAGAGAGTTTGTTATATATGGTTTCCACATCCAAATTTTTATTTCAAGAAAACTTAAATTACGAAAATGCTCAGTATTTTATAAACATCGTCAACTACCTTTCTCAAGACGAGGACCTTATAACTATAAGGCCCAAAAAAGCCGGCTTTATACCGCTTAAAGAAATAAACGATAACGCAAAAACCGCGATAAAATATTTCAATATTTTCTTGCCGATAATAATGGTAATAAGTTTCGGAATATACAGATGGAAGAAAACTCAAAAAAATATAAGGAAAGCGGTTTCCGAGTATAAAGATTAAAGGAGAGTAATATGAAAGAAAAAACTTTAATACTCGTTATAACGTCCCTTATAATCGCATACTTTTTAATAGCGGCATTCAACAAACCCAAAACATATTCAAATACATTTTTTTCGGACAAAATAAATACAAATAAAATAAATCAAATTTATATAAAAAACAAAGACAACGAAATATTACTTGAAAAAACAAAGGACTTGTGGTTTTTAAAAACTCCGTATGAGTACCGTGCCGATAACAGGGAAATAGAAAACATTCTGGATAAGATTTCAAACTCAAAGTTATTCGGACCATTGACCGACAAAAAAGAAATATACGATAGGTTTGAAATATACCCGGATTCCGCGCCGGTTATAACATTAAAAGGGAATAAAGAAATATCCTTTATTACCGGCAAAGCCACGATGGATTATCAAGGAACATTTATAAAATTTACAAACTCAAAGGAGATATTTGAGGCTAAAGGGATATTCCCATTCGATTTCAAAAAAAAATATGAGGATTTTATATATCCTAAAATAATGGAATCGGATGAAAAAGAATTAACCCAAATCTTAATAAATTATTCCGGTAAAGAATATTCCGACTCAAAATCGCAAGAAAAATGGGTTAAATCCGAAACACAATCCATAATAGATCTGTTAAAAGAAATAAGATTTTCAAAAATAGAAAAAGGAGAAAAAGACAGCCAAAAAACAAATCTGGAAATAATTTTAAAGTCTCCAAACGGAGAAGAAAAAATATTATTTAAAAACGGAAAAAATTATTTATCTTACAAAAACGGATATAAATTTACAATAGATGAGCCCAATTCAAAAAAAATAGAAGAGTTAATAAATAAGATAAAAGCGGAATCCAAATAAGAACCTCCAAAGATTAATCGGTAAAACTGTTATTTTTTTATATTAATAACGGTATTTTTAATTTCATTATTTGAAATATATTCTATTGAAATACTCTCTCCGACCTGAGATAATATATTTGAATATGTAATAAGATTATCTATATCCTTTCCGTTTATTTTTAGTATGACATCTCCCTCTTTTATGGGAGAAGCGGATATTAGCGAGTTTTCTGATATCTTTGACACTCTAACGCCTTTACCTGAGTATGAAAAATCCGGCATAAAACCCAAAGAAACTTTTCTTTTGGCAGGTAAATTTTGCATATCCGGTTTTAAATACTCGATAGAATCGTATTTATCCAGCTCTTCAATTAAAGATATCGTAAATTCTCCAAATAAACCGATACCTTCGAAATTGAGAGTATCGTAAGTATCCGAATGTTTATGATACAAAAGATCCCCCCCGTCAAAAAATTGAACCGACGGTATATTTTTCTCTATAAAACTAATTTGGTCCGAAGAATCTAACTGCTGGTTAATAATTTGATAATCTATCATAGTCGAAAGCGAAACATTTTTAAAAATCCTCTGCCAATCGGAAGAAGAATTGGAATTTAATATTTTTATTTTAAAATCGGTTAATCTTCCTATCGTATCTAAGTTTATGTCGGCAATTGTTTTTGAAAGAAGAGGCAAAGACAAATTGGAAAGAAAATATCTCGAACCTATTCTCCCATACTCTTCTCCGGAAAAAGCGCAAAAAACGATATTGTGGTTGGGCTTGTTTTTATTAAAATAATCGGAAAGCGCTATAACCAGCGAAACGCCGCTTGAGTTATCGTTTGCTCCGGGAAAGCACTTCCCATTATCGGGAAAAAGATGGTCGTAATGAGCGGTTATAAAAACGTACTTATCCGTTTTTCCCTTGAGATAACCGCATATATTTTTAAAATCATACTCCTTGCCGTTTATATGAGCATTAAAACTCTGAATATAGCCGTTTTTAAAAAATTCCGCCAATCCGTTTTCTTTAAATCTCTTTTCAATATAATATGCGGCTTTGTCTATTTCTTTTGAGCCGGGATGCCTTGTCTTTAATTCGGATGAAAGAAAAAACGAATCTTTTTTTATATTACCAACATTAATTTTAAAATTGAAAGGAACAAGAGCTTTGGTCCTGATATAGGGAAGATCGATTTTTAAATCTTTATATACAATGTTCGGAGAGTGGATATTTTTCCAAACTCCGGATAAAACATTAGTGTCGTTTGAGTCGAAAACGAGATAAGAATATTTTGAGTAGTGGGCTATTTTAAAAGAAATGTTTTTTGTCGACGAACTATCCTTTGGAATTAAAAAATTTACGGTATGAGAAGGATTGAAAGGATTGTCGAATGAAAAAACAAAGCTATTATCTTTAATGGCGTATCTCGTATTATCTAAAACAAAATACTCGTTTGAGTATTTTACCCTATCCTTTGAAACTTTACTAAATATTTCCTCGTCAAAACCTATAACCCAGATATCCGAATTAAGTTTAGCCAGATCGATATCTCTCTTTTTTAAGATTGTATAGTCTCTATATTTATATATATCTAAAAAATTAGAATATTTATCATCTGCTATGTATATGTAGGGATTTGTTGAAGCATTTATTTTAGTAAGAGTTGTAGGAAGTTCTCCGTCGTTTATTTTTCTTGGGAGATCATAGTTTAAGTCAAGCCACACCGCTATGGGATAAGAAGAAAAAGAAAAACTAAAAATCTGCTCTTTTTTATCCGATTTTAGTTTTATTTCTTCGTAGGTTTTATCTTTAAAAAAAACAAAAATGGGAATATCACATAAAGTATCGCCGGTTTGAGTAATTTTAAACTTAATTTCATACAGAGAGTTTTCCGCGTTAAAATCCACATCCGAAATATTTATTTTTTCAAGCCCTTTCCCATCCACATATTTATAGAAAAAGGCTTTCAAATCCATTTTGCTTTCTTTCTCAAAAGCGTTTCTTAAATCCGAAAAACTTGCTTTTTTGAAAAGATTTTCTTTATAAAATCTTTTCAATGATTTTATAAAAATATCGTCGCCGACTTTTTTTCTAAGAGCATGAAAAAACATAAGAGACTTTCCATAACCAACGGCTTCCGATGCGCCGCTGTTTCTTGATTTAAATTCGGAAAGTTTGATATCGTTATCTTCATTTACAAAATCCGTATATTTTTTAAGCGTATCGGCTCTATAAGCGCTCCCTTTCCCCAATTGTTCGGCCATAAGATGGTCGGATAGATATGCTGTAAGCCCTTCGGACCAGTTCCCTTTTTCATAATCCACAAAAACTCCGTTTCCCCACCAGTTATGAAGTATCTCATGCGGATAAGAAGAAACTACGAGAAAAGGAAATCTTATTACGGTTGGACCTATCAAAGTAAAAGAAGCAAACCCGTAGCCAGTTTCAAAAAAGTTTTCCACAAGAGCGAATTTCTTGTAAGGATAAGTTCCGATTAAGTTAAAATAGATATTTATATATTTTTTGGCGTATTTTAAATATTTATCCGCCAATTTCTTATCCGGAGATCGCAAGAAAACATAAAGCGAAATATCGTTATATTTATCTTTGTACTCGGTGTATTTTCCGCATGATAAAGGGATATCCTCCGCATATCCTTCCGACTCCCAGATTTCGGTTCTTCCATCATCACTAACAAACTCATCCGTTTTTAATCCGGATGTTACGGTTTTATAATTTCTATCTATTTTTAAAGCCAATTTGAATCTGAAAACATCTAAATCTTTTATTACGGGATAAAAATAACTTTGAGCCGAAAGATAACAACCCTCTTCGGATATTATCCCGTTTGTTTCTCTGAAACTTCTCTGATATTCTTCTTTTTGCTCCTTTAAAGGATAATTGATAACTCCCTTATAATAAATTTTAAAAGAATCGAATTTTTTATTATCCTTTCTTTTTATCTCATATAGGTTATAAACATGTTCTTTTTTCTTTAATATGACTTCATAATCCGAAGTAATTTCCAAATTATTATTGAGAGCAAACTCGACCTTCTCTTTTTTATCTCCCAAATTAACAGAAACCGTGGAAGAAATAATTGAAGACCTAACATCTATATCGGATTTTATATTGTAATAAACAAAGGCGTTTAATACCGTCGAAAAAAGCATTAATATTATCATTTTATCTCCTCATAACTATATTATATAATTTAGTTTGGATGGCATTTTAAAAGGAGGATAAATGGCTAAAACGGCTATAGTTACGGTAATAGATGCGGTAGGATTAAAAACGCTGGAATATTTGATAAAAAAATACGGGAAAAAGATAACGCTTGAAAACCTTTCCAATTTAGGAATAAAAGAACTTTTATCCGAAGAATCATCCCAAAAAATCAAAAACAAATCTCATATTAAACTAAACAAAAAAGCTTTCGAAATAAAACAATTATCAAAAACCGCTGACAGCCTGATAGGCCATAGAGAAATGGTGGGGCTTGTGGACAACAACACTTACGAACTTTTCCCTAACGGTTTTCCAAAATCTTATCTTGAAAAAATAGAAAAAGCCGTCGGAAGAAAAACATTCTTCAATCAAATGGCCGGAGGCGTGGAAGCGATAGAAAAAAACTACGAAAGGCATGAGAAAACCGGAGATTTAATAGTTTATGCCAGCAAATGCGACCCGCTTATACAAATAGCGATGAACGAAGAGATAATAAGCGTAGACGAACAAAGATTCATCGCAGATACCGCATTCAAAATAGCTATGGAAGAAAAAATACCCATCACAAGGGTAATAGCGAGAAGTTATAAAAGAAACGGCAAAGAAATAATAAGAACTCCCAACAGATACGATGCGGTTTTGCCTTTAAAAGGAAAAACTCTAATAGACGTTATGAACGACAGATTCATATGGACCGTATCGGTCGGCAAAACGAGCGACCTGGTAAATACCAAGTATTACGAAAAAATAAAAATAACAAAAAAGGAATTCATAGACCCGAAGTTAAAACTAAGATTTGTCCATCCGGCTCAAAAAGACTCAAATCCGTTTAACGTTCAGGGAATAATAAACGCGATAAATTCCTCAAAAGTAATATACAGGCCTTACGGCACATTCATATTCGCAAATCTCGTAGACACGGATAGCCTTTACGGACACACAAGAGACGTCGAAGGCGCAATAAAATCGATAGAAGAAACGGATAGGGCCGTAGGCAAAATAATGGAAACCATGGATAAAGATGACATCTTGATAATAACCGCGGACCACGGGATGGAACACAAAGAGGATTACGGATACCATTCAAACGAGGAATTATTCGCTCTTGTTTGTTCTAAAAAATACGATCTTTCAACTATAACAAAAACTAAAACAAGCGGACTTTTACAAATAGGAGAAATAACCGCGAAATATTTCGGCATAGAAAAAGAATACTATAAGCTTACAAACTAAAATGTAATATTTTTTTAATGAAAGCTTAACAATATAAAACTAAAATTTATTTATGAGAAAACTAAAAAACCTGTTCTTCGTAGTTATTATTTTAATGAGCTTAAATTTATTGGTTTTTTCAAAAAACAAAAAGACAACCGATACTCAACAATCGAAAAACTCGTCTCAAACGGCTTCAAATCCCGACTCCCCATCAAAAAAGGCCCTAAATATAATAGTTTCGCATATTAAAAACGGAGACTCGGACGTAAAATCATATGCGATAGAAGCTCTTTCCAAAACGCATAACCCCAAATTAATACCGATAATAAAAAAATATCTTAACGACCAGAGCAAATATGTCAAAATATCGACGGTAAAAGCTTTATGGGAATTGGGAGATGTAGGATCCATATCCAAATTATACGAAGTGATAAACGATATTCCTTCGGAAAACGCTTTAGCCAGCGACCCTCTAACTCAAATAAAAATTATATCTCAAAATAAGATAAGGGAAAAAGCGATAGAAACTTTAGTAGACCTTATAGGAATTAAAGCCAACAAAACTCTCTTAGACTTAAAAGAAAACGATAATTTTGCGCAGATAAGAGACGTAGCCTCAAGAGAACTTGCCAAAATAGGATATAAAAACGAAATTGAAAATTTTTATAACGCTTTAAACTCCAAAGACGAGGAGATTAGAAATCAAGCCGCGATTAGCCTGGTAAGGATATGCCCTGAAGACGGATCTAAAATAATAGCCGCCGTAAAAAAAGAAAAATCGATAAGAGTTAAAATGCTTCTGCTGGATTCTCTTAAATGCGCAAAACTCAATAAAAAAGACGAGGAAGAGATAATAAAATATTCGGAAGATGAAAATCAAACCCTAAGGTATAAAGCGATATCAGTATTATCCAACTCAAATAGCGATTATGTAATACAAAAGCTAAAAAAAACTTACGAAGATTCGCCGGATATAAACATTAAACTTCTAATATTAAAAAAATTACTATCGGAACAAACCATAACCTTGACCGAATCGGATGCGGAATATTTAAATTCGATAGACAAATCCGAAATAAAAAGAAGATTTATAGAAATATCCAATTTTATCCCCAAAATTTCTGAAAAATATTTAATAAACTATCTTGAAGACCAGGACCCATATGTTCAAATAGATTCCGCTATAAAAATAATAGAAATGGAGAGCAAAAATGATTAAATTAGTTTTAATAATTTTAAATTCTTTCTCGCTTTTTGCGGGTTTTAAATTGGAAAGAACCAACAAAATATCCCCTCTTTCAAACACATTAATAGAAATTGAAAAGCAAAAAAAAGCAAAAGGGCAAAAAATAAATATAATGAAAACGGAATCGGCTTTTAAAACTTTTAACAAACAAAACTCCAAAAACGGAAAATGGAAATTAAAAACAAACTCATACGGAATTCCTTCATTGCTATCCGGAGACAAAACAAAAAAGTATTACGGAGACATAAAACAAATATCTCAGGCCTTTTTAACCGAAAACAAAGAATTATTGGGAATAGATTTTAATAATCTTATTCAAGTAAACGAATCTTCTTTTCTAAACACGAAACATATAGAATATAAACAAATTTATAAAGGAATCCCTGTTGAGTTTTCTTATGTGAAGGTTCATTCAAACTCCGAAGGAGAAATAAGCCTTTACAGCTCAAGATACTTTCCTTATATAAACTTAGATATAAATCCAAATATAAGCATAGATTACGCCAAATCGGTAATAAGCATGGAATTGGGACCGATTTCCATATCTTCCTACTCTCTTGTGGTATATCCGGACGAATTAAAAGACGAGTATTATTTAGCCTGGAAAATAAAAGTAGACGGCGGAAATGGAAATTTAAACGGCAAATGGATTTATTATATAGACGCAAAATCGGGAGATAAACTTTTCAGATACGACTCAAGACAATACGCCTGCACTTTACAAGAGGAAACCACAGGGTATGTTTACGCTAAAGTTTACGACATATCCCCATTCCCTACCGGAAGCGGAGAAAACGGACCAAGCACATGGGTTCCCCAAATCACAACCCCAATAGCAAACCAGTATGTTTTTGCCGGAAATGTAAATAAATCAACAATAACTCGTTCCAACGGAGAATATTGCATAGATTACGACCCGGGAAATAACGGAGCAAAAGTTTTTATGACGACTATGGGGCCGTATTTTTCTGTTATGAATTTTAACGGAAAACCTTCTTTCTTCACAAACGGCTCTTTCGTATGGAGAACGGCTTCCACTCCGTTATCCGTAAATTCATATTCCAATAATTCCGAAACCACATATACGGTCTCTCCCACCTATTCCATCGGAGCAAGCGAATCTTTGGCCTTTGTCGGTCCTTTTTTTCAAACATTAAATTTAGGCGAGGTCGATAACTGCGGAAGCGGAATAGACAACGATATGCTATACGTTATGGATTCTACCGGGAACGCCATAACATCATGGTTTGGCAAAAATAAATCTAATTTATTCGGGGGGTTAATTCCTTCATCTTCTTATAAAATAAAGGTAAAGTCGGATTCGCAAAACTCAGGAAATTTTTATCTTACTATATCGAGCTACGTTGTAATAACAAATTATCAAAACGCAAATAACGCCACGGGAACAATAACATGGTCCACATCAAATTACATCAACGATTCAAACGGAGCCTCAATAAACACCTTTTATCATCTTAATAAAATAAGAGAATTTATGATGAAGTTCAATTCAAAATGCCCTGGTATAGGATGCATAAATTTAAACAAAAGAGTTCCCGCAATGGTCGGAGTTTTTGGAGATGCGGCCACTATCGACTGCTGGCAATCTAATACTATGTGGAACGCGTTTTACGATATGGAGCATGACGCCATATTCATGGGTAAAGGAATAGACGAGGGCGGATATTATAAGGACTTCGGACTTGACGGAACGGTTATAAGGCATGAATACGGACATCTGGTTATGAATAGAATATATCCGATAATATACTTCGGGGAATTTGGAGCAATAACCGAAGCCATTTCGGATTACTTTGCTTTATCTTCTTTCTGGGACGAAAATAAAACTCTTACCATTTTAGGCAATTTTATAGGTACCGGAGAAGGCGCCGCAAGAGATTTAAAAACATTATCCGATAACCCTAAAAAGATGCCGGATGATTGGGTTGGAGAGGTACACGACGACGGTCAGATATTATCCGGAGCGTTATACAAAATAAGAGCGTCGACAAATAACGACGGGGAAGATAATTGCAACACTACCACGGGGACTCATTGTTTATATAACTTGGGAAAATTTACCTCGGGGACATACTCCGGACTTTATAAAGCGGATTTATATATATTCGGTTCTATGTTTTATTTTCCGGATAACTTTGAAAATTTTTTGGAAGCTATAGTCGACCTGTGTAAACAGGTGGAAGGAACGGGATGCGCGGAATCAAAAATAAGAGCCGCTTTCGGTGTTCATGGAATAGGCGCACAGGCTGTTGTAGACAAATACGAACCGAATAACGGTCCAGAGTATGCCACAAATATTTCTACTATCAACAACATAACCGCATATATAGATTATAAGGGAGATGAGGATTATTATGTATTGCCTTTAAAAGAAGGCGCTATTAATTTGAGATTATATCTTCCCGAATCAAGCTCTTATCCTCAACTTTATCACGCTTACGGCTTATTCCTATTCGATTCTCAAAGAAATTATATAAAAGATATCTCCCCCGACCCGGTTCCTTCTTTGTGTTATAGCGAAACCGTACCCGAAAATTGTTATACGAGATCCTCTTATGTGGATCTTTATTATCCTATAAACAAAACAGGAATATATTATATCGCCGTAACCGGCTCTTTAAATATGTATTACGGAAACGGAGTAGATTACAATAAAACATCTCCATACAGGCTTACATACGACGCTCAAAACTTATCGGTTGTAACCGCGGAGATAAAAAATAGGAAAGTAGACGAGGATGAGATAGAGTTTACCGCCGTGGTTCCGAAATTTGAGTATTTATCATCCATCCCCCCCACAAACTGGACAAACGGAAGCGAGTTTGAGTTTTGCGAATACGAATGTATTAAACTGTTCGATAATAATCTAAAAGAATTATCCACAAATTACATATCCGTGAGTTATGTGGTAGGAGAAACTTCATATAATACTACGGACTCTTTAGGGAGAAGCGTAATAAAAGGAAAAATAACTTTAAAATCATACGGCGGAAAAACATTTTCTCAAAGATATCCCGGAGCCGGAACGATTTACATAAAAATCTACGCTAAAAATCATATGTTTAACGTAGGGAAAACCGATTACATACCACTCGGCATATCCAACCCTTTAAACCTGACGGCATCCAAAACGGATTTTATATCTTATAACAACATAATAACAAAAGACAACTCTTCTATGACATTAAAATACGAATCGACTACAAATTCAAATATAAAAATAGCGGTTTATACTCCGACAGGCCAAAAAGTTAAAACTATATACGAAGGCGCGATATTGGGAAAAATAAGTTTTAACTGGGACGGAACCGACGATAACGGTTCGAAATTAGCCAGCGGCATATACTACATAAAAACCGAAGGGGCTATAAACAAAGTGGAAAAAGTGGCGATTGTAAGGTAAAATTATGAAAAAATATTTATATCCGATAATTTTCTTAATCCTAACATCAAACACATATTCCAACTCATCTCTCGACATTTTAAAAAACGATATAAGCGCAAAAGTCGTTTCGATGGCGGGTTCGGATGCGGTAACAAACAAAGACATTTTCTCGATAAACTATAACCCGGCCGCTTTAGGTTTTCTTAATAATTCGCAAATAGCGATAAACTACTCAAACGGATTTGAAGATTCAAAATATTCTTATATCGCATTCGGAACCATATTGCCTTATAAAGTAATATCCGATTTTTCAAAGCCTTACATAGGACTATCCATATACGCCACCGATTTAGGAGATATGATTTACAGAACCATAGACGACAACGGAAACATAACCGAAAAAAACTTAAGTACCGAAAAAAACGTCATAATAACATTATCATACGGCGAAAAAATACACAGAGAAAACGTATTTATATACCAAGGAGTAAAATCAAATTTTGAAAGCGGGATAGGAATTAGTGCAAAATTTATAAACTCAAAATTGGTAGGATACTCCGCCAATACCATAGCTTTAGACGGAGGATATTTCGGAAGTTTTACGGATATAGGATTGGATTTCGGAGTCTCCATTTCAAACACCATAGGAAGCATAAAATATATAGAAGAAAAGTACAACCTTCCTACCGTACTTAGAGCCGGCATATCATATTCCAAACCGACAATTATGGACCAAAGAGTAAAAACATCTTTAGAGTTTGACAGATATATAACCGATAAAAAAAGTTCTTTAAAATTAGGATTGGAATATACCATAGAAAACACCATATCTTTTAGAACCGGATATAAATTTTTAGACGACAATAAAGGATTTAGCGTGGGAATAGGACTTTTTGCCGGAAACTTTTCGGTCGATCTGGCCACCGTTTTTTACGATATTTATAAATACAGCTCGGTATCTATAAAACTAAGATTCGGAGAAAAAGAAGAAAAAAAAGAAGAATCGAAACAACTAAAAAAATTCATACAAAAAGAAAATAAAACAAAAGAAACATTGCCCCAAAAACCTCAAGGACCTTCGAAAGACACGATAATAATATTTTAAATAAAAACTTATAACTTATTTATTAGACATTTTTAATCAAAAAATATTCTGATATTGCTGAAAATTGGAAAGTATTAATAAAATTTTTTTCCGATTTTAACAGTTATTGAAATTATTTTAATTCTTCAAATTCGCCTTTGTTTTTATTTTTTCTTACATTATACCAGTTAAAATATCTACCGTTCATAGCTATATAAACTCCTGGAGGAAGTACCTGCGCAAACGAGACCGCGCTTCCCAAATTAAACATGCCGTCCGAGGAACCGAATTTATAAGGAACCATCGCGCCGGTTAAAACCACTGTTTTGTTTTTTATTTTTTGACCTAAAACCTTAGCGGTTTCGGCCATAGTATCGGTTCCGTGAGTTATTACTATGTTTTTCTCCTTGGAACTTATACATTCTTTGAGTATCAAACCTCTGTGCGATGCCTTCATAAAAAGGCTATCTATCATCATAAGCTTTTTTATTTTGTAATGAACTCTGCATCTTCCAAGAGTTAACATTTCATTTATATGAGTATCCCTGAAGAACAACTCTCCGGTAAGCTCGTTATATTCTTTATCGAAAGTTCCGCCCGTAACTATTATTTTTATGGTCATAATAATTTACCTTAAAAAGAAATTAATATTTTATTTCCTTTTATCCATATAAAAATAAAAATAGGCTTTATAAGCCATATATATGTCTAATTTTGAGGCTAACTCCATAGGAGCATGCATAGACATTAATCCCACTCCGCAGTCTATGACCTGCATGCCGTATCTGGCCAGATAATGAGCGATCGTTCCACCTCCGCCCTCATCCACTTTACCAAGCTCCCCGGTCTGCCATATGACCTTATTGGAATCGAATATTCTTCTTATCTCCGCCACAAACTCGGCGTTTGCATCCGATGCCCCGCTTTTGCCTCTTGCTCCGGTATATTTCGTTACGCATATCCCGTAGTTTATAAAAGCGGTATTCTTTTTTTCGGAAACCGACGGGAATAACGGGTCGAATACGGCATTTACATCTGCCGAAAGCATCCATGAATTTTTAAGCGTTCTTTTAAGATTTATTTCGTTATAATCTCCATAATAAAGATTTACTATCTCCGAACATGCGTTTTCAAAAGAATTGGATCCCATTCCCGTAGCGCCGTACGACCCGATTTCTTCTTTGTCCGCCAGGATAAGACAGGATGTATATTCCGGAATATTATTGATATCGGAAAAAGCTTTTAAAGCGGTATAACCACAAACCTTATCGTCATGGCCGTAAGCCAATATCAAAGACCTATCAAGCCCCACCTCCCTGGGTTTTAAAGCCGGAACTACTTCCAATTCCGCCGACAAGAAATCCTCTTCGGTAATCGAATATTTTTGTTTAAGAATATTTAAAATATTATGCTTTACTTTTTCCTTGGCATCCCTGTCTTTAGAAGGGACCGAACCGATAATCAAATCCAAATTCTCCCCTTCCACAGCCTCGGATAAGCTTTTTTTCATCTGACTCTGAGCTAAATGAGGCAAAAGATCTGTAATACAGAAAACTGGATCCGATTCGCTTTCCCCTATGTTTACATTAACTTTCTCTCCGTTTTTCTTAACTATCACGCCGTGGATAGCCAGAGGTATCGTAAGCCATTGATATTTCTTAATCCCTCCATAGTAATGAGTATCGAGATAAGCTATCTCGGAGTTTTCGTAAAGAGGATTTTGCTTTATATCTATTCTCGGCGAATCTATATGAGCTCCGACTATATGCATACCTTCTTTAAGGTCCTTTTTACCGATAATAAAAGCAAATAAGGTTTTTCCGTAATTGGAAACATAAACCCTATCTCCGGCCTTTATATTGTTATAATCGGAAAGTTTTCTAAACCCTTTCTCTTCCAAAAACTTTATGGAATTGTCATGGAATTCTCTCTCGGTTTTAGAAACGGACATAAATTCCATATAATCTTTTGAAAAATTTTCAACTTTTACTTTTTCTTTTTCGTCTATAACGCTCCAACCGTTTTTTCTTTGATAATATATATCTTTCTTATTTAAATTTTCTTTTCTTATTTTAGTTTTCATCTTATCCTCCTAATATCATTATATATCATTTTAAATCTTATTTTCCCATTAGGATTTTTAAAAAAAATAAACTTGCGAAAAGAAGAATAAATCCGATTATTATAAGAGGTATTCCTATTATCGCCCCTATTATTGTGGAAGACAATATCGCTCCCACCACTATTAAAACCAAACAAATCGGGAAAGCGAAAAACAAAACGGCTTTCCCGAACTTTTTTCTGATTTTAAATATTATGCCTTCCGATTTTTTATTGCGATTGTTTGAAAAATCATCCACTATCTCGGCTTCGACATATTCTTCTTTTTTATTAGAAAATAAATCCAATTCTTTATTTCTCATCAAATCCTATTATACAAAAAGAAAAATTATTTTATAGACTCAAATACGGCGTTTACAAATTCGGATTCGGGTTGAGCGCCTACAAGATGAATTTTATCGTTTACTACTATTTTAGGAACCCCCTCTACTCCGTAAATCCGAGCAAGCTCCGGGTATTCCTGTATCTCTATCATCTCCGATATTATTTTATCGCTTATCATAGCCAATTTATGAGCCGTTACAACCGCCGAAGGGCAGTAAGGACATGTTGGCGTTACAAAAACCTTTATATTTACCTCTTTATCCAAATTTTTTAATCTATTAACGCTATCTTCTTCTATTTCGATTTTATCAGAAACCGAATTTTTAATAGCCTCTATCAAAGAAACAAACTCATATCCGACGGGAGAGCCGTAAAATATAACTCTTTTGCCGGTTTTAGGAGTTTCTATAAATATGGCGGGAGTTCTTGCCGGCTTATATTCGCTTGATTTTCCTTCGTCCGTAATTCTATTATAAACTTCTAAAGAAATATTCGGCAAGACCTCAGCCATCTCTTTTAACAATTCTTCGACTGAAGCGGAATTTCCCGGATTTAAATTTTCTTTAAAAAAAACTATTTTTACTTTATTATCTCCAAGCTCCGAAAATATTTTTTTTAATTCTTCTCTTACATTATCATCTAAAAAAGCCATAACTCCTCCTTCTAATAGTTTGATGATTTAAAAGTTAAAAAAGTTTCGATTTGCCCTAAATATTATCGCGTATTATAAATTCTTCTATTTCTTTTGTAAAATTATCCGAATCCACAAAATCGTATCTTTTGCCTTTATATTTAAAAGATAACTTATAGGAATGCAACATCATTCTGTATATTTGTTTTTGTTTTAACAAATCTCCATACAATTTATCCCCTACTATCGGATAGCCAAAATGATAAAGATGAACCCTTATCTGATGTCTTCTGCCAGTCAAAGGCTTTGCTTCGATTAAACTAAATTTATCAAACCTTTTTAAAACATTAAACTCGGTAACCGATATTTTACCGGCGTCGCTAATCCCCATTCTCCCGGAACCGAATTCTTTTATGGGGCTGTCGGATATATAAAAATCTTTATCGCAGACTCCCCAAACAAGAGCTAAATATCTTTTATCCACATGTCTATTTTGAAACATAAAAGAAATATTTTTATGAGATTCTTTGTTTTTGGCAAATATCATTATGCCGCTCGTGTCTTTATCCAACCTATGAACAATATAAATCTGAGAGTATTTTCGCTTTAATTCGTCGAAAATTGTATTGTCGTTAATTATGGTTCCTCTGGCCTTAATGGAAAGAAAACCTTCCTTCTTTGAAATAACTATAAAATCTTCGTTTTCATAAACGATATCGTACATAGTAAGATTATATCATATATTAATATTCGCATTTTAAAAAACAATAATAACAACGAATTAAACTTTTCACATCAAATAATATATAATTTTATTAAGAGTTATCTGTTTAATAATTTTCGGAGGGAAAGGATATGAAAATATTATTAATAGCTTTGTCCTTTATAAATCTATCCATATTTTCTCAAACCGTAGATAATATGTGCGATAATCTTTTTTCGTCTTTGGACAAAACCAAAGAAAACAAAATAGCGATAATAGAATTTTCTTCCATAAACTCAAAAAACGAAGACGCCAAAATAATCCGAGAAAGAATAACTACTAAATTCGCGGGATATCCCAAAATAACTCTTGTGGAAAGATCCCTTCTGGATAAAGTTTTATCCGAAATAAAATTACAAACCACGGGAATAATAAACGAAAAAGATATGACAAAAATAGGAGAAATGACCGGCGCGGATTATGTTATAACCGGAACCGTTAATAATCTTAAAAACAACAAACTTGAGATAAACTCAAGGATAATAGAAATAAAAACCGGCAAAATAATTTCCGCGGCGAAATCTTCTATAGATAAAGATTGGGAAGATGTTACCATATCTACAAAAACACCGGTCTATTCTCAAAAACCTTTAACTCAAGTGGCCATATTATTAGACACATCCAATTCTATGGACGGACTTATAGAGCAGGCGAGAAGGCAGATATGGGCCATTGTAAAAGAATTATCAAAATACGAAAAGGGAGGGCAGGGTAATAAAATAGAGGTGGCGTTATTTGAATACGGCAATAATTCTCTGGAGAAAGACAAAGGATATATAAGAAAAGTCAGCGATTTTACCGATGATATGGACAAAATAGCGAAAGAATTATTTTCGTTAAAAACAAACGGAGGAGATGAATACTGCGGATGGGCGATAAAAGAAGCGGTAAACAATCTTAAATGGGATAAAAGAGACGACGTATATAAAGCCATATTCATAGCGGGAAACGAACCTTTCACTCAAGGCCCGGTGCCATACGAAGAAGCGGTAAATTTAGCCAAATCTAAGGGGATATTTGTAAACACCATATTTTGCGGACCAAGGCAACAAGGCATAGCGCAAAAATGGAAAGACGGCGCATTGCTTGCCGAAGGAGAATATTCAAACATAGACCAAAACCAAATTTCATCCATAGAAACTCCTTACGACGATAAATTAGTGGAATTAAATCAAAAAATAAACCAAACCTATATACCTTACGGCGCCGGCTCAAAAGAAAAATACGAAAACAAAATAGCTCTGGATAAAGCTTCATTATCTCAATCAAAATCGGTTTTGGCCGAAAGAGCTTCTTATGCCGGCTCGGCTCCGCAGGCGGCATATTCGGCATGGGATCTTATAACCGCCATTGAAAATGGGAACATAAACCCGGACAATATTAAAAACGAAGATTTACCCGAAGAATTAAAGAAAATGAGCAAAACTGAATTGCAAAAATATATCAATGAAAAATTGGAAGAACGAAAAAAAATAAGAGCCGAAATCAAAAAAACCGAAATGGAAAGAGAAAAATTTTTAGAATCCAAGAAAACTCAATCTAACGAAGATTTAGGAAAAGCTGTAATAAACGCTATAAGAAATCAAGTTACGAGAAAAGGATATACCCAGAAATCCGAAAAACATTAAAAAGGTCAGCTTAACCCGATGAAAAAGATACTTCTTTTTTTAGCCGTTATTAATTTAAATTTTTTATATTCTCAAAATCTTGAAGACAAGATATCTCAAATGTTATGGCCGGCCTTCGACACCGACCAGACGGAAAAAATTAAAAAGGCAGCGAATGAAAACATAGGCGGAATACAAATAATGTGGGGCGAATACTCAGACGAAAAGACGAGAGGAATAATACAAGAATTGTATGAAATAACAAAAGACTCTTACCCCCCGTTTATAGCAATCGATTATGAAGGAGGAAGCGTATATATACATCAAACGCATAATATTTTAAATTTGCCTTCAAACATGGCCATAGGCAAATCCGAAGACTATAAAAATATACCCATTCTTTTCTATCTTTTAGGATTAGAGCTTAAAAAATTAGGGATCAATACCGTTTTTTCTCCTACCGCGGATGTAAATACGGAAAAATATAATCCCATAATCAATGTAAGAGCTTTTTCCGACGACAAAAATGTAGTAACCAAGATTTCGGAAATGGTAATAGACGGTTTTACATCCGCCGGAATAATTCCGACATTAAAACATTTTCCAGGCCACGGCATGACCAGATCAGACTCTCATCTTACCCTTCCCGTTACCGACATAGACCCCATAGAATTGTATCAAACTCACATATATCCTTTTAAAAGTATCATAGAAAAGAAAAAAGCCGATATAATAATGGTTTCTCACGTTTTATATAAAAATATAGACAAAGATATGCCCGCAAGTTTATCCCGGATAATAATTACGAATATACTAAGAGACCAATTAAAATACGAGGGAGTGATTATAACCGACAGTCTGGATATGAAAGCCGTAACATCTAAATATTCCATAGAAAAAGCCGCAGTATTGGCTATAAAAAACGGGGCGGATATGATTTTAATAGGCAAATACCCCGTAAACAAAGTAAGAGATGAGATATTAAAAGCTTTAAAAAACCGAGAAATATCCGAGCAAAGAATAGAAGAGTCTTATAAAAGAATTATCTCATTAAAAGAAAAATATAAAAAAAACGGATTTAGAATAGAAAACGGCCTATTCGATATGGCATACAAAAAAATTGCGAATGAAATATCTTTTAAATCGATAAAGGTAATAAAAGGGAATCTGGAAAACATAAAAAAATCGAAAATAGCGTTTTTATTATTCCTACCTCAACGATTCTCCACCGAGGCGACTATAATATATGAGGAAATGGCAAAAAATGGATTTGACATAAAAATCACCGTATCAAATTCGGACAAAATAAACGCAGATAATTTCTTCGAAGAAAACAAAACCGATTTAATTATAATAGGAAATTACTCCTGGCCGAATATGAACGAAAAAAAATTAAAAACGATAAAAGAATTATCAAAAAAATACAACCGAAAAATATTTATAAATTTTCTAAATCCAATAGATTCCGAATTTTTATACGATGATTTCGACACGATAATAGAAACATACGGAATAAACGAATTTTCCGCATACTCTTTAGCCAAGATACTCAATAACGAAAAGTTAACGGAATAATTTTTAAGTTTGATATAATATCTATATCGGAGGAAAGATGGAAAAACTCATAAGTTTTATTGGAATTTTTATTTTAATCGCAATAGCATGGGTTTTCAGCAAAAACAAAAAAGCCGTAAATTATAAAACCGTTTTGATGGGAACATTGATACAGCTGATATTCGCGCTTTTGGTTCTTAAATTCCCTCCGGGTAGAAAATTTTTCGAAATAATGAACGACGTAATAATTAAAGTAATATCTTTTTCAAACGACGGGGCTAAATTTATATTCGGCGGTCTTATAGATAATCAAAGCTTAGGGTTTATATTCGCTTTTCAGGTATTGCCGACTATAATCTTCTTTTCATCTTTAATGTCCGTTTTATACTACTTAGGAATAATGCAAAAAATAGTTCTTTTTTTCGCAAAGATAATGACTAAATTTATGGGCACAAGCGGTGCCGAATCTTTATCCGCAAGCGCGAATATTTTCGTAGGACAAACCGAGGCTCCTCTTGTCGTAAGACCATACGTAAGCGAGATGACCCAGAGCGAACTCATGGCGGTTATGACCGGAGGCATGGCAACAATAGCCGGAGGCGTGATGGCGGCTTATGTGGGAATATTAAAAGATTATCTTCCAAACATAGCTGGACACTTATTAGCCGCTTCCATAATGAGCGCTCCGGCGGCACTTGTTATGGCCAAGATAATAGTTCCAGAAACCGAAGAACCAAAAACCAAAGGGGTCGTAAAACTAAACGTAGAAATACAGGACGCAAACATAATAGACGCGGCGGCAAACGGCGCCACAACCGGAATGACATTGGCTTTAAACGTGGCGGCATGTCTGGTCGCTTTTATGGCTCTTTTAGCTTTATGCAATTACATAGTCGGATTTATCTCTCCCGGACTTACTCTTGAGAAAATAATGGGATGGATATTCTATCCTTTAGCGTGGATTATGGGAGTTCCATCAAACGATTTGATGAAAGTGGCCGAATGGATGGGACAAAAAACCATATTAAACGAGTTTGTAGCTTATTTTAACATGGCTAATTTTCTAAAAGACAATCCCAATATGATTTCGGAAAGAGCGATAATAATATCATCTTACGCCTTATGCGGTTTTTCCAACTTTCTATCCATAGCTATTCAAATAGGCGGAATAGGCGGAATAGCTCCCAATAGAAGGCACGATCTGGCAAAATTGGGATTATATGCTGTTTTGGCGGGTTCTTTGGCGTGTTTTATGACCGCGGCGATAGCGGGGCTTCTTATATAATCAAAACTTACCGACGATTATTTGCTCAAGCTCCAAATCTATCGAGGTCTTTTTATAAACCTCTTCTTTTATCTTCAATATTAAATTGTAAATATCCGACGATTTTGCGTTTCCCTTATTTATTATAAACCCGCAATGCTTTGCGCTTACTTCCGCGTCTCCTATTCGAAGCCCCTTAAGACCGCATTCATCTATGAGCTTAGAGGCGTAGTTATTTTTAGGTCTTTTAAATACGCTACCGGCGGATGGATAGTCAAGAGGTTGTTTTATTTTTCTTTTGCTTATTATTTCTTCCCTTATTTTTTTTAACTCGTTCGCATCGCCATAATCGAACTTAAACAAGGCATTCAATATAAAGCACTCGTCTATCCCTTCAACTTTTCTGTAACCGTAATTAATATTCGATTTTTCAATTTTTTTTATATCCCCTTTAATATCTAAAACCGAAAAAGAAATCAATTTATCGAATGTTTCCTGTTCAAAAGCTCCGGCGTTCATTTTAACCGCTCCTCCGACGGTCCCGGGAATATACGAGGTTTTTTCAAGGCCGGCCAATCCTTTATTAACGCATATTTCTATCATATTATCCCACTTAAAACCGCAATCTACGGATATCTCGTTATCTTTCGTATTTATTTTGTTTAACATATCTGTTTTTATAAAAACACCTCTAAATCCGTCGTCGCTTACAAGTATATTTGTCGCGTTACCGCATATGAAATAATCGATATTCCTTTTAACCAAAATATCGAATAGCCATACTATTTCTTCTTGCGTTTGAGGATATACTATCAAATCTATTTCCCCCCCGGTTTTATAGCTCGTTATTTCTCTGGCCAAAACCCCGGATAAAGCCCTTTTTTGAAATCTCGATTTTATAAGTTCATACGAATTCATTGCAACCGCCTCTATATTTATTATTATCGTTCAAAACAAAATAAACTCCGATTAAAATTAACACTCCGCCGTAGAAAGTCAAAGGAAGTATTTTTTCTCCTAAAATAAAATACGCGCTTATTATTGTGGCGAAAGGTTCGTCGTATATAAAATATGAAGACTTAACCGGACCCAAACCTTCAACCGAATTATTCCAGAAAAGATAACCTAAAAAAGAAGACAAAAAACATAAGTAGAAAACCGAACTCCATCCTAAAAAATCCAGATTCTTTAGTTCCGATAGCAGAGAATATTTAAATTCGAAGGGTATTAAGCTGACAAAAGCCAAAGCCATAGTCATAGCCGTAACCTCTTTTTGAGAATAATTTCTAAACCATCTTTTAGTTAAAACCACATACAAAGCCCAGGTAAAAGAACTTGTTAAAAATATCAAATCCCCTTTAGTCGAGGGCATAGAAATATTTAGTTTTCCAACCGAATACATAACCACCAGAGAACCGAACATCCCAAATAGAAAACCTAAAATTTTATTTCTGGATATTGTCGCACCTAAGATAAATTCTATTAAAACTATCACAATGGGCGTCAAAGCTATGATAAATCCGGCATTAGTGGATGTGGTATATTTCAAGGCATAACTTTGCGAAAACTGCTGGAGGCTAACCCCTAAGATAGACATTATTAACAATTTAAAAACCAATTCTTTTTTTAAAAATTTTTTAAAATCCGGTTTAACGAATAAAATCAATAAAAGACTTCCGACAAAACTTCTTATAAAAACAAGAGACAAAGGAGATATTAAAGAGACGGTATGCTTTGTAAAAGGATAAGCCCCCCCCCAAACTATAGTAGCAAACAACACCTGAAAGTATAATTTAAACTTATTTTTATCCATAAATAAAAGCGGCGGGTTTTCCCGCCGCTTAGACCGATTTTAAGTCAATGATTTATTTTGAAAGAACTTTTTCTATTCTCTTAAGCGCCCAGTCTATTTCTTTTTTAGTTATAACAAGAGGCGGAGCGAATCTTATAACCATATCGTGAGTTTCTTTTGCAAGCACTCCCAAACTCATTAACTCTTCGCAATATGGTCTGGCTTTGGTATCAAGCTCCACACCTATTAAAAGACCTCTTCCTCTTACCTCTTTTATATGAGGACCTTTTATTTCTTTTAGTTTAGATATAAAATATTCTCCCATCTCGGCGGATTTCTCGACAAGCTTTTCTTCTTTTATAACTTTAAGAGCTTCTCTGGCTACTGCGCATGCAAGGGGGTTTCCGCCGAAAGTGGAACCGTGATCTCCGGGTTTATATACGCCTAAAATTTCCTTAGAAGATACCACCGCCGAAACCGGATAAACTCCGCCGCCCAAAGCTTTGCCCAAACACATCATATCCGGTTTTATCCCTTCCCACTCCGAACAGAATTTTTTCCCGGTTCTTCCAAACCCGGTCTGTATTTCGTCGGCTATGAAAAGGATATTGTTTTTTTTGCAAAGCTCGTAGGCTTTTTTAAGATATCCCTGTGGAGGAATTTTTATTCCGGCTTCCCCCTGTATGGGCTCGACCAAAAAAGCCACCGTATTTTTGGTTATCGCTTTTTCAAGCTCGTTTATATCGCCGTATTTAACAACTTTAAAACCGGGAGTAAAAGGGCCAAATCCATCTCTATACTGAGGCTCGGTCGAGAAAGAAACTATGGTTACGGTTCTTCCGTGAAAGTTGTCCGTTACCGTTATTATTTCGGCTTTATCTTCCTCGACTCCTTTAACTTTATACCCCCATTTTCTTGCGGTTTTTAAAGCTGTTTCTACCGCTTCCGCGCCGCTATTCATAGGAAGAGCCATTTCGTAGCCGGTAAATTCGCAAAGTTCTTTAAAAAATGGACCTATCTGATCGTTATTAAAGGCTCTGGAAGTAAGAGTAACTTTCTTAGCCTGCCTTACAAGAGCTCTTATTATCTTTGGATGTCTATGGCCGTGATTTAAAGCGGAATATGCGCTTAACATATCCATATATCTATTTCCGTCTATATCTTTAACCCAAACACCCTTAGCGGAAGTTATTACAACCGGAAGAGGATGATAATTATGGGCACCGTATTCCTCCGCCAGTTTTATCATATTATCAGATTTCCCGGTAATCTTAACCGAATTATTCATAAATACCTCCGTTTTATTATTAAAATCTTACGCCAAGGCCGAAGTTATACCCTTTTTCGCTGTGTATTATGCTATATGCTCCGTATAAATATACAAGCGGAAGAGGGCTAAACTTAACCCCCAATGTATATCTTGAACCTGAAGCCGATTCGTCTATACCGTCAAAGCCCGTTATCCCGTCTATTTCGAGCTTTGTTTTATCTATACCTATTCCGGCGAAAGGCTTAACAATAGGTATATCCCATGAACCGACTATATCTAAAGAAATGTGACTGCCTTTAAAATAATCGTAGTTTATTTTATCGTAATATAGCATAGCCGAAAGGTCAGGCATAAATTTAGTAATCATTCCGCTTTTAAATATGTTGTATCTCAATCCCCCGCCGATTATATTGAGGCCGGAGTATGAAAAACCTCTTAAAGTAAAATCTAGTCCCGTAAGAGGAATTCCCACCGAACCGTGAACCATTGGAATTCCAAAACTTTTAACTCCCGCATTTTTCAATATTTTATTGCCTGAAGCCGGTTCTTTTTGTATAGCCATATCGAAACCGATATCAAATCCCGGAAAACCCAGGGCTCTTCCCGAATTAAAATCGTTTGCTCCCAAAACCCCGCCGAAATCCTTTACGAAAGCCTTAAAATCCGATTGAGAAAAATAAGTTTTAAAATCTTCGAAAGGATCGGCAAATAGGTTAAACGAAAACGACAAAAAAAGCGAGACCAACAATGAAATCTTTTTCATATATCCTCCTAAAATCATTATACTAAATTTCAAAAAAATATTTTTTTCTTAATAACATCGCTTTATTTCTTATTTTTAAAAACAAAAATTTAGGCAAAATGGAATATAAAATTAAAGTTATAAAAAAAGAAGAAAAAATAAGGCTAACCGCCCCCACGCGGGCTACGACATCGGAAAATATTTTTTTAGCGGAAACGTTGTCTTTTAAAGCGTAAATAGATACCAACATATTGGCTAATCTTAAAAAAGATCTTTTTTTCCATAAATCAAAAATTTTTTTTCTCTCCGGCCACAAAGAAACGCCATCCGAATAAACGGACTCCGTCAATTTTTTTACATTATCTAAGAAATCGGAATATGTCGTTTTGATAGTGGCGCTAAAATCGGTCACATTCCATACATAAAAAACTTTATCTATGTAAAGAACCTTTCCTCTTAAAAAAAATCTTAAATGAGATTCAAGGTCGTCGCTAATTATTCCGGCCCTGTAAAAATCGAGTTCCAAAGCCTTTTCCCTGTCGTATAAAACGGCCCCGTGAGAGTAAAAAATATTAGGATATTTCATAACAAGCCGAAAACCGTCTATAAGTTTATTCGGCGGAATATTTTCAAAATATTTTTTAACCGAAGAATCGTATTTAACAAATCCCCCAAGTATCGCGACAATCTCATCGCTATAATTTTCTTTAAATTTGCAAATAGCCGCCGAAATAACCGAATCGTCGTACAAATAATCGTCTCCGTCAAGCATTAAAACCCAATCGCCTTTTGATAGTTCATATAAAAGTTTTTTGTAAGTTTTAGTTCTGCCTAAGTTATTTTCGTTTCTAAAAATTTTAATCCTTTTTTTTTCTTCCTCTCTCAAACCCTCATAAAAACTCTTAATAATGTCCCAGCTGCCGTCCGTCGACATATCGTCTAAAACTATCACTTCCAAATCGGAATAATCTTGATTTAAAGCGGAATTTACGGCTTTTAAAATCCGATCTTTAAAGTTATAACACGGTATCATTATAGATACGGAAGGATTTTTAAAACCCATTTTTGCTCCTTATTTAATTTTACAAAAAATTATAAAATATCTATAAATGATAAAAAATTATATTAACGATAAAAAATATTTATACAACGTTTTTATAATATTGATTTTTTCAATATCTTTAAAACTGTTTCTACTCCACAAATCGGGACCCGTTTATTACGGAGACTCGGCTGAATATTTGGAGGTAATAAATAACATAAATAACGGATTGGGATTTTCAAGAATAGACATATCCGATAATCTCATGAAACCCTACTCCAACAAACCGCCTTTGTTTTTTTATATCGTTTATTTTTCAAAATTTTTATTCGGCTCGGACTGGGCCAAAAATATAACAATAATCAATATTATATCTTCATCATTAACGATTGTCTTATGGATTTATATATCTTTAATTATAACGCAAAACCCTAAAATCTCACTTCTAACAGGCTGGCTAATGATGTTGAATATAAATTTGATTTATAACAATATATTGCTTATGCCGGATACATTTTACTTATGACATTTAGTTTTTTTTTCTTATTATTTTTAACCGCATTAAGATCGAAAAAAGCATATTTGTTTTTTATCTCGGGTATTTTAATGGGAATAAGCGTTTTAACAAGAACTTTACTAAAAGCGTACTGGATACTTATACTACCGCTTATAATTTTATATTTTAAAGATGAAATAAAACAAAAGATAAAATACATACTATTATTCCTTTTAGGATATTTAATTATAGTTTTCCCATACCATACAAGAAATTATTTAAAATTTCACACCCCGACTCCAATAGAGTTTCATCAAGGAATCGCTTTATATTGGTCCATAATACCTTTAACAAAATCAACCGACTATAAATATTTATATTCAAAATATCCCAAAATCGAAGAAATAATAAATATTCCTCCTCACAAAGCCGGCTCGCCTGATGAATATAAAATTAAAACCGAGGTTAAACTAACAGATGCTGAGATGGCCAAATATTTAACGATAATTACCTTATATACCATAGTACAAAATCCAATATCTTTTATAAAAATATATATAAGAAATTTTATAAATCTTATAACATCTCCAAGCTCTTATCTTTCATCGATAGACATATTTTATAAAGATTACTTTGAAAAACAGCATGAAATAATTAAAAAATTTATAAACGATTATAAAACCCTTAGTTTTAAAGAATTTCTAATCATAACGCCCAATTTGTTTTTCAGATTCATTAATCTTATATTATTTTTAACCTTTTTAGCGGGCATAACGCTCTCTTTTAAACAAAAATATATAAATAAAGAAATTAACATATTTATTATAAGTTTAATAGTTTATATTATTGGCGTAACCTCCTTAACTCCGGCATATGACAGATACAGGCTCCCAATAGAACCTATTATTTGTTTTTATCTTTCTTTATTTATTTTTTATATTATCAGTAAAAATAAATTTGGATATGGCAATTAAATTATGATATATTTTGTTTATGAATAAAACATCAGTAATAATACCGACATATAACGAAAAAGAAAACATAAAAAAATTAATAGAGAAAATAATAGAATCAAACAAAGACTTGAATATAATAATAGTGGACGATAACTCCCCCGATGGGACAGCGGATATAGTCGAAGAATTAAAAAATATTTATAAAACGATTCATCTGATAAAAAGACCTAAAAAAATGGGACTTGGAACCGCATATATAGCTGGTTTTAGATACGCAAAACAAAATTTAAATTCCGAATACGTTATTACCATGGACTCCGATTTTTCTCACGACCCAAAGACTATACCGGATATAATCTCAAATCTCCAAAATTACGACTTAGTTATAGGTTCAAGATACACCGAAGGCGGAAAGGTAATAGATTCTCCCTTAATAAGAAGATTTATCTCAAAAGCGGCGAATTTTTTTGCCACATTCTTTGTTGGAGTAAAAGTAAAAGACGCCACAAGCGGTTTTAGAGGATATCGAATAGAAGCTCTTGAAAAAATAAATTACGATAAAATATTTTCCAACGGATACTCTTTCCTGACCGAAATAATATATAAAATATCGAAAATAAAAGACATAAAAATAAAAGAGATACCGATTACTTTTCTGGATAGAAAATACGGAAAATCTAAAATTTCCAAAAAAGAAATAATAAAAGCGATGTATACCGTAATTAGACTTACAATTTTTAGAATCATAATAAAAAAAGATCTGCATTATTATAATCTTGTGGAAAATGAGTTTTCTTTATTTAATCCTATAAATTACCTATCTTTTATATTTCACACTGGAAGATATATTAAAATATCAAAAATGCTAAAAGATGGGAATATTTTAGACATAGGTTGCGGAAGACCATCTAAGTTTATGTCGGACGGAGCATTTCTCAATTTTATAAACAGAAAGGAGTCTGTGGGAATAGACTTGAACGAGATAAACCTATCTAAACATGATTTCATAAAAGCGAATATACTAAATATGCCTTTTGCAAACAAACATTTCGACAACGTAGTCGCTATGGAAATACTCGAACATATAGAAGAAGTAGACAAAGCTTTATTGGAAATAAAGAGGATAATGAAAGACGACGGGGTTCTGGTAATCTCCACCCCCGATAATTCTGTTTTATGGAAGATTATATGGTTTATTTGGAGTAACACTTTCGGCAGAATGTGGCAACACAAACATCTAATAGAATATAACAAAAAAGAATGGTTAGATAAAATATCCAAGTATTTTAAAGTTGAAGAAACAAACAATCATTTTTCATTCGATCTTATAATCAAATGCAAAAAGATATAACCGACAAATCTTTCGTTATAAATATTTTTTTAATATTCATATTCTTAATAACGGTAAAATCATATTTTTTATTAAAGATTCCTCCTCAGATAGTAGGAGACTCACCGGAGTATGTTTCGGTAATTAAAAACATATCGGAAGGCAAAGGGTTTTCCGAAATAAACACGCTAAATAATCAAACAGAACCTTATGCCAGAAGACCGCCTATTTTTTTCTACGCCGTATATATTTTAAATTTTTTTAAAGATATAGAAAAAAACATAATTTTTTTAAATTATTTATCTTCTTTTTTAATAGTTTTTTTATCAATATATCTTTCTTTTCATATAACAAAAAACAAATTAATAGCTATCGCAACCGGATGGCTATTATCTCTAAACGCCAATATTTTATATAATTCGCTTCTTATTATGTCCGATACTTTTTTTTCTCTAACGGTCATAATATTCATTTTAACTGTAATCTATTTTATTAATAATCCCACCAAAAAACTTTTTTTATTAACGGGAATATCTCTTGGCATTTGCGTACTCACAAGAACGGTTTTAAAATTTTATTGGATAATATTCGGATTATTAATATTTTTCTATTTTTTTAAATCCGAAGATATTAAAAAAAGACTAAAATATTTGTTTTTATTTATATTCGCCTATTCCATTGCCATATTCCCTTATCACTTAAGAAATTACAATAAACTAAATACCTTATCGATAGAATCCTATCAGGGGGCTTCGGCAATGTGGAGCATTATGCCTCTCATAAAAAACACCGATTATGGAAAATTATACCAAAAGGAGATGTCTTATAAAGAAATTTTAGATATACTAAAAAAATACGATTATCCTAATCTCGCCGAATATGAAATAAGAAAAAAATACGACCTGACTACAGTAGAGTACTCCAAAAAACTATTTAAAATTGCCAAATATACCATAATAAACAATCCGGTAGGATATTTTAAGATATTCATAAAAAATGTAATTAATAATATCACATCTTCAAGCGCATATTTAAAGATAATAGATTTTGCAAAACCCGGGTATTACGATAAACAACATAAAATAATGTTGGATTTAACCATACAAAAAAATAATATTAATTTATCCCAAATTAAATATTTAATTCCAAACCTTATTTTTAGGCTTCTAAACTTAATAATATTCGTTTTTTCTTTAATCGGAATAATAGCTTCTTTTAAAAAATTAGATAAAAGAAAATCCGTTTTTTTGATAAGCTTTCTATCTTATATAATTATAATTTCATCTCTTTCTTCAAGCTACGATAGATACAAATTGCCTATAGAATTTATAATCAATTTTTATTTGGCTTATTTTTTATGCAATTTAGAAGATATAAAACAAAATTTATCAATTAAACTTAAAAGAATTTCTTAAAAGCGTAAAAATACCATTTAAGATATTTTGGCAGCCATTTTAAAAGTTTAAATCTGGATTTCCCCTTAACCCTATCGGTCCAAACGCTTGGGATTTCCCCTATCTTAGCGCCCATAACGAAAGCCTTAACCGTAATTTCCATACCTATCTCAAAACCGCCGGTGCTTTCGATATTTATTCTTTTTAAAAAATCTTTATTATACATTTTAAAGCTATTGGTAATATCGTGAGTGGGAATACCGGTTAAAAAATGCAAAGACAAACCGGCGAGTTTCGATATCGTTTTTTTTATTATCGGCCCCCCTATTTGTTTTCCCCCTCTCGCGTATCTTGATCCGCAAACGATATCGTATCCTTGATTTGATATCATATCGTACATTCCATTTACTATGGATAGGTCATCGGAAAGATCGGCCATAATTACAAGAATCGCTTTGTTTTTAGCCTCTTCAAATCCCGTTTTAATCGCGTTTAAAACACCTTTGGAATATTTATTTTTAATGAGTTTTATTTCGGAATTATAATTTTTGGAAATACTTTTAATTACCGGCAGCGTGTTATCCCAATCCATATCGTAAATAAAAAGAATTTCCATCGGGATATTTATATTTTTATGAATGTTATTCAATAAGTTTTCTACGTTTTCGGCTTCGTTGTAAATGGGGACCACCAAGCTTAGCATATTATATCACGCAACCTTTTCCGGTTATGTTCCATATATCGATTATTATTTTGTTTTTAGGAAATCTTATTTTATTATATTCTTTATGCGGAGTGGCTATTATTATTATATCCGATTTTTTTATAAGCTCTTCCTCTCCCATAAAACCGCTGTCTTTTATATAAACGTCGCTTAAATAAACTTCTTTAGCTTCAAATTTAAGTATTTTTTTAAGCTTATAAGAAAGAGATTCTCTTTTATCGTCCACATCCGACTTAAAAGCCATACCTAAAATTCCGACTTTCATATCGGAAAGTTTGTATTTGAGTTTTAATCTGTTAACCAGGTAATTCGGGAGTCCCTCGTTTACAAGCATGGCGGAATGGCCCAAATAAAAACTGTTATTATTAAACGAAGCCAACTGCATAGCGTCTTTAAACAAACAAGGTCCGGCCGCAAAACCCGGACGCGGAAGGTCTTTGGCTCTTGGATAATTATAAGTCATAGCTTTATGTATTTTATAAAAATCCGCCTTATGGTCGTTTGCTATCATAAAAAATTGATTGGCGGTCGCAAATTTAATATATCTCCATACGTTGGTAAAAAGTTTAGCCAATTCCGCTTCTATCGGTTTTAATTCCACAAGGTCTTTTGTTAAAACCGAAAATAATTTTTTAGCTCTTTTAAGCCCTTTATCGGTCGTAGCCGATACTATCTGAGGCAGCTCTTTTAATTCTTTCATCGCATATCCTTCGGCTATTCTTTCGGGGCAAAAAGAAACATCCGCATTTATTTTATTCGATTTAAACCATCTATCTATCATATCCGTGGTTCCGGGATAAACCGTACTTCTTAAAACTATAAGATGTCCGTCTCTAAAATACTTTTTGTATGACTCCATCATCCTGCCCATAAGCTCAAACTCGGGATTTAAATGTTCGTCTACCGGCGTTCCTATTACTATGACTATGACCTCCGACTCCGATATAACCTCGGGATTTAAAGATAAAGAAAAATTGCCGTTTTTCAAAACCTTTTTCAAAACCGGCTCCGAATCGTACTCCACAAACGGCATTTTGCCGGTTTTTATGATTTCCATAGATTTGGGGTTTATATCCAGAGAAACCACCTTCTTTCCCCCGTCAGCCAAAGATATGGCGAGAGGCAATCCCACATGACCGAATCCTCCGACTACGCACACATCGTATTTAAACATAAATCCTCCAATAAATCTTATATAATCCTATTATATAACTTTTAAATTTTTAATTTTCTTTAGTTCCAAATACGTTAAGAGAATACTTATCCAAAACTTCGGCGTATTTTTTCTTAATATATCCAGTTTTTTCAAAATCGATTTTAATTTTTTGATAAAGTTCGGGATTAATAGTTTTAAGATAATCTATCTCCGAAAAATCGGGATTTAGTTCGAAATCGCTAAATTTCTTATAATTTTTAACCAGATATTCCTCTCTTTTGTTTTTTATAAAAACAAGTTCGTATTTAAAATAGTTTGAAAAAGAAGTTATTATCTGAAAACAAAAAAGAAAAATCAAAAGAATAAAGAAATTAAAATTAAATTCTTTTTTATAATAAATCTTGTGCAAAAAAATAGCATAAACTCCCATAGGCCCCAACAAACAGAAACTTACATACCTTGAGCCTATCCCCCCCTGCCAGCCGAAACCTGAACGTGAAATCGCAATTAAAAAAGAAGATAACAAAGAAAAGATAATAAGCGAGGCGAAAAAAGGATAATCTTTATAACTTTTTAAAGAATGATAATAAAAAAAGATCAAAATCAAACCCAAAATAAAAGCGGTATATTTTTCGGTTGTCAAAGGACTTCCGACGGATACGATAAAATAAAGTATGAAATTAAAAAAATTTTTTTTAAAATAGATATGCTCTTCTTCTCCATTAAAAGGATATCCATAAAAATAAAAAAACAAAAACGCTATGGAAATTAAGCTCCAAACATATAATTCTTTGTTCCTTTTTTGGTTTACGATTAAAAGAAAACCTATCGGCCATATCAAAATACCGTTACCAAATGTGTAAGTAGTAAAAATACCCGAGATTATGGAAAGAGCAAAATTGATATCGAGACCTTTAGATTTGGATAAGCAGTAAAGAGAAACCAAAAACAAAAAAACCATCATCGGTATCTGAAACTGCCAGCCGTATAAAAAATTTTCCCACTGCCTCATACTAAAAATTAAAAAAGACGGTATTATAAGATGAGAAACCCTAAATTTTTCGCCCAACAAATTATTAATAGATTTATATAGGACTCCAAAACTTAACATAGCAAAAAAGTATCCAAAAAACATTTGATATTTGGAATTGTAACCGAAAAATTTCGAGTTTATCAACATTAAGATTCTCGGCAAAGCTATTCTATGCTGGTTGTGAAAGTCTAATATATCTTTAAAAGAAATTTCTCCTTTAAAAAATTTATCTATATAAGGAACTATAGCCCACTCGTCCCCGGTTATCACATTGACCCCGTATCTATATATTAAAAAGAAAATCAAAAAACAGGGTATTATTATAAACAAAAAAGACACAATATTTGATTTTGGAAAGAAATCTTCGACAAAATCTTTATTAGACATTTATTTTAATTTTCTGAGATATGAAATTATATGTATCTTCTATTATATATTCCATATCGTATTTAGGGGTCCAGTCGAAAACCTTTTTAGCTTTTTCGGATATACCTATTCTAAACCTGACATCAGAGGGAGGAACAGGCATATTCTTAAATCCGGGAAAGCTTAAATTCGGATTTATTTTATTCCATATCTTTAAAGCTAACTCCCCCATCTCATAAGTATTATTTCCGCATAAATTAAAATCGTCGTTAACTATGCCTTTTTTCATCATTTCGACAACAGCCTCGGATATATCTTTGGCATGAGTAAAAGTTCTAACCTGTTTTCCGTCTCCGAATATCTCAAAAGGAGATTGTTTTACCATAGCTTTATATATGAAATCGGGTATGACATGCGCCATACCGAACTCGACATCCCCGTCTTTTTTAACCTCGGGCAGTTCCCCGCTTCCGACCGCGTTAAAAGGTCTTATTATGAGATATTTAAGCCCAAATTCTTTATTTGCTCCTCTTACCATATATTCTCCGAAAAGTTTTTGCATGCCGTAGTTTGTAAAAGGAACTATCTGGTTTGTGGCGTCTTCCTCGGTAGCTGGTCTCGTCATTCTTTCGTAAACCATAGAAGAAGAAAAATAAACGAAAATAGCATCGGGATTTACCGCTAAAGTGGAATCTATGGCATGAGCGATTATTTCGTTATTGTCTCTTGAAATTCTATAAGGTATTTTATGAAAATATTTTATTCCGCCTATCAGTGCGGCAAGACAAAAAACATAATCGTATCCTTTAAACTCCACGGGATACATCGCTCTTACGTCTTTTATCATAAGATTAAAATTTGGATGCGAATAAAAACTATGGTCCAAAAAGCCGTATTTTGAAAAATTATCCACCACCGTAACCTTATAACCGTTCTCCAACAACTCCCTCGTTATATAAGAACCTATAAAACCGGCTCCGCCCAACATAAGAACTTTTTTCATAAATCCTCCTTAGTAAATTTTATAAAATTAAGTCAACTATCAGAAATACCCTTAAAAATCATTTTTATTTTTTCAAATTTATCCTTTTCAAATAAAATAACTTTACAAAAATCGAAAATAACGCTTTTTATTTCATAAAGGCAGTGAGAAGGAAAAAACTTAAAATAATTCTTTATTATATTAATGGCGTTTTTCGTCATATAATAATGCCTTGTTGGATGGTGATTTGTAACTCTTATCTTAAAGAGCAAAAAATTATAAACCTTTAAACTTCCCAATTTATGATGAAGGCGAGAACCATTGTACCTTAACAATTCATATCCCTGTTTTCTTAATCTAAGAGAGTACTCGAAATCTATTCTATCCAAAAAATAATCTTCTCTAAATTTTCCCGCTTTTAAAAAAGCTTTAAGATTTAATATGCCGCCGGAGTTAATTGCAATTGAAATTTTTTGAAAATTTTCATTAACCTCATTTTCTGCTTTATCGCCTTCGTAAACTATTAAAGGAGAAATAATCCCTATCTTTTCTTTATCCCGACCGAATTTTTTTTCAAATTCGCCAATCATTTTTAAAACTCCGTTAGGCTCGAAATAACTATCCTGGTCCATAGTTAAAAGCCAATCATATCCTTCTTTAACGGCCATTTCGCAAACATAATTTAAAGCGTAACCTATACCCATATTTTTGCCTACCGAAAAATATTTGACTTTATTTATTTTTTCTATTTCGACTATTAATTCGGTTTTAATCTCGGAGTTATCAAAAACATATAGCAGCTCAATATCTTTTATATAACTGTCTATGTTTAATATTACCGATTCATCGGGATTATATAAAACCACTACTCCGGCTATCTTCACTGTCTCTCCTTTTCAATTTTTTTAAATTCGCTCAAAATATCGATATCCATACACTCATAATCGCAATCCTTTCTTATATACCAGTTACAGGGAGAACAAAAAATATCTTTTTTAATAACACGGGATCTATCTCCTAAAGGACCGAACCTTTTAACATCTACTCCGCCGGAAAATATAACAAGAGAATATAAATTCAAAAGGCTGCATATCTGTCCCACAAAACTATCCAGTGTCACAGTTAAAAAAGAGTTTTTTAAAATTAAAACAAGCTCTCCTATGGATAATTCGCCCGCTAAATTCATAGCATTATTAAGACCTTTAAAATAATTATTTATATACCCCGATTCTTCTCTGGAACCGGTAAATACGATTTTATACTTTGAAGAAGAATAATTAAAAAGTTCTATCCATTTTTTTATATCTATCATTTTTCTTCCGTCCCTCGAAACGATATGAAACACCAAATATTTATCTTTATTTATACCGTATTTATTTAACAAATCCGCATCGTTCAAATCCGATGCGAGATAATTAAAATTTATTGGTTTAGATAATTTATACAAAGAGATATCCCATAAAGGCCTTATTACGTCGAAAAAATGCTCGGTTTCATGAACGCCTTCTCGCCATATAATTTTTTTATCGCAAAAAAAACCAAAACCCGCCGTTTGATAACCGAATATACGCTTAACTCCGGTTAATCCCAAAATCAAAAGGGTATTGGGGAAAGAGGCTCTCAAATCGAAGGCTATATCTGGATTTGTTTTTTTTATCTTCAAAAAAGCTTTTAAAAAACTTATTAGGGATTTATATATCCTAACAAAAAAATTTTTCTCAGAACTTAAAAAGAAAGAATCATATATTATAATTTCGTTTATATTAGGATTTTTTTCTATCAGTTTTAAAGACCAACTTGAGCATAAAAAATAAATTTTAGAATTAGGACATCTTTCCTTTATTTCTTCCAAAACTTTAATGGAAAGAAAAACATCTCCCAAATGCCCTATGTTTGATATTAATATTTTTTCGGGTTTAAAATCGGTTGGAATCTCTTTATGTTTTATAAGCTTTTCGCCTATAAAATCCAAAACGGCAAAAAAAACAATTAAAGCCTTGTTTCTAAAAAAGTATTTATTTTTTAACTTCATAAATTTTCTTTTATTATAAATTTTTTAAAAGTTTTTCTATATATAAATCTTAAGAATTTTAATACAAATGTCGGCACAATTAAAAGAATAAAAGTTTTATACCAAAATTTAGGATATTTGTAATAATAATTTAAGCATTTTTTAAAAAGGTAAATATAATCATCCCAGGAAAACTTATTCTCCATTTTTCCTATCCAGACATAACTAAAAACATGAATAGTTGAAATCTTAGCCATTAGTGAATGATAAGCTTTGGAATCTCTACCAAAAACATCACCAGCTATTTTTTCATAACCTATAATATCTAACTTAATTCTGTTCAAAAAAACATCTGATAAAAAAGAGTCATTATTACTTCTCCAACCAACACATCTTTTAGAAATATATTTCCAATAAGGTTTTTTATTTATCATATTAAAAATTACAAAAATATGAACATAAGCATTAAAGTATTCACTAATTTTATATCTGTTAATTTCTAATATATTATCCCATAACCGCTTATTAATAATTTGACCAGAAATATAGCCAAAATAATCTCCTAAATAATATACTATATCTTCAACCTCAGTAAAAAGGAAATCGAAAGTTAACTTTCCATAGGCAATAGGTTTTTCTCTTAATCTATTTTTTAAACTATAATCATAAGCATACCTATTAACGCTAATTCCAACAACATCAGGGGTTTCTCGAAGACTTTCAAGCACATAATCAATCCCGCCTTTCTCTATAACATCATCACTTCCCATAAGCCAGCAAAATTCTCCGTTAGCTATTTCTACGCATTTTAAATAATTCCTATCAGCCCCCATATTTCTATCCCACCTAAAATAAACAAAATTTTTAAATTTATTTTTATAGATATTTATAATTTCTTCGGTGTTGTCAGTAGAAGCATTATCACTTATAGCAATTTCTATAATATTTTGATTTTTTTCGTCTATCTGAGACAAAATGCTCTCGAACAAATCCGGAAGGAATTTTGCTCTATTATAGGTAGGAATAGATATAGAAAGTTTAGCCGACATATTTTCCCCTATTAAACAAATACTTGTTAGAATAATACCAAAGTCCTATAGTAACCGTTAATAAAAAAGAAAGAATCAAACCTAAAATAATCCCATATACACCAATCTTTTTAACAAAAAAAAACTGAGCAAAAACTGATATCAAAGCCTGAAAAGGAACCAGAATATAAAAAGGTTTTAAAACATTTCCGCTTTGTAAAACCATAGAGTACATATCAGTCCAAATTCTTAATATATAATAAAAACCGAATAAAATTATCAACTCAAACGATATTTCAATGTTTGTACTTGAAGCTAACAAATTTATTATTATATCTTTAAAAACGATAAAACAAAAAATAAAAAAAATCATATAAATAATTCCCAATCTGATATATTTTTTTGTTTTAATTTTAACTTCTTCTAAATCTCCTTTTGATATTTTTTCCGAAAACACAGGCCAGAGGGAAGCTAAAACGGAATTATATATAAAAAATCCAAACATAAAAACTTTGGAAACTATATTATAAACCACTATTTCTTTAGTGGAAAGCGTTTTTGCCATTACTATATAATCTATTTGTAAAACAATTGATGCCATAAAAGCAAAAATCCAAAATCTAAATCCTCTCTTATAAATCATAGCAATAAGACGTAAATTATCTTTTAAAAAAAAGACAAAATTAAAAGGAATAATTCTTTTCAGTATAAAAAAAATAGAAATTAGAAGTGATGGTGAAAAGTAAATTAAAAAAACAAATAAAATACCATTTTGATTATTTTTCAATTCTTCTTTATAAAAAAACAAAATAAAGAAAGATATAAGATATGAGATAGTAGGAATAATATGAGAAATATACCCTTTCATCTCAGCATACCAGATTTTATACATTGAATTTGAAAGGTTCATTAATACAAATACACTTCCAGAAATAAAAAAAACAGTAAAAATCTCCTTTTTATTTAAAAAATTAAATTCGCCTAAAACAAATTTAGAAAGAAAAGGCGAAATAAAATATAAAATTAATATGCATAATAAGCTTAAAAATAACAAAGAAAAAAAGAAAACTTTTACCAAAATATCATAATTTTTACTTTTTACTCTATATTCTGAAATATAATTTTGTATACTTACCCCGGAACCCAAATCGCAAAGCATAAACCAACCCATAATTCCGAGAATAACGGAAAATACGGCATACTTATTTACTCCAAGGATATCTATTAAAATTTTTACCATATATATCTGTATAAAAGAAGTAACTACTCGACTAACCCATGATGAACCAGCCACTAAAATATGCTCTGGAATAGATTTTAAGAAATTCATAAATATTATTTTATGTTCAATCTTTCGTTAATAGTCAAATATTTATCAGCAGCAAAATGAGTAAGAGCCAATTTTTTCGAATTCGATTGGATTTTCAATTTTAAAGCTGTTTGCGGATTGAGATGAGGCCATAGTTTGTTATCTTCATTTGGTAGATAAGAACATTCCGTAATAAGCAAATCGCTATTTAAAGACAACCTAACGGCATTTTCACAATAACCCGTGTCTGATATCACAGATATTACTTTACCGTTTATTTCAAACCTGAAGCCTAAAGTTTTAACGGAATGAATAAGGTCATCAAAAACTAATTTAAAAGGCAAATTTATTTTATTCTTGCCCAATTCAAAAATTTTAACTTTATATTTAAATTTAGAAAAAGGAACAGTATAATCTTTTGAAACTATATTATTTAATATTTTTTTCATCCCTTTTCTTATAAATATATTAAGACCCGACTTAAATTTAAATTTACAAAGCAAATGCAAACCGCATATATGGTCTAAATGAAAATGAGATATAAACAAATAAGATGGTTTAGAAAAATCCGCATATTTTTCCAATCTATGTATCCCAAACCCTGCGTCTATTATTATATTAAAACTTTTATTTTTTATTAATGTAGATATAGTACTGCCGGTAGGAGTATCATACCAGCCGTTTGTTCCCAAGAATATCACATCCGAATTTCCAACTTTTAACTTAAAATTATCTCTTGCAATTATAAATTTACTCATTGCCAAATTCCTGTTTAGATATTACTCTTATTAACCATAAATATTTTACCATTTTTAAATATAATATACTTATGTCTTTTATACCGATTACAATGGAAGAAATAAAAAGAAAAGGCTGGGATAGCGTGGATGTGGTATTGATAACCCCGGACGCCTATGTGGACCATCCGTCTTTCGCTATGGCCGTAATAGGAAGAGTTATAGAAGAAGAAGGATTTAAACTCGCCATACTTTCTCAACCGGATTGGAAAGATATCAAAGAATTCAGGAAATTCGGAAAACCCAACTTATGCTACGCCATATCGAGCGGAAACATGGATTCGATGATAAATAAATATACTCACAATAAAAAAATAAGATCCGAAGACGATTACTCACCTGGCGGTAAAACCGGAAAAAGACCGGACAGAGCTTTGATAGTTTATGCCAATATGGCGAAAATGGCTTATCCGGATGTTCCCGTAATATTGGGCGGGATAGAAGCCACAATGAGAAAATTTGTCCATTACGATTACTGGTCCGATACTTTAAGAAAACCCATACTTTTAGATTCAAAAGCCGATTTGCTTGTTTACGGCATGGGAGAAAAAACCGTTATCCAGATACTTAAAAGATTAAAAGAAGAAAAGGATATAAAAAAAATAAGGGATATAAGGGGAACGGTTTATAAAATAGGTTTAAGCGAGATAGAAACCTTCAAAAACAAGCCAGAGTATATTATTTTACCGTCATATGAGGAACTAATAAAAGATAAAATAAAATTCGCTCAAATGACTAAAATTATTTACGATAACCTAAATCCGTATTACTCTAAAAAACTTATTCAACTCTCAGACACAAGAGCCGTAGTATCCAACGAACCGCAGTTTCCTCTAACCACTGCCGAGATGGACAGGATATACGAGCTTCCATTTACATATAAACCTCATCCTTATTACAAAGAAAAAATACCAGCATACGAAACGGTTAAAAATTCGATAGTAATTCACAGAGGTTGTTTCGGAGGATGCTCCTTTTGTTCCTTAGCTTATCACCAGGGCAAATTCATACAATCGAGAAGCAGAGATTCGATAATAAAAGAGATTAAAAAATTATCCGAAAAAGAAAAAATAGTAATAACCGACATAGGCGGACCTTCCGCAAATATGTATATGATAAAAGGGAAAAATGCTCAAATATGCAAAAAATGCGTTAAAAATTCCTGTTTGTATCCCCGGATATGCTCAAATCTTAATATGGATTTTAGTTATCTTATAAATTTAATGAAAGAAATAAGGAATATCGATAATGTTAAAAAAATATTCGTGGCAAGCGGGATAAGAATGGATATGGCTTTGGAATCGGATGAATACATAAAAGAAATAGCCATGCACCACACAAGCGGTCAGTTAAAAGTTGCTCCGGAGCATACCCAGAAAAAAATTTTGGATTTAATGAAAAAGCCCGAAATAAACATTTTTTTGGAATTTGAAAATAAGTTTAAAAAATATTCGAAAAAAATGGGTAAAGAGCAGTATCTCGTGACATATTTTATATCCGCTTACCCCGGAACGACTTTAGACGACGCTATAGATATGGCCGTTTTTTTAAAAAAACATAATCTAAAGCCCTTACAGATAAACGATTTTTTGCCTGCCCCGGGAGAATACGCTACGGCTATTTATTACTCAGAAATAAATCCAGAAAATATGGAAAAAGTTTATGTGCCCAAAAAAGATTCGGAACGAAAACTTCATAGGGCGTTGATTCAGTATTTTAAAAGAGAAAACATACCGCTTATAATAAAAGCTCTTAAATTGACAAAAAGAACGAATCTTATTCCTTTTTTTGTAAAGAGTTAAAGAAATTTATAAGGTCGTTGCCGTATTTTTCTATTCTTTTTTCATCCATCCCCAGTTCAACAAGTTTGTTTAAGTCTATTTTATCCAGTCGCGCTATTTGTTTTAATATATGAAGATCCACTATCAGTTCGCACGGAATTACGGTTTTTTCTGATTTTTCTCTTCTCCATTTTTTAAGCATCTTTAATTTTATCTCGTAATCGGTATTTCCCCCGTTTCTATAAAAGTTATTGTTAAAATACTTAACCTCACCTTCTATTACCGATTTTATGGAAGCTCTTATCCATTCTATATTTCTCACTATGCATCTATTGTATAACTTGATATCTTTTGCGTTTAAAATCTCATCGTAATGTTTTGCTATATATAAAAGAAGTTCGTTTGTGATTATTTTAAAAGGTGGAAGATTCAATTTTTGCGCCACCTCCTCCCTTTTTTTTACTATTTCTAAAAATATGGAAAACTCCATCCCTTCCATGCAATACGTATGAGCCATAGAGATATATTTTTCAAGCGTAAATTCGTTTGTTTTTGGAGGAGTTCTGGACAATTTTTCGCAAGTGTATCTAAACTCTTCATAAAGCCCTTTTTCTTTCAAGTCTTTTAAAAAAATATCCCTTAGTTTTTTAAGATAATAAACGTCCATAGCGGCATAGTCCAACAGCTCGTTGTTTAAAGGCCTTTTCCCCCAATTGGTTTTTTGAAATTTTTTATTAAGCTGGAAATTAAAATAGTTATTTACAAGATTTGAAAGAGATACGGCTTTTTTAAATATATATTTGGAAGCTATCATTATATCGAATATATTTACAAAATTAGATTTAATATTTTTTTTTATCATAGATATGTCGGAATAAGCCGAATGGAAAATTTTCTCGATAGAGTTTGATTCGAATACTTCCTTCATGGGAGTTATATCTACTTTCAAAGTATCTATCAAATATATCTTCCCGTTAAATTCCAGTTGAACAAGACATAATTTGTCGGCGTAAGAATAAAGCCCGTCAGATTCGCTGTCTATCGATATATAATCGGTTCCGGACAGCTCATTTATAAGTTTTTGAATTTGGTATTGATCTTCTATAAAGGTGTAATTTATCATAATTATTTTTTGTCATAAATTTTTGAAACGGATGTCAAATCCTCATTATAATATCCTTCTTTAAAAGCGGTTTCGTACATTTTAAACAATTCTCTGGCTAGCGAATCTTCAAAATTCAAATTACGAGAAAATTTATTTATAAAACCCAAATCTTTTAACATATTTTTCAAAGAAAATTGAGGCGAAAAATCTTTTTGAATTAACTTGTCTTTTTTAATTTTATAATAACCGCAGTTTAAAACAGGGCTTTTTTCTATGACCTCAAAAAACAATGAAGGAGCTATTCCGCTTTTTTCACATAATTTAACGCTTTCAGTCAAACCCATGTTCATGGCGGCAAGCAATAAATTAACGCAAAGTTTCATAGCTGTCCCTTTACCCGCGGTTCCGCAATATACGATATCTTTTCCCATAGAAAGAAGGATCGGTTTAACATAATCGAGCCACTCTTTTTCACATCCGCAAAGCATTATCAAAGAAGCGTTTTCGGCTAAAGGTTTCGAACCGGATACTGGAGAATCTATATATTTTATCCCTTTTTTAAAACATTCTCTGCTCATCATCACGGCATACTCGTAACTCACGGTGCTTGTGTTTATTAGATAACTTCCCGCGCTTATGTTTTCTATTATCCCTTCTTTTCCGAAACAAACCGCATCCAACGCATCTTCGTTTTCTAACATCGTAATAATCACATTCGAAAACTGAGAAATTTCTTTTACTCTACCGCTTATTTCCGCCCCCTCCTTTTCCAGAGGATAGCATTTTTCTCTGGTTCTATTATAAACTTTTATTTTATAACCGCTTTTAATCAAATTTTTCGCCATTGGAAGGCCCATTATTCCTATCCCTACAAAACCTATTCTGGGAGGTATTTTCATTTTATTTCTCCTTTTTCGCAAACCGCAAAAACGCTTACTCCGAATGGAAAATTTAAAAAATTTAAAAACAAATTTTCAATCGAAAGAACCGATATTATTAAACCGTTAATAAAAGAAGGAATACGATAAAAATCGTTGGATTTTACGGAGAGTATGTTTTTCAAAAATCTCACCAAAACCGCCGGGACAAACATAAAAAAATTCCAGTAAGATATCTTTTTTACATAAAACCCGGTGGTTTCGAGTTTTTTATAAAGATCTCTTAAGTTATATCTTCTTTTATGCTGGTTTATTACGTCGTGATAAGACCATAAAAAATTGAAAGCCGGAACAAAAACTATCAAGATTCCGTCTTTATTTAAAATTCTTTTCATCTCTTTTAAAACCGCAAGGTCATCGTCCATATGCTCAAGAGAATCAGAAGAGACAATTACATCGAAAAAATTTTCTTCGAAATCGGTTTTTTGAGCGTCGCATTCGGTTACTTTTATATCTTTAAAGTCTATATTTTCTATCAATTTTTTATTATAATCTATACCGTATAGATTTTCAAAACCTTTTTCTCTTAAATAAAACAAGAGATTACCGCATGCGCATCCAACATCCAGTATTTTAATTTTTTTATCTTTTGATTTATATTTTTTTATAAGATTTAGTATTATCGAGTTTCTCGAAACAAACCACCAGTTTTCTTCCTGTATTTTTAAATACTCGTTTATATATATCATACAACTAATATTATACATAAGGTTGTGAATTTGATAAAATTTAATTATGAAAATGATTAAAAACTTCAAAGAAGGACTTTCTAAAAACGTAATAATACTCGGCATAGTCAGCGGCCTTACCGATATATCCAGCGAAATGTTATATCCGGTAATACCAATTTTCTTATCTCAATTTTTAAAAGCTCCGATGACAGTAATAGGTCTCATAGAAGGAATAGCGGAATCCACGGCGAGTATTCTAAAAATCTGGGGCGGATACATAAGCGATAGGTTTAGGAAAAGAAAACCTTTTATAATAGTAGGATATTTTCTCTCCGCCATTTCAAAGCCTATTATGGCCCTGGCGGGAGTATGGCAATTTGTTTTATTTGCAAGATTTATAGACAGAGTGGGAAAAGGCATAAGGACATCCCCGAGAGACGCTCTCATAGCCGCATCAAGCGACAAACAACACTGGGGAAAAGCGTTCGGTTTTCATAGAGCGATGGACACTACCGGAGCGGCTTTGGGACCGATTATTACGTTGCTTTTATTCTTAATATTATCAGAAACAGAAAAATCTTATAGAATCGTATTTCTTATAGCTTTTATTCCGGCCATACTCGGAGTTTTTATATTAAAAAAATATATAAAAGACGAAGGAGAAATAACAAAAACGGAGACTTTAAAAACCCAAACCGCAACCGAGCCTTTATCATACGATTTTAAAATCTTCACATTTATTTACATACTCTTTTCAATAGGAAAATTTTCCGACGCTTTTTTGATAATGAAAACAAAATCCATAGTATCTTCGACAACTCACACCATAATGGTTTATTTCGCGTATAATATCTTATACGCTTTTTTATCTACCCCAGCCGGTATAATAGCTGACAAAATAGGAAAAGTAAAAGTTTTTATGCTAAGCTTCTTGATATTTGCGATAGTTTGTTTCGGTTTTAGCAAAACCGCCACCCCTTACGGAGTTTGGTTATTTTTTTTGATATATAGTTTTTACGGAGCTTTGAACGAAGGGATAGCCAAAGCCATAATATCGAATCTTACCACATCGAACAATAGAGCGTCCGGAATGGGAGTATTTCAAGGCTTTAGCGGTATAGCCGTATTTTTATCAAGCCTTTTAGCCGGCGTTTTATGGGATAAATTCGAGCCATCGACGCCTTTTCTTTTTTCCTCGATAACCTCTATTTTGTCGCTTATATTACTGTTTATATGGATTAAGTGGAGAAAGATAAATATTTAGGAGAAAATATGAATTTATTGTCAGAGATACTAAAAAACGAAGTATACCCCGCCCTTGGATGCACAGAACCGATATCCGTAGCTTACGCATGCGCAAAAGCGGCAAGCATTATTAAAAAAATAAATTTAGATAAGATAAAAATCACCGTAAACTTAGATCCCGGTACCTATAAAAACGGATATGGAGTAAATATCCCGAATCTCGGAAACGAAAAAGGCAATTTAATAGCCGCAGCTTTAGGAACGCTTATTGCAAGGCCCGAGCTTAAATATAAAATATTTTCAAACGTATCAATAGAAAAAATAAGACAGGCGAAAAAGATAATAAAAGAAAAAAGAATCAAAATAAACGTGGATTATACAAAAAAAGAAATATATGTGGAAGCCGTTTTAGAAAACGAAAAAGAAAAAAGCGTTTGCGTTTTAAATAAATCGCATTTTTCCATTTCCATGCTTACATTAAACGATAAAATTTTATCCTCGCATGTTTTCAAAGAAAAACACTCCGATTACAGGGAGATTATAAAAAATATGAGCTTTGGAGAACTGGTATCTATGGCGTCAAAGGCCGGAGATAAGGAATTAAAATATATAAAATCAGGAATAGAGATGAATCTAAAAGCTTTTGAAGCCGGAATTAAACTCAAAAAAATCGGATATATATTAAAAGAATTCGCTTTCAAAAATCAAGACGATTTTGTTTGGCAAGCCAAATATATTTGCGCCTGCGCCACAGACGCCAGAATGAGCGGAGTGCCTATAACGGTAATGTCAAGCGGACAAAGCGGAAATCAAGGAGTCGTTGCGATATTGGTGCCGTATCTAATAGGCAAGAAAGAAGGGATTAAAGAAGAAACCATACTTAAAAGCATAGCACTTTCTCATATAATAAATTCTTATATAAAATCATACACGGGGGAATTAGCACCGGTATGCGGATGCGCCATTTCAAGCGGTGCGGGTGCAGCGGCCGCAATAGTTTATCAAAAATACCCAAACGACATAAAAAAAATAGAAGGGGCCGTAAATAATGTTATTGCGGACATCGGCGGAATGATATGCGACGGCGCGAAGGAAAGCTGCTCTTTAAAAGTATCGTCGTCCGTAGAATCCGCAATAAAAAACGCATATCTTGCAATCTCAGGTCTATCCGTTAATAATTCAAACGGTTTTATAGAAAAAAACGCTCAGGATACTATAAAAAACATGGCGAGACTGTCCGTAATCGGCATGGCGTCGGTAGATTCCATAATAATAGAAACGATGCAAAACAAACTAAACGCAAACTAAAATGTATAAACTGATATTGGCCGATTTTTCAAACATTGGAAAAATCGTAAATTTCTTAAAAGATATAGGCGAAGTTGAAAATTTAAAAAAAGATTTCGGGGTAATAGAAAGGTCCGAAAATCTAAAAAAACTATTAAATTTATACTCAAAAGGATTGTCTCACGGCATATCGACAAAAATATTGATAGAAGAAAATTTAATTCTCCCCCCAATTTATATAACCCCAAAAAACATAGAAATATTCGATAATGAAATTATTTTAGACGCTAAAATAAATCTTTATTTTAACGAGATAAAAGCGGTAATACTTCATCTTATCGAAAAACCCGCTTTAAAACCTTCTTCGTTAATAAAAATGGAAAAAAATACGGATATTATAAGCGCGACAACCGAAGTTTGCCTTGAGATTTATTCAAGCAATAAAAGAATAATTTTATCAGATTCGTTAATAAAAAATCAGTCAAAAATTTTTGAAAAAGAACTTTCTTTTGAAAAAAACATTTTTAAACTTGCCGAGCTAATATATTCGTTAAATCCCAAAATCGTATTTTCTCCGTCGTTTAAAATTTATAAAGAAAACCATAATTATGTAAAATACTTTATTAAGGAGACCTTAGACGATAAGGAACTTATATGGATGATAAACACCACCATACTAAATATTTAACCATACACGCCCATATGTATCAGCCTCCCCGAGAAAATCCTTTTACGGGAGAGGTGGAGCTTGAGCATTCCGCAAAACCGTACGATAACTGGAACAATAGAATAGCAATGGAATGTTATTTCCCCAATTTATACGGAAGGATACTAGATAAAACCGGAGATATATTGGAATTTATAAACAACTACGAATATTTAAATTTTAATTTCGGACCGACTCTTCTTAACTGGATGGAAATATACTATCCGAAGTATTATTCAAAACTTGTAGAAACGGTAAGAAGTCTAAAAGAAAAAAAAGGATTCTCTCCTGCAATAGCGCAGGTTTATAATCACACGATACTGCCGTTAGATAATTTTTCTACCAAAATAACTCAAATACACTGGGGAATAAAAGATTTCGAACATAGATTCGGATTCTATCCCGAAGGGATATGGTTAAGCGAGACCGCCGTTAACGAAGATGTTTTGAAAATATTGATAGATTATAAAATAAAATACGTAATTCTCTCCCCCCATCAACTCTCAAAAGCGATTAACCTAAGAACTCAAAAAGAAGAACCGATTTATCCCAATAGGCACTACATATGGTTCGATAGAGACGAAAAGAAACTTAAAAACTGCAAAAGGCATATATATATTTTCGCTTACGACGGAGAATTCTCAAGAAAGGTTGCTTTCGATAACATAACATTTAATTCGGAAATATTTGTAAAAGAAATAAGTTTGAGATACTCTCATTTTAAAGACCCTTTTATCTTGATAGCGACGGACGGCGAGACATTCGGACATCACCATAAATTTGCGGATCTTACTCTATCTCACGCTTTCAGATACGAACTTTTAAAATACAATATTAAAACCGTAAGTTTGGCCGAATATATTTCCATAAAAGAAGTGGAAAGCGAAGTGGAATTATCACCCGGTCCGGACGGAGAAGGCACCAGCTGGAGTTGCTCTCATGGAGTCAGACGCTGGAAAGGAGGGTGTAATTGCGGAGACGAGGGAATCTATGACACATCCTGGAGATTTGGTTTTAGAAACGCGACAAAATGGTTGTCCGAGGTTTTAGGCGATATATACAACGAGGAAGGCAAAAAAATATTCATAGAACCGCTTCTTGCTAAAAACAATTATATAGACGTAATTAGAAAAAAGATATCTCTCACAGATTTTATAAATCAAAATCTTAAAGATATAAACGACCAAAACGCAAAAAAGGCTAAAAAACTTTTATTGATGATAAAATACCAGATGTTTTCTCTTACGAGCTGCGGATGGTTTTTTAACGACATATCCAGAATAGAAACACAACAGAATCTAAAATACGCTCTAAAGGCTATAACTTTAGCCGAAGAGCTGGGCTATAAAGGGATAGAAAAAGGTTTCGTATCTTTGCTTGCTATGTCCAATTCCAATTTCGCCGCAATTGGAAGCGGAGAAAAGCTATATCAAAATCACATTAAGTCTTCCAAAAGTCCGCAATTCTTAATCGACGCATATCTTTCCATCAAAACAGCTTTAAATAATCAAAATCTTTACTCTAACTTCATATATAAAACCGAAATTAAAAAAAGAGAAGAGAAAAACGAAAATGAAATACATATAATATCCGCGATAAAAAACATGGAAGAAGACGAGGAAAAGGTTGTTAGTATAATTTTAAATTTTAGAAACATTCACGATATTAAAATCGGTTTTAAATACGATGGAGAAAGCCATGAATATCGGGAAATAAAATTTTCGGAGATGAGCCAAAAAATGCAGACTGAGATTTTAAAACTCCTTATAATAAAAGCCAAAGAAAAGAATATAGAAAATCTCGAAAACACCTTTGCGACTTTATATGAAATATTCGAACTTAACCCCGAAATGGCGTATGAAAATTTAGAAGATGATTCCAGATATACCATAGGGCAAATTTTAAATTATAATATAATAAAGTTCCTTACAAATTACGAAATAAAACATATAGACAGGATAGAAGAAATAATAAATATGTGCGAAAAAATAAATTTAAAAATAGATTACAAAATATCTAACGATATAACTATGCTTATGGGAAGTTTTACCGACGGAATATGCGAAGGCAAAATACGCAAAGAATACCTGGAAAAAGCAGCTCGTACTTTTAAAAAACTAAACCTCTATCCCCTGGTGTTTCATTGCGAAAACGGCTTGGGCGAAATTTCACAACGTTATACTAACGAGAAAGCGAATTAAGCTTTCAAACAAATCTCAATCTTTTTTAAACCTTTTTTCCGTTTCTATAGTGGAAAAAGCTCTCCAGTCTATGTGGGGAAATATATTATCTCTCCACTCCGCATCCTTTAAAAATCCCTCGTCTATGTTATTGGAATTTAGCATCTCCCAGAGTCTTGTAAACCTCTGGATGTGCATTACAAATCTTTTTGTCGAGTAAGTTTTAGCCGTTCCGACAGTCATCAAAAAAGGCCAATCGGAACTTTGAGCCAAAACTATTTCTCTGGCGCATTGCTTTAGTATTCTGTCTATTTTATTGTCGGATGTGGAATAGTATCTATTGGCCATATCGATCATTCTTTCGGTGGCTTTGTGTAAATGCCTATAAATCCAATCGTTAGAACCGTTAAGCCATACCTCATGGTATCCCTTATCCCCCCAGCTCGACATGCTCGGTTGGACAACTTGATTATCTGGATAGATAGAGAGGTATTCCATGGGAGTTATAAGCTTTATTGTTTTCTGGTCGTAATGTATCTTTCTAAAAAGGTATTCCAAAAACATCGGCCCCTCATACCACCAGTGTCCAAAAAGCTCCGCGTCGTACATCGAAACTATTATAGGTTTTCTTCCCAAAAAACTGTTAAGATACTCTATCTGTCTTTCCCTGTTAAACATAAAGTTTCCGGCATGAACTGCCGCAATTTCCCGAGCGTCGTCCGGGTCATACGGTTGTTTATCGCTTAAAGCGACCTTGCCGGTTATCTTATGATATTTTATTCCTATGTTTCTTCTTACCCCATCCATATGAAGATACGGACTTATATATTCGTATTCCAAGTCGTACCCTACATCTCTGTAAAACTCCCTATACCGAGGATCCCCTGGATATCCCATCTCCGCGCTCCATACCTGATGAGCGCTTTCCATATCTCTTGAAAAAGCCGCCACTCCGCTCGGGCAATAAACGGGAGCGTATACCCCGAAACGAGGCCTGGGGGTGCCGTAAAGTATACCGTGAGTTTCAAGAAAGAAAAATCTTATTCCGTACTCTTTTAAGAAATAATCGTCTCCAGGATTATATGCGCATTCGGCAAGCCAGATTCCTCTGGGCATTTTGCCGAACTTTTCAAAATAATCGTCGGTCGCTATTTTGATCTGAGCGTTAACAGCTTCTTTTCTTAACTGCAAGGGTAAAAATCCATGAGTCGCACAGCAGGTTATTATTTCTATCTTGCCCAAATTTTGAAATTTTTTAAAACCGTTTAAGACATTGCCGTGATAATAGTCTTCATAAAGCTGCCTTATTCTTTTAAACTTTTGCTCGTACATCAAAGCGGCTTTGTAGAAAGGAGTATTTTTCGTTCTTACTATTTCTTTTTCGGTAAGCTCTATCCTTTTATAAACGTAATTTTTAAACCTTTCGTTTAAGAGCTGGTCGGACATCATATTGCAAAGAGGCGGGGTCAAAGACATCGTTACTCTGAAATCTATCCCTTCGTTTGTAAGCCTTTCGTATACGTCAAGAAGCGGTATGTACGTCTCGCACATAGCTTCGAAAAACCAATCTTCCTCCAAGAAATCCGGATACTCGGGGTGTCTCACAAACGGAAGGTGGTCGTGTAAAACAAGACAAAAATAGCCTAATTCTTTATTTGTCATTTTTTTTAGTCTCTCTCGATACTCTTATGTTTATCCCCCTATTCATATCCCCGTCTCTGGATACCGCTTTAACAGGTATGTTCACTTCTCCGTCGGGCAAAGCGTATCTTAAAGCGAATGTTCCGTCCGGATTTAATTTGATTTCCCTGTCCCCGATGTATAATTTTGCATCGCTTTGAGTTGCGCCGTAGACTACGAGTTCGCAGTCGGCAACAAGCCAAAAATTTTTATCGGAAGGTATTTGTTCCTTCATTAAAGATTGGGAAGAAAAAGAAGCTACTCCATAAGATGTAACTCGAGAAAAAACGTTTCTTAACATCTCCCATCTTTGAGCTAAAGATTTGGCTATATCCATAGATCCCTTCCCTATATACTCGACTCCAGAAATCTGCAATAATTTTTCAAATTCTTGATTTACGCTCATCCACTTTTCGTCTATAACATCGCTTACTCCAGATTTTGGAAGGGTTACTTTATTTGTTCTAACTATGGCTATAAATCTACCGTCGGGAGTTATTACTCCTATCTCACATATGTAAGACTTCCCACATTCGTTTACGTTTATATACCAATTTTTTGCGTCTATTATAACGGGAATATCGAAATATTTGCCTAACTCCTCTTTTTCGTTTATCTCATAAACCCTTATAACTCCTCTGGATTTCTCAAATATGTCTTTACCAATCTGATTCATTATATTTTTTTTCGAGTTTTCCGAAATTTCCCAGTAAATAAACATCCAGTATGGGTCTCTTGGCAGTAAAGCCGCTTCTGTATTTCCATAACCTTCCGGAAGCGACTTAGAACTATAATCCGGTTCTTGATTCGGTCCTATTTTCCCTGAACTCATTTCCCTCTCCTTTGGGGAAGAAATCCCCATTAATTAACATTATACAATTTATACAAAAAACAAATCAACCGCATATTTTCGCTCTCCCCTATTTATATAAAGATATTATATATTTTTTAACTAAAACTAATTCAATCTATCTCTCCGGATGAACTGGATTCCGAAGAAAAGATACTCTTATTGGTATCGATTTCGTCGAATTCTTCGGAAGACAAAGGTGATTGAGCCTGAGAATAAAACCATCCAAATTTGCTCGCATAAGCGTTAACTATCGTTTCGTCGTTTGTAAAAACGATGTTTTCGAAAGAATTTACGCTTGCGTTGGTGGTAAAATTAAAAGACCCCGTACCCAAAACCTGTCCGTCCAGTATTATAAATTTGTTATGCATGGCGCCTTTTTCGTTTCTTCCACCGGTCCATCTGAAAGGAACACCGGCGTCATATACCATCTTAGCCATAACAGACGCTTTCGCCATATCTTTATCTTCCAAAAATCTCACTTTTACTCCTCTGTTGTGTGCTCTTATTATGGCGTCGGCTATAGGTTTGGAAGAAAAAGTAAAAGTCACCGCATCCACGGATTTTTTAGCGGAATCTATCAGTTTAGCAAGATTATTTTCGGTATCGGAACCGGGAGAAAAAAGATAAAGCGGCACGGAGGTTCCGTTTAAAGTTATCATATTAGCGGGAGATTGCGGCGGAGTTCCGTAATAACCTTCCGGCACTTCGGGGGATGCGCCTTGTTGTATGGTTCTGGCTTTAGACCACATCCATTCAAAATAATCCACATAACCTTTGACATATAAAGGATGCCTCATAACTATCATATTTTCATAATTTGAAAATGTGGCGCTAAATGTCCAGTTGTAAGAGCCGGATGTAACAAGGGTTTTATCGTGTATGGTTATCTTATTATGATTTACTCCGTAACTTCTCGTGCCTCTTAAAGTTCTAACCTCTATTCCGTCTCCGGCCTGCATAAGTCTTTTTATCTGGGTATCGGCTCTTGGATAAACATGGCTTTCGTCTATTATAACTCTAACTTTAACTCCTCTGTCTCTTGCGGCTATTAATGCGTCCGGAACATCCTTCATATTTATGCTATATATAACACAATCCACCGTAGACAAAGAGTCGGTAGTGGCATTTATGAGCATATTATTAAGATATGAAAAAGCGTAGTTTGGAATATTTGAAAAATCTCCAACCTTCGGTTTTGAAACCGAAGCCTTTACATCCGCGCTAAACTTGCCCGAGACATCCAGAGAAGGAAGTATGGGAAAATTGTCCTTAATTACTTTATCGTTAATAATCGATAAATCCGCGGAGTATAGGCTAAAGCCGAGGGAAACTGCGAGAGCCAGTAAAACTTTAAATATGTTTTTCACGTTGCCTCCATAGATATCTTAATTTAATAAATGATAAAAGTCAAGACCTTTAAGAACCCTTATTCAATAGGTCTTAAGTCCTATCATTTTTTATAAAATATACCTCTTTATCTTATCTTCGGAAATAGAATATATTTTAGATATCTTATCGCAACCGCTTAACAACTCCGAAGGTTTTAACTTAAAATCAAACTTGCCGTCGTTCATAAAATAAATCTCGTCGCAATAATCCGCAGCCAGTTTTAAATCGTGAAGCACGGTTATAACTTTAATCTTTCTCGAAAAAGTCTCGTTTTTCAATATATCGAAAATTTTTATTTTATGGTTTATATCCAGATGAGATGTGGGCTCATCCATTAAAATTACGGAACTCCCTTGAATAAGAGCTTGAGCGACCAAAACAAGTTGTCTTTCTCCGTTTGAAAGGTTATTAAAATTTCTATCCAATATGCTCCTTATACCTATCTTATCCGCGATATCGAATATTTTATTATAATCGGTCTCGGGATAAGAATCGAGGAAGTTTAAGCGAGGCAATCTTCCCATTAACAAAATATCCATCACTCGAAACTCAAAAGGAGTATTTACCTCTCCGGGCACAAAAGATAGTAAAGTGACCAATTCTTTCTTTTTATAATCTTTAATATTTTTATCAAATATCTCTATTTCCCCCTCATATCCTTTTATTATTCCCGAGATAATTTTTAGAAGAGTGGTTTTTCCGCATCCGTTTGCGCCGCATATTCCTACGATATCCGCATTTGAAAACTCGGCTTCCAATCCTTTTAAAACTTTTTTTTCTCCGTAATTAAAAAAAAGATTTTTTATTTTTATAAAATTATTCATTTCTTTTTTCCCTTTTCAAAACAAGCCATATAAAGAAAACGGAACCGGCTATTGAAGAAATAACGCCGGGCGGAAGCTCTGTGGGGTAAAATAAGCTTTTAACCGCCAAATCGGAAATTAAAAGAAAAAAAGCTCCATAAACGGCGTTAATCAAAAAAAGAATTTTCAAATCCGCATTTGAAAACAATTTTCTTGTTATATGAGGGATCATAAGCCCGATAAATCCTATTATTCCGGAAACCGAAACAGATACGGAGGTCAAAGCGGCCGCTATTATGAAAACGACAAGTTTTAATCTTTTAGTATTTACGCCTAAGGTTTCCGCTTTTTCTTCGTCGAACGCCATTATCTTGATATGTTCGATTAAAAACGATATTATTATAAATAGAATCGAAATAATAAAAAAAGAATATCCTATTATGCGATACTCGTTATAACCGAAACTTCCAAAGCTTAGATGAAAAAAGTTAACGGTAGCGTCCCTTGAAAAAATAACAAATAGCACTATTATGGAAAGAACGAAGGAATTTAAGGCTATTCCGCTAAGAAGCAAGGAAGTATTTTGAGAAGAAGAAAGAACAGAAATTCTGTAAGAAATCAAAGTTGCCGAAACGGAAAAAAAAAGTATCAAAAAAAAATACTCAAAACCGTAAAATTTTAAACCGATAATATTCGAAATTATTATCGCAAGCATGGAAGAACCGGATGTGCCGATAATGAAAGGGTCAGCTAAGGGGTTTTTGGTTAAAAGCTGAAGAATCATTCCCGCCGTAGAAAGGGAGAAGCCGGTAATTATTAAAGTAAGAAATCTCGGGATTCTGAGATTTATAAGGATATCTTTGTCATAATCCGACGGTATGGTCAATGAAAAATAAGAAAAAAGGAAAAACAACAAAGCGGAAAAAAAAATTTTATAAAAAATTAAATTTTTATTTTTTTTCATTTGGAGCTTAAATATTCGGAAACTTTTTTAATAACTTCGGCTATCCTTGGGGAAGGTCTTGAGAAAAGATTTCTTTCCTCCGGGGTTAAAACATATATCTTTTTATCTTTCGCCGCTTTTATTTTATCGGCGAGAGGTCTAGAAACAAATTCTGAATAACCGGTCGAAAAAAGAATCACCGCATCGGGATTTCTTTTAACGACTTCTTCCCACTGAGCCTTAAAATACGGAATTTTTATGTCGTTGAATATGTTTATTCCTCCGGATTTGGATATTACGTCGCTTATAAAACTATCCGATCCCACGCTCCATAAATCCTTATCCACTTCCGCATAAACTTTAACGTAAGATTTGTTTTTCGACGAATCTATTTCCTTTTTCATTCTTGCGATAATTTCATTTCCTTCTTTTTCTTTATTTATATGTTTAGATATTATTCTTATGGTTTTATATATATCTTCAACGCTTTTTTCCTGATTTATAACAACCGTTTTCGCTTTTAAATTTTTTATCTTTTTTATAAAATCGTTTCTCCACTCTCCCATAAATATTATATCCGGTTTTAGCTTATATATCTTTTCGATATTAGGATTCAAATAATCTCCTACCTTATCTTTCTTTTTGGCCTGCTCCGGATAATCGCAAAAGTTTGTAACCCCAACCAATTTATCTCCCGCTCCAAGCTCAAAAATTATCTCGGTATAAGAAGGAAGCAGAGAAACGATTCGCTGGGGATAAACAAAACCGGAAAATAAAAATATAAGGAAAAACGATTTAAACATCAAACCCCTCCGCCTTCGATTTTTGAAACTATTTTTAAGGCGTCTTTGTAAAATTGAGTTCGCTTAATTTTTTTAACATCTCCCAATGCCTTATCTATTTTTGGATCGAATCTTATGGAATTTATTTTAGCCTTTTGAGCCATATTTTCCACAAAAAGTATCCCGATTTTCATATCCTTATAAACTTTTACGGAATTTTCCAAAATTTTTTTAGATAAAGGAGAAGGAGTGGAAACGGCGATAACCGAAAATTTATCGAAAAGCTTTATGACATCCATGGTGGTATCAGAAAAACCCGGAGGCATATCGATTATTAAGAAATCAAGCTCTCCCCATACGGTAACGCATAAAAGTTCTTTTATCGCGTTGGATATCGAGTTGCCTCTAAAACCTAAAGGATAACTTTTGGAAAAAAACTGGAAAGACATAAATTTTATTTTTTCAAACTCGGGCGGTAACAATCCCATATCTTCCCTGGGATAAAGATTATCGGCACCCAATATGATGTGGTCCGTAGAAGAAGTAATATCCAGGTCCAAAAGCCCGACTTTTCTTCCCTTGTCCGCAAGTCCCAATGCTACGGCCACGCTTATAAGACTCTTTCCTATCCCGCCTTTAAAACCGCTTACAAGCCATATATTTTTAACGGCTATCATTCTGTCTTTAATTATAGCCTCTCTCGGGTCTATTCTTAAATTATTCATAACCTAACGAAACTCCTCTCCCTTTTATTATCTCAAAATCTATGCTTTTGCACTTCGGACATTTTACAAAAGCCTTAACCATTTCGGGAATAAAGTGTATATTTTCTTTCTCTTCTTCCGATTTCTTTTTAACCTCGCTCATGCTAAAATCTTTGCCGCAAGAATTACATTTAAACTTCGACTCTTCTATCACTATTTTAAAATCGATCTTTTTTTTGTTTTGTTTCGATATTTCTTCCATTGCGAATTTAAAAACTTCCATGTCTATGGCTTGAAGCTCGCCCATATAAACGATTACTTTTTTTCCGACAAATTCCTTTTTTTCGTTTACGGTCTTTATAACCGACTCCGCCAACGCCCACTCATGCATTTATCCTCCTCATTTTACCTGTATACTCAAATAAAAAGGCTCACCGTCTCTTATCATATCTATAAGTATGCCTTCGGATATATCCGCTTTTGAAAACGCATCCGTCATAGAGCGATAATCCGTAATTTTATTATTATTGACCCCTTTTATAATGTCTCCTTTCTTTATGTAATTTTTCAAAGGAGAATCGTTTTTTACATCTTTTACCACCGCTCCATCATCGGAATAAACAAGATCCAATCCGTTAAACTTATAAACATTATTTTTGTTTTTATCGTAATAAGAATTATTCGAACTTTTTTCCATAATCATATCGGAATCTTTGGGACGCCTTGAAAGCACCAATTCGGCGTTATATTTTTTGCCGTTTCTAATATAAGAAACCGATATCTTATCCCCCGGTTTTTTATAATATATCCTATAAACCAGATCCTCGTCGCTTTCGACCTCGTCGTTATCCACCGAAACTATTATGTCTCCTCTTTTAAGACCGGCTTTTTGCGCCGGAGAATTATCGTAAACCTTATTTATTATTCCGCCTTTGGGAATATCGGTAGACATTATTTTTCTCATTACAAGGTCGGTCGGTATCAACGAAACTCCCATCCATCCTCTTTCCGGAGCTTTATTATAAATGACCTCATCGACAACCTGCCTTACTTTCCATGAGGGTATGGCAAAGCCGACACCAGCAAAAGCGCCGCTCGGCGAATATATAGCCGAGTTTATTCCCACTATCTCACCGACTATATTTATCAAGGGACCGCCTGAATTACCCTGATTTATTGCGGCATCGGTTTGTATCAAATCGTTGTACGCTTTGCCTTCCACTTTAAGATTTACGTTTTTAGAAGAAACTATCCCCATGGTATAGGTCTGTTTAAAACCGAAGGGATATCCGACCGCAAGCACTATGTCCCCTATATTTACAGGAGAGGAAGAAAAGTTTAAATACTGAAATTTTTTATTGTTAGATTTTATTTTAAGTATCGCTATATCCAGTTTTTTCTCCCCGCCGACATAAGTAGCTTTGTATGTAGTTTTTTTGTTGTCTTCGGATATTTCAACATTAATCTCATCAGCATCTTCTATTACGTGATAATTGGTAACCAGATAACCGTCCGGAGATATTATTACTCCGGAACCTATTCCTCCCATTTTATATTTATAAATTTTTTCTTCGGGAATAACGTATCCGAAATAAAACTCCGGTTCTATTACGCTAACCGCGCCTTCTTTGGATATTTTTATGCTGACGACCGATCCATTTGTTTTTTGGACTATCGAATTTATATCTTTTTGAAATTCATATATATTGACGGAAGAGTAGAGGTTTGAGAAAAAAAGCAGAAGAAATGAAACAAACATTTTTCCTCCTTAAAAGTTATTATATAAATATATGAAAAATTTGACAAACCCAGAAAAATTATGTTATAATGAATTGTAAGCTACTTAAAGGCTTACAAGTTTTGCGGGTATCCCGAAAAGCCAGAACTACCCGCGAAACGATGTCCTCATACGAGGCGCGTTAGAACTTTCCCACCTATGGGTTCTAACACAAAGCGGGTAGCGGTTGTATAAAAATAAAAAATGGAGTGAAAAAATGAAAAAAATATTAGTCTTATCGTTAGTATCAATGGTGGCGATATCCTTATCCTCAAAGGATATTGGAAAATACGATTTCGATTACGAGATATCGCCCGATATAATAAAAAACATATCGGTTTCGGTGCCTGCTCCGGATTACTCGACTATATCGAGCAAATCCTCTCAAAACACGGTAGATCATTTTAAATATATGCCGATATTTAAAAAAGCGAGATACGAATACGAATACGAATCTACCAATTTTACCGGCAAAAAGAAAGTTATAGTGGAGTTTAAAGGTTACTCCGAAAAAGACGCGTTGGCGTCGGCTTCCATAACATACTTCAACAAAAAAGACGCAAAAACCATAGACTACTCTATAAAAATAACCGAAAAAGGGATACTTGCCACCGACAGCATTTTAGGAAACGAAAGAATAGAAATACCTATACCGCTTTTTAAAGACAAGAGGTGGACGGAAAACGGAAACGAAAGCAGAGTCATAGGTTTTTCATCCAAAATACAAACCCCGTACTCAAACTTCGATAACGCCTTAAAGATACTTACAAACGTATCCAACTCGGAGGCGGGTAAGATTGAAAGATACTACGCCGAAAACATCGGGCTTGTTAAAGAAGTAATAAAGATCGAAGATAAAACCGATATACTTACTTTAGTTAACTACACCGAGATAAAGTAATATAAGGGTAAAATAGTTTTTAAAAGAGGCGGATTAACATCCGCCTCTTTTTTATTTTAATTAAACTTTTTTTTATATAATATCGTTATGTCAATATTTAAATCGAAATCTATAGAATCGATAATGGGAGAAGAGGAACATTCCAAAAACAAACTTGCGAAAGTTTTAGGGTCTTTCGACGTAACCATGGTAGGAGTCGGAGCCATAATAGGAGCCGGAATATTTGCAATGGTCGGGGAGGCCGCTTTAAAAGGAAACGCCGGACCGTCTCTCGTCATATCTTTTATAATAACGGCCATAGCTTGCGGTTTTTGCGCGTTGTGCTACGCGGAGTTAGCCTCTATGGTTCCGGTCTCGGGAAGCGCTTACACCTACACATACGCCACTTTGGGAGAAATAATAGCGTGGATTATAGGCTGGGATTTGGTATTGGAATATGCGATAGGAAACATCGCCGTGGCCATAAGTTGGTCGGGATATTTTAATGAGCTTATCAAAAGCATATTTCAAATAGAAATACCTTTATGGCTTAGAATAGATTACAGGTCTTTCATACAAAGAGGATACGACATAACGACCGTTCCTCACATATTCGGAATACCGGTCGTGTTTAATCTCTTAGCCGTCATAATAGTAGGATTTATAACCTGGCTTTTGGTAAAAGGAGTCAAGGAAAGCGCAAAATTCAACAACCTTATGGTAATGTTAAAAATTTTAATACTTTTGATATTTACCGCGATAGGTTTTTATTATTTTAAATCCGAAAATCTAAAACCTTTTGCTCCGGGTGGATTTAAAGGAATACAGATAGGAGCGGCTACGATATTTTTCGCGTATATAGGATTCGACGCGGTATCTACGGTGGCGGAAGAAACGAGAAATCCTCAAAAAGATATGCCGATAGGCATAATAGGTTCGCTTATAATATGCACTATTTTATACATAATAGTAACAGTATCTCTTATGGGAATGATTCCATACAAAGAAATAGCAAACCAGGTAAACGAACCGCTCGTAGCGGGATTAAACTACCACAACGCCCCTAAATTTTGGGTAGCTTTGATATCTCTGGGAGCGGTGATATCTACAACCGCGGTTTTATTGGTTTTCCAGATGGGCCAACCGAGGATTTTTTTTGCAATGGCGAGAGACGGACTTTTGCCTAAATTTTTTTCCAAAGTTCACCCTATACACAAAACCCCACACATTACCACCATATGGACCGGGGTATTTGTGGGTTTCTTCTCCGCCATAAGCAACCTTGACGAAATGGCGAATTTATGCAACATAGGAACACTTTTCGCTTTTATACTTGTTTCCGTCGGCGTAATAATACTGAGAATTAAACAACCGAATAGAAATCGACCGTTTAAAGTTCCTTTCGGATTTCTTATTCCGATACTCGGTATAATATCCTGTTTGTATCTTATTTTGGGACTTGATAAAATAACATGGTTTAGATTTATAATATGGCTTATCGTAGGAATATTCATATACGTTTTATACGGTTTTAAAAATTCAAAACTCAATATACAAAAAGCTTAGAATTACTCCGGAGGAAAATATGTTCGATAAAATGAAAGAATTATGGGAATTAAAAAAGAAAGCGGAAGAAATAAAAAAAGAACTTGAAAAAATAGAATTTGCTTCCGAAGACAATTATTCTTTAGTTAAAGTAAAAGGAACTCTTGAAATAGAAGAAGTTTTAATAAAAGACGCATCCGACAAAGAAAAATTGGGGAAATCCTTAAAAGAAAATATAAACAAAGCTTTAAAAAACGCTCAATTGGAAAGCGCCAAAAGGACATTCGGTCAGTTTTAAAAATATTTATCTGACTCTGTGTATTATATCCTTTTCCGGGCATCTATCCGTTTCAAATTGAAGCGTTATATGGTTTATTCCGTAATCTTTGGAAAGTAATTTTTCTATCCGATTATGTATCAGGCAACTTTCGGAAACGAGACAATCTTTTATCTCTATATGGGCTTCAAAATATACGGTTTTTTCATTGCCAAGCCATGTATGAATATGATGAACGTTTATAACTCCGTCGATATCTTCTATATTTTTCTTTATCTTTTCATAATCTATATCGGGTCCGGATTGTATTAAGATATTAAAAGATTTAATAAAAACGGATACCGATTGATATATGATAAAAACGGACATTATTATAGAAAGCGAAGGATCTATGAAATAGTAATCGAATCTCTTAATAAAAAAAGCTCCCAACAAAACGGCCAGAGAAAAACCCGCGTCTCCCATAAGATGCAGATAACTCGCTTTCCAATTTATATTGTTTTCCCCTTCTTTATGAATGATAAAAGCCGAAGAAATATTTATTAAAAAAGCGAAAAAGGAAACTAAAATCATCATATCGGAATTTATTTTTTCCGGATTAAAAAATCTTTTACCCGCCTCAAATATTATAAAAACGCATACTCCGATTAAAAATAAAGAATTTACAAAAGCCGCGACCACCTCGACCCTCTTGTAGCCGTAAGTTCTTTTAAAGTCCGGAGATTTAAAAGAGAAAACCCATGCGATATAGCTTATCACAAGCGAAGCGGTATCCTCTAAGTTATGAAAAGCGTCCGATATCAAAGCCATACTCCCAGAAATTATTCCCGCAACTATTTCGATCAATGAAATTAAAAGATTAAGAAAGATAACCGCCAAAAACTTTCCTTTCTTATCGTGTTCCTCGTGGTGATGATGTTTGTGAGTATGAGTCATATTTATTAGCTTATGGAATTAAGATAATTTACGATATTGTCGCAACTTTCCTGGACTTCCTTAGAAATTCCTTCTTTATAATCCATACTTTTGGGCTGTATTCCCAGTATGACTATTTCTATATTTTTTATCTCGTCTCTTATCAGCTCCAAAAAAATATTTAAAGGCAAAGTGTGAGTTGAAAACATTTTATAACTTTTAAGATTTTTTTCGTCGAGTATCTGCATATCTCCGGGCTTTCCCCCGAAAAATGCGGCGTCTATTATAACGAGTTTATCGGGTTTTAACTCTATTATTTCGCTTACTCTATTTTCAAAAACGCTTCCGGCGTCCATAATTTTTATTCTATCGTTTTTAATTTTTTTTGCTATATACGGACCGGCTCCGTCGTCTTCTCTCAAATCGTTTCCTATAAAAACGTATAAAGTGTTTTTGTTCGGGGATATAGCTTTTAAAATCTCGCTTTTCATAAAAATATTTTATCAAATAAAAAAGGCGCATTTTTTAAAAAATGCGCCTTTTATCCGAATATTTTTTTAGTCTACGAACTCTACGTCTAAATAATGAGTCGAGCAGGATATGCAAGGATCGTAGGCTCTTACGAGCATTTCAAGCTTAAGCCTTATATCCTCTTTCGGTTCGTTTATTATTTCCGGAAGGAATTTTATGAAGTCATACTCTATGTTGTTTATATTTTGGTTTGTCGGTATTATGCAGTTAGCGTTTTGTATTATTCCTTTATCGTCTATTTCATAGTTGTGGAACAATATTCCTCTCGGAACTTCTACCGCTCCAACGCCGTTTCCTGCCTTGGTAGGGATAACCCCTTTTTCGTTTATTCCGACAACTATTTCTTCCCCATAATCTACCCCGTTCTTTTTAAAATCTTTAAGTATATCCAGGGCATGTTCGTAGCAATGAACAAGCTCAACAGCTTGAGCGACGGTATTCATAAAAGGATTGTGGTTTGGCGCTTCAAACTTAAGCTCTTTTGCGACTTTTTTGGCTTTGCTATGAAGTTTTTTATGATTTAGATTGAACCTCGCAAGAGCTCCGACCATATAAGACTCTCTCGAAAGTTTGGTAAATTTGGCGCTTGAGCGAGGATCTATAAACTCGTTTGTGGCAAGCCTATAATCTTTTTTGTTAAATCTTTTCCCGTCCGAAGAGCCTATATCCCCCTCCAACAACGGATATTCATCCGTATCGTTTACCAACGCAACATATTCCGTTTCCCTGTAAAATTCGGGGAATTTTAATTTGGAAGCCACGTTTATCAAATCGTCCATATCGCTTCTTATCCCCTCCAATATATCTATCATCGCATCTATATCTTTTGGCCTTGGAAGTTTTGTAAATCCACCAACTATCGCCGATATCGGATGCACATGTCTTCCGACGAGTATATCGCAGGTATCGTTAAAACATTTTTTCATCTTTAATATTTTTTTGACAAGCGCGTTATGAGTTTTTACAAGAGGCACAAAAGAAGGAACGCCCAAGACGTCAGGAGCTGCTAAAAGATATATATGCAAAAGGTGGCTATCGAGAAACTCATAGTCCAGTAAAAGTTTTCTGAGCTTTACCGTCTGTTCGGAAGGCACAAACCCCAAAGCGTCCTCGGCCGCCTGAATCGAAGCTAAGGAATGTCCGCATGAGCATATTCCGCATATTCTTGAGGTTATATGTTGAGCTTCAAATATGCTTCTTCCTCTAAGCATCCCTTCGAATAGCCTGGGGGTTTCAACCACGTGAAATTCGCATTTTTCTATATTTCCGTTTTTAACGTTTACGACTATATTGCCGTGTCCTTCCACTCTTGTAACATATTCCACTTTTATGTCCAAATCTTTATTTTTTACGCTCATTTAACCTCCTTTGCTTTGTTATACATCTCGATTTTCTTCTTCATTAGCTCTTCCCCCAAAACTTTTATCTTTTCGTTGACATTATATTTTTTTATAATGTCGTTGGCTTGATTTTTTGCCGGATTTGAAACCAACCCTCTGCAACCGTAACAAATATTTCCGTTGCTGGTACACCAGCTATTGCATCCCGCTTTAGTCCATGGTCCCAAACAAACGACGCCTTTATCGTAAAGACAAACGTTTTCGTTTAACTTACACTCCGCGCAAACCGGCTTATCGGGAACGGAATATGCCACGCCTTTTAATATGCATTTTATGACTTCCACCACCTCCGGAAGATAAACCGGGCATCCGTATATGTAATAGTCCACTTTAACCACCTGATCTACGGCTTTTGTCGGTTTTGAGTCGAAATAGGAGTATTTATCTCCGTAGACATATCTTCTTATCTCGTCTATTTCAAATCCGTTTTTCATTCCGTTTACTCCGCCCAAAGCTGCGCAGGAACCGTAGGCGACCAAAACCTTGGCTCTCTCTCTTATTTTTTTAAGCCTTTCCTCGGCGTGTTTATCTCCTATGGAACCTTCTATGAAAACTACATCGTAATCCTTGTCCCATTTTTCGCTCATTACCTCTCTAAACTCGACCACATCCACCGCACCCAGCACGTCCAGAAGCGTTTCCCCCAAATTCGCTATCTGAAGCTGGCATCCTTCGCAACATGCGAAATCGAAAAAAGCTACTTTAGGTTTTTCGGATATTTTGTTTTTAGCCATATTCATCTCCTTATAGTTTTTTGGATTCTTTTACTTCGTCGTATGTAAAAGTCGGACCGTCTTTACAACAATAATAGTTTTTTGGATGGTCTATCTGGCAATGTCCGCATTTGCCCATGCCGCATTTCATATGTCTTTCTAAAGAAAGAACTATATGACGTTCCGGTATGTTTTTCTTTAAAAGCTCCGCTATTACAAACTTATACATAATCGGCGGACCGACAACAACCGCATATGTCCTTTCCGGATTTAAGTTTACGCCTGGGATCAAAGTGGTAATAAGACCGACGTTTCCCTTCCAATCCGGCTCACCTTTATCTACGGTGCAGGCGAAATTTATGTCCATCCTTTTACCCCACCTCTCGACTTCGTCGTAGAATAACATATCCTTAGGGCTTTTACAACCCAAAAGTATATCGACTTTCCCGAAATCTTTTCTATTGTCCATAACGTAATTGATAAGAGACCTTAAAGGAGCTATTCCGAGTCCCCCTGCGACAAAAAGTATGTCGTTTCCAAACATCTGCTTAACCGGGAAAGGTCTTCCGAAAGGACCTCTTATATATACCCTATCCCCTTTTTCAAGTTTATGCATTTGATTGGTAACTCTTCCCGCGGCTCTTACCGTAAGCTCAAAGCTTCCTTTTTTTGTCGGAGAGGAACAAATGGAAATCGGAGCTTCCCCAACCCCAAACAGCTCTACCTGAACAAACTGTCCGGGCTCATGTCCCAACTCTCCGTCGTCAAGCTTAATATCGAACCACTTTTCGGTTTTAGTCATCATCTTGGTGTTTAATATGGTTCCTTTTCTGTAACTCCAATTTGATTCCTTTATTTCTATTACGTTTTTTTCTTTTGTCTTCATATACTCTCCTTAAAATTTCACTTCTTCCGCAAGTTTTACAAGTATCTCTTTAAGGTTTATGCCGGCCATACAGGTTCTAGAACATCTCCCGCAACCCGTACAGAAAAACCTGTTAAATTTATCTACGGGAAACTTAAACTTTCTATAAACTCTATGCCTTTGCCTCATAGATCTCTCTTCCCTGAAATTTTCCCCTCCGGCGACTCTTGCAAAGGTCTCAAACTGACAGGAATCCCATTTTCTTATCCTTTCTCCGCTCTTTAAATCTAAGTTCAAAGTGTCTTCCATATCGAAACAATAGCAGGTGGGGCATACATTTGTGCAGTTGCCGCAAGAAAGGCATTTATTCGCCACTTCTTCCCATACCTTTGAGTTATAAGATTTTTCAAAAATTTGAGGTATCTTCGAGGGCTCCACGTCTATTTCATTTTTAAAAATCTTTTTCTTTTCCTCTCTTATTTTTTCAAGCTCGCTCATATCTTTGGCGCTTGCCTGCGGAAGCTTTATAGATTCGACAAAATCCTCCCCGTCTTGAGTGTTTACGTTTATAACGAATTTGTCTCCGATATCCGTCAAAAACAGGTCGTAACCTCCGTTGGGCAGGTGAGCGTTAACCAGAGCGCAGCTTGCGTACTCGTCGCAGTACTTATTGCACTCAAGACCTATCATAAAAAGATTTTCTTTTCTCATTAAGAAATTATGGTCTACAGGTTTATCGTTAAAGACTATATTAAGACATTGCAAACCGCTCAGATCGCAGGTATGAACCCCGAATACCGCGATTTTTTCGCCGTCTATATAACAGCTTTCTTTTACATCCCCATCTTCTTTAAAATCCATAATCTTTTCTCTTTGAGGCATAAAATACTTTTTAGGCGGAAGTATGGTAGGGACATAATCGCACTTTATTTCATCCGCCGAAGATATTTCGGCGAAAGAATAGTTCCCGCTTCCTCTTTCCACGGGAGCGACAACCTTCATCTTCTTTAACAGATTCTTTATAAAACAATCAAGATTCTTTTTTTCAAGTATATGGTATTTCACTTTTTTCCTCCTTTTATCATAATAAAATTTTACAATTTAATAAAATAAACGGATTATTAGAAAAACTTAAAACGATATTTTTAAAACTTATAACGGTTGTTTTTTTACGCGGTCTTGATAATTAAAATTTATCTTTTCTTTATATATCTCTAAAAGCGTAATTATTACAGAAACGAATATAGGCCCCAAAAAAATGCCTATGGGACCGTAGGTTTTAAGCCCCCCTATTATTCCCAGAAAAACTAAGGCTATAGGAAGTTTTGCGTTTTTGCCTATAAATATCGGCCTTACGAAGTTATCTATAAGTCCGACTACGAACATCCCCCATATAAAAACAAAAATCGTCGTAGTAAAATCTTTTGTCAGATAACAATAAATGGCGACCGGAATCGTAACCATGGATGTGCCGAGAAAAGGTATAAGAGCGGAAAATATAACGAGAAACCCTAACATTATCGGAGAATTTAGTCCCGCTATGTAATAGCCGAGCGCCGCGACTATTCCCTGAACGAATGCGGTTAAAAGAACTCCTTTTATTATAGAATTGGTAGTTACGGAAAATTGCATAAGAATTCTTTCTATGTATTTATTTTCAAGCGGCACCAGTTCTATTAACCAGTTTAAAAGTTTTTTGCCGTCTTTAAATAGAAAAAACATGGAAATAAGCATTACAAAGAAATTAACGAAGAAGAAAAATATGTTTTTTATTATTCCGCCCCCCGATTTTAAAATAGCCCTTTGAAATTCCTCTAAGTTTGTAACCAGTATCTCTTTTATGTCTAAGCTTGAAAAAGGTATGAAGGACGGAATATTTAATTTGATTTTGTAAATATTATTATTTAAGTAATCTATGGTTTGAGGATATATCATTTTGGCTTCTTTGAACAAAAGCCAGCCGAAAAGCAAGAAAGGAACGACTATGGTGACAAACATAAAAATCACGCTTAAAAAAGCGGATATGTTTTCGTTTATTTTTTTATTCGTAAAGAACGAATAAACCGGATAATATACGACCGAAAATATTATGCCGAGAAATATGGCGAGTATGAACGGAGATATGAGTTTTATAAACCCGTAAATTATTATAAGTATCAATATGGATACGATTACGTTCAGTATAAAACGCCTGTTAAGGCTGTTATATTCCATAAGTTAATTATATAATATTAATTAAAATATTTTAGAAAACGAAATATCTAACCAATACGATTAAACCCAACGCGACTCTATAAAATACGAAAATAGAAAGATCTTTCTTTTTAAGATATGAAAGCAAAAATCTAATGGAAAGAACTCCCGATAAAAAGCTTGAAAAAAATCCGGCAAAAAGATAAATATTTATATCCGAAAAAACAAGTTTTCTGGCCTCAAACACCCCGGCACCCAATATTATCGGCATGGCCATAAAAAAAGATATTTTAGCGGCCGAGTCTCTCGTATATCCTAACATCAAAAGAGAAATTATGGTCATCCCCGAACGAGAAGCTCCGGGTATTATGGCTATGGACTGAAAAAGGCCGGCGACAATCGCGTGTTTTATATTAAAGTCTTTTTCGGTCTTTTCTCCTCCGTATTTTTTGTCTACGAAATAAATGACAAAAGAAAAGAATATGAGCGAAAGAGAAACGACGACAGGAGTTCTAAAAACATTTTCGGCTATTTTATCAAGCGTCAACCCGGCTATCACCCCCGGAACCGTGGCTATGGCTATATAAAACAAAAACTTAGAATCTTCTCCTTTAGGATTTTGTATTGAATTTTTAAGGATATTTTTAATATCTTTTAAAAAATACGAAAAAATAGCTAAAAGGGTTCCCATATGCAACATAACATCGAAACTCAAACCCTGATAATTCATATTAGTAAGATAAGAATATAAATATAAATGCGCGGAAGACGATATCGGCAAAAATTCACCGATTCCCTGCAAAATACCGAGAAGTATAGAATTAATCATTTCCATAGCTATATTTTACTATTTTTATACCTTCGTAATAATGGTTTAGTATATCTTTGCAAGCATATCCCAACTCGCCCATCTTATCCGCTCCTGCCTGGCACATCCCTACCCCATGACCATAACCCTTTCCATCGAATATTATGTATTTATTATCTCTTGAAACGGTAAAAGCGGTGCTTTTTATAGCCATCCATCCTAACTCTCTTCCTATAATATGATAAAAATTTATACCGGATATAGCTATCTTTCTTTTGTCGGATATTATATCTAAACTTTTAACCCTGCCGGAATGGGTATAAACGATATTGGAAATTTCTACGAATTTTTCGGCCTTATTTTTAAAAACGGATTTTTGCAAAAATCTTTCAAATCTTTTTATCCTTATTTTTGTTCTCCATCTATACCCCCAACCCTCCGAACAAAGAGTTTTAAAGCCGATATCGTCTTTAACGCTTACGAGATACGGCATAGTATCGTAATTCCATACGTCTTTCGCGTTTTCTGTTGCCCCCCCGCAAACGCTATGATACATCGCCCATATCGGTTTCTTGTCGAATTCCATTATAACACCGGAAGTTTCTCTAACCGCCTTATAAGTCTTTTCTCTTATATCCTTAAACCCCTTATACAATTGACAATGTGTAAGGTCGCAAAAATTATACCCCTGTTTTTCGTGTCTATTACCGGCGGCTATGGCATAAGATCTTATAGCTATAGCGTTTGCTTTAATCGCTTCTACATTTTTCATATGTCTGGTCTCGGAATCGGTAACGCTTAAGACATAATCTTCCAAGTCTACCGTATTCACCATAAACAAAAAACCCTTCAAATTTTTTACTTCGATCGTTCCTTTATAATATCTTTCCTTCTTTTTCGACTTTATTTTAACCGTACCGTTTATTTTTATTTTAACTTCTTTTAAAAAAGAAACTTTATTATCTTCATCCAATTTAATCTTATCCTTATAAGAATAAATATCGAAAGAATTTTCTATTTTCTTTTCGTTTATATAAACAAAAGATTTTTCAATTGGAGTAATCGAAAGAGAAGTTATATTGCCGTATGAAACAAGCCCTATTTTAATATCCATGGATAAGAAAAAAAACCAGGGTATTAAAACAGAAAATCTAATCGGGGAAATACTGTGAAACGATTTTAACATTTTTTTTCTCGCCATACTCCAATCTGACATATCCCCCGGTGCCAAAAAGCAATCTATCTCCCGACAAAACGTAAACCAGGTCCGAAACAAAAGGCATATGAGAGATTATTATGATGTTGGATTTATTGGAATTAATATAATCGCAAACGAAAGAAAGATCCGATCCTGGAGCGAGGAAATCCTTAAACTCAATCCTGTCGCAATTTATCTCACTTGAAATAATATCCGCGGTTTGAACGGCCCTTTTAAAAGGACTTGAAACTATATATTCCGGTCTAAAACCCTCGGATAAAAGACTAAAAACGGATTTTTTTATTTGCTCCTTTCCCTTTTCCGAAATCGGCCTTTCGAAATCCGCGCTTACTTTGGCTTCTAAGACGCTTAAAGCGTGAGCGTGTCTGAATATTACTATTTCCATTTTATTTTTATTTAAGCATTAACAAATATTTTTTAATTACGGATAAATGTTTTTTCTCGTTTTCTATTATTTTTTTAATAGCCGCTTTTTCCCCATAACCCGAAACGGAATTCAAAAAAACTTCGTATAGTTTTACGCTGTCCGCCTCTCTAACGAGGTGAGCCCTCAAATTTTTTCTAAGAGATTTAAAAGGTATTATCTTTCTATATTTGACGTTAATCCGCTTTTTATATAATGATAAAAGCGTTTTTATATGCTCCGCTTCCTCCGCCGCGAAATCGGAAAACGTTTCAGATATGGCCTTTCCGCCTACTATCTTATTTTTAAATAACTCCGCCTCCGCAATATAAAGAGAGACATCCGCCTTTTCTTCGTTAATTATCCCTTTTAATATTTCTTCATTCATCCTAATAGTATATTATATTTTATCGTATTTAAAATCGGAAAATTGACAAATATCTTTCGCAAGACACAGAGAACATCTTCCTTTTTTTTCAAAAACCGAGTCCCTCATCTTTTTACCGCAATCTTTTATGAAAGATAAAAGATTCTCCTCCCCCATATACTCAGCCTCCACTTCTTTCAAATTTGAAACGAAATAATATTTTAAGTTTTTAACCCTTACGAAATACTTTTTGGATACTCCGAACGCGTATATAGAAAGTTGAAGATTATTTTTTACTAAACCCTCTCCGTTTTCTTCAAGCCCCAATTTATAATCTATAACATTAAAGCTTCCGTCATCGTTTTTATCTATCCTATCTACCGTCCCCTTTAACACGAAATCTTCGCCTATGTCTATATCGAAAGAATCTTCGCAATAAAGAATGGTCGATTTTTTTTTAATTTCGTATTCGTAAAATTTTTTTAAAATATCGACTCCTTTATAATAATAATCCATCATTTCCTGGCCGTTCGAATATCCGTAGTTGCACCAGTTTTCTTCGTAAGAGTTTAAAAGCCGATCGATACCGAGTCGTTTTGTGCCGAACTCTTTTAAAGCTTTATGTATGGACAGCCCGAAGGATGTTTTGCGATTATGTTTTGTATAATTGCCGTCTATGTATATAAATTTATAAAGATAATTGCAAAACAAATAAGCGTTTATTTTGGAATAATTCAATTCAAACATTTTTCTTGGGTTTAAAAAAATCTATCAAAGTATCTCCGTATTTTTCGGTTCTAAACTTAACAAGTTCCTCCGGAGTTTCAAACTTTTCTTTTATGTGATGCTGAGATATGATTATACCGTATTCGGAAAGAAGATTTGCCTTTAAAACCGACTGAATGGTTTTTAGGCTGTAACTTAAAGGATTGTTGTCTTTGTCTCTATACGGAGGTCCCATATAAACTATATCGTAACCGTCCTGGGAGTAATAACTAAGCCAGTTGAGATTTTCAAGTATATTCCCTTTGACTACCACGCCAGACTCTTCAAGCTCCAAATTTTTCAAGTTCTTTTTTATTGTATCAAGGCATTGCTTGTCGTTATCCACAAAAACGACTTTGGAAGACCCCCTCGATAGGGCTTCCAATCCAACAAGCCCTATTCCGGCGTATAAATCCAAAAAAATAGAACCGGTTATATACGGTCTTAATATATCGAAAAGAGATTTTCTCATTCTGACCGATATGGGTTTTACATGATGACTCATAGGCAACGACAAAACCCTTCTGTTTTTTCTGTTTCCGGCTATTATTCTTATCATAATTTTCAAAGCTCGCCAAAAAATAATATAATTTCTATAATATATTATACCATATGCTTTTTTGAAAGAGGATTTATGGAAGAATTCGATATTGTCATAATAGACGACGACCCTATGGCCGGCGAGCTAACCAAGGATTTGCTTACCGACGAAGGTTGGAAGGTTCTTTTGGTAGACGACTCTATGAAGGCGATAGACGAAATCAAAAAATACAAGCCGAAACTCGTTATAAGCGACATAATGATGCCCGGAATAAACGGAATGGAAATTTGTAAAAGGATAAAAACAAACCCGGAAACAAAATCGATAAAGGTTATAATATTATCCGGAAAATCTTACGAATCTGAAAAACAAAGGGCTTTAATGTTAGGTGCGGATTATTTCATAGGAAAACCTTACGATGTCGCAAATTTCTCAAAAACAATAAAAGAAATCATACAGGGATCTTCAAAACTTCCTCCCCCTCCTCCGTCGATTAAAAAACCGGCGGATATAAACGAAGAAAAGCCTATTAATTTGGAGATTTCGGAAACCAATTTAAGAATTACCGCCTACGGCATAAGAGGACTTGGAGAAAGGCTCCCGACATCGGATTCTATCTTCGGAAGGCAAACAAACTGCATATCGATAGAAACGCAAAAAGACGTCATAGTCTTAGACGCCGGTACGGGAATATTCGAGTTAGGACAAAAGATAGTCGAAAAAAACTTTTATAAAAACATATGGATTTTCTTAACTCATTTCCATATAGACAACATAATGGGGCTTCCTCATTTCAAGCCTTTTTTAGATTCGAAGTATACTGTAAACATAATAGGGCCCAACGACCCGGAAAAATCGCTTAAGGACGCCATAAAAAACTATCTCTACAGCTCCTTCTCTCCCATCCCTCACCCACCTAAAGCGAAAATAAATCTGTACGAAGTGCTTGAAGAAAACTATTCGGTATCGGAAGATATCAAAATGGCGACAATGTACTCAAATCACCCGACAACTACAATGATTTATCTTTTAAACATAAAAGGATTCAAAATAGCCTATGCTCCGGATAGCGAGATATGGGAAGAAAGCACAGCTTTTCAAGACTATAACGAAAGATTAGGGAAGTTCACATCCAAATTCGATTTAATTATACACGATTCTTACTACGATAAAAACGATTATATCGAAAAAAATCACAAAGGCCACAGTTCTTTCGAAATATTATGCAATTTTGTAAAGAAAAACCACATAAAAAATTTAATGCCGATAAACCTAAACCCCTCTTACGAAGACGAAAAAATAAAATCGATGATAGAAGAAGGAAGCAAAATTTTATCGGATAGCGGTTCGAAAATATTGCTCTTAAAGGAAAAAGAGAAAACGCTTTTCGAAATATCGGCCGCAAAAAAATAACTAACGATATTCTATCGCTCTTTTTATGGCCGAATCCGGTTTTTTCTCCAAACTCTCTATGTCTCTCGAATATTTTATTTCTTTTATCCAGTTTCCTTTAGAATCCAGCTCGTATTCGAAAACGTAATCTTTATAAAATACGCCGTTGGAATCGAAAAATTTCTCTTCCTCTTTAAGCCCGTATCCGTTGTAATAGATTTCTCGTCTGGAAGATAGATTCTGAGAAAATGTATACTCGGAAATCGTCTCTTTTCTTATTATCCCATCGACCTTATATTCTCTCGATAAAACTTCTTTCAGTATATTGTCTTTATCGTAAGATTTTATTACCGCTAATAGTTTGTTTATTTCGTAATTTTTTCTAACCGAAACATCCTGGTCTTTATCGTATCTTATTTCTTCTTTTAAATTACCTTTATCGTCGAATTTTTTAACGATTTTCTCTTCCGGAAAATAATTGGAATCGAATATATGGCAAACATTTAGCATATTGTCGTTCAAACATATGCTAACTCCTAAAATCTCGTCTTCGCTCATTTTTTCAAATTTTATTTCCGATATCTTTTTAACTTCGTCAGAGCAAATCTTTTTAATTTCCTTTCCGCTCTCTTCCAAACTTAATATTTCCTTACAATATTTTTTTATCTTCTTTTCCTCTTTTTCATAAACATATTTTTTCTTCCACGAAATATCCTTATCGTTTTTCCCGCCGGCTTCTTCGATAACCCTGCCTAATTCGTCGTAATAAACCGCATATAAAGAATTGACATCGCCGATAACAGCTTTTTTATTTTTATAATACACGTAATGGTTATATATTTTTATCGATTTTACCCTGGAATTAACGGATAGATAATAATCCGCGGAATAAACATTTGAACACAAAAAAATAAAAGCCGCAATGTATTTCATATAATATATTATAGATTAAAAAAACGGAGGATTTTATGTCTGAAAAAAAACAGGAAGGACAACTTCAAATAGAAATACAAATAGACGAAGCAACCGCTCAAGGAATATACACCAACTTGGCCGGAATAACTCACAGCGAAACCGAATTTATTTTCGATTTTTTGTTCATTCAACCCAATCAACCCAAAGCCAAACTTAGAGCCAGAATCATATCCAATCCGATACACACTAAAAGATTTCTTCAAGCGTTGGTTGAAAACATAAGAAAATACGAAGAAAGATTCGGAAAAATTCCCGAAAGAGATTACACGGTGGGCGGACATTCTTAACAAAAAAGCGAACATTTTTTAAATATAAAATCTATTTTTCGCCTTTTACTAAAGTGATATAATTTAATTATGGAACTAAAAAAATACATCGATCGATCCAGAGAAATAGTGGAAAAAAGGATTAACGAATACTTAAATAAAAAACCTTTCGTTAACGAAACGCTTAAAAAATCCATGCTCTATTCCATAAACGCCGGCGGGAAAAGAATAAGACCGGCTTTTATGTTTTTGACCTACGAACTTTTATCGTCTAAAGACAAAAAAAACATAGTAGACGCGGCCGCTGCCATAGAAATGATACATACCTATTCTTTAATACACGACGATCTGCCGGCTATGGACGACGACGATTTAAGAAGAGGAAAACCCACGAATCACAAAATATTCGGAGAAGGGATGGCGATCTTGGCAGGAGACGGGCTTTTGACCGACGCATTCAATATAATTTCGTCATCTTCGGCGATAAAAAAAAATCTAAAGGCGAGGGCGGTGGAAATTTTATCTTTCAGAGCGGGAAGCTCCGGTATGGTATCGGGTCAGGCCTTAGATTTGTTATCCGAAGGTAAAATTTACGGCGCCAAAGAAAAATCAAAAATTAAGAAAACTCTGGATTATATACATAGGCACAAAACCGCCGATATGATTATGGCAAGCTGCGAAATAGGCTGCGTTCTTTCCGAAAAAGAAAAATATTATAAAAACTTATCGGAGTTCGCGTTAAATATAGGGCTTGCTTTTCAGGTTACCGACGATATACTGGACGTAATAGGAGACAAAAAGAAATTGGGTAAAAGCGGAAGCGACCAAAAAAACCAAAAACTTACTTACGTAACTTTATTCGGGCTGGAAAAAGCAAAAAAAATGGCCGATAATTTTTTAACCAAAGCTTTAAAAAATATCGAATCTCTGGAAGGAGATATAGAAAAGAAAAAACTACTTAAAGAATTGGCTTTACTGGTAGTAAGGAGAGACAGATGAGATATTTAGGCTATATAAAAGGACCCGCGGACCTTAAAAGATTAAAAGTGGAAGAGTTAAATGAATTGGCCGAAGAGATAAGAGAAAGAATAATAGAAGTCGTAAGCAAAAACGGAGGCCATTTAGCTTCAAGCTTAGGCGCTACGGATCTTATAATAGCCTTACACTACGTTTACAACTCCCCCGTAGATAAAATAATATTCGATACAGGACACCAGGCATACGCTCATAAAATCCTTACTGGAAGAAACGAAAAATTCGACACGTTAAGAACAATGGGAGGAATATCCGGTTTTTTAAAAAGGAACGAAAGCGAACACGATATATTCGGTGCCGGACACGCTTCAACCGCTTTAAGCGCCGCTTGCGGAGTTGCGGCAGCAAGGGATATTTTAAAAGAAAAATATAAAGTCGTATGCGTAGTGGCCGACGGAGCCATGACCGGAGGAATGAGCTGGGAAGCGATGCAAAATATAGGGCATCTGGGACAGGATATGCTGGTGGTTCTAAACGACAATCAGATGTTTATATCAAACAGAGTGGGGCAGTTTGGAAAAATACTCGCCAAACTTTTAACTTTAGGTACGATAAAAAACGCCGGAGAAAAATTGGAAGTATTTTTAAATAGATTTCAGTTCTGGGGAAAAAATATTTTAAAAGTGGCCAAAAGAGCGAAAGTGATATTATTCCCCGGAATGATATTCGAAGAAATGGGGTTTTCGTATTTTGGACCGATAGACGGACATAACATAAAAGAAATGGTTGAAGTTCTGGGATATCTAAAAGATTTAAAAGGACCGGTTCTTTTACATGTGGTAACCAAAAAAGGAAAGGGATACGAACATGCGGAAGAAAAACCCATAAACTTCCATGGAACTGCACAATTCGATATAGAATCCGGCGAAGTGATAAAAATATCGGGAAATAAAGAAATCCCGACCTTTACCAAAACATTTTCCGATTCTCTTGTGGAAATAGCCAAGAAAGATCCGAAAGTGGTCGCCATAACCGCGGCAATGCCGGAAGGGACAGGACTTGACGCTTTTAGAGACAAATATCCTTACAGATATTACGATGTCGGGATAGCCGAAGAACACGCTTTAACATTTGCCGCGGGACTTGCCACTCAAGGGTTCAAACCCGTGGTTGCGATATACTCTTCTTTTATGCAAAGAGCTTTCGATCAGGTAATGCACGATATATGCCTCCAAAAATTGCCGGTGGTAATATGTATGGATAGAGCCGGAATAGTCGGAGAAGACGGTCCCACCCATCACGGAGTTTTCGATATAGGATTATTTAGAATGTTACCCGAAATGACAATTATGGCTCCTTCGGACGAATACGAATTAAAGAACTGTTTATATACGGCTATTAAAATGCAAAAACCTGTAGCGATAAGATATCCGAGAGGTAAGGGTTTCGGAGTAAGCATGGGAGAATTTAAAGAATTTGAAAACACAAAAGCCGTAAAATTAAAAGAAGGTAAAGACGCGTATATACTCGCCACCGGTAATAGAACTATTCCCGCGCTAAAAGCGGCCCAAAAACTTGAAAACGACGGTCTTCAAGTCGGAGTTTATTATTTTAGATTTGTAAAACCTTTGGATGAAGAAGCGGTAAGGGAAGCTTCCAAAACGAAAATAATAACGGTCGAAGATAATTCTTTAGCCTGCGGTTTTTCTTCCGCGGTTTTAGAGTCGCTATCGGATATGAATATTAAAACCGAAGCCAAAAGATTGGGAATAGGCGATTATTTCGTAGAACAGGGAACTCCTCAAGAACTTTACCAGAAAACAGGAATAGACGAAGAAGGGATTTATAACCAAATAAAAAAATATTTAAAAGCGAGGTAAAAAAATGGACAAAAAACTAATGAAAGAGACGGGGATATACGAGAACGACAGATATGAGAAAGTTAACAGATTAAAACACTCCAAATCTTATAAGAAAGCTTACGAGGACTTAGAATTTTTGAGAAGCGACGAATTAAGGCCGATAAGGTTGCAATTAGAACTTTTAAAACCTCAGATGATACTAAACAAACACGGAGTCGAGAATACGATAGTTTGTTTTGGAAGCGCAAGAATATTCAATAAAGAAGACTCTTTAAAAAGAATAGAAATGTTTAAAAAAGAGCTTCAAAAAAACCCGAACGACAAGGAATTAAAAAGCAAACTGGAAAACGCAAAGGTTTTGTTAAAATCGGAAAAATACTACGAACAAGCCAGAGAGTTTGCAAAGCTTGCCTCATCGAACAAAATAAACGGCAAAAAACTGATAATAGTTACCGGGGGCGGACCGGGGATAATGGAAGCCGCGAACAGAGGGGCATGGGAAGCCAACGCAAAAAGTATAGGACTTAACATAACCCTTCCGATGGAGCAGGATCCAAACCCATACATATCCGAAGAGTTTTGTTTCAGGTTCCATTATTTTGCCATAAGAAAAATGCATTTTGTGATGAGAGCCAAGGCCATGGTCGCTTTCCCAGGAGGTTTTGGAACTATGGATGAGCTTTTTGAAGTTTTAACGCTCGTTCAAACCGGCAAAAAAAGAAAAATACCGGTAATACTTTTGGGCAAAGACTACTGGAAAAAAGTTTTGAATTTTAACATTATGGCCGATATGGGATACATATCGAGAGAGGATTTAAGCATATTCACATACGCCGAAACAGGAAAAGAAGCGTGGAATATAATAGAGGAGTTTTATAAAACCCACAAGATATAAATGAAGTTTTTAATATTATCCATAGCCATAAATCTTTTTGCGATAGGTCCTTTTTTTGACGGCAAATTTTATCCTAAAGACAAAACGGAACTGGAAAATTATATAAAAGAAAAAATGACAAATTCTTCCAATTATTATTCTAAGATAAGCAAAGACTCAATCAAAGCGGTCATAGCTCCTCATGCGGGATACGAGTTTTCTGGACAAATAGCCGCGATATCCTATTCTCTAATTCCAAAAGACACGGAACTTTTTATTATTTTATCCCCCTCCCATAAAAATCTGATAGACGGCGCCGTTACCACAAAAGAAGCTTTTAATACGCCCCTGGGATTTATAGAATCGGATAAAGATTTTGTGGAAACACTTCTTAAAAACGATTTATTTAAAGAAAACTCTTCCCTTTTTCAAATGGAACACTCCATAGAGGTCCAGCTTCCTTTCATAATTTATTCTTTTAAAAAAGCTCAAATCGTTCCGATACTTTTAAATACTTACGATTTATCAAAAATTTCAAGGATGGCCGAAGAAATTAAAAAAACGATAGAGAAAACGAGAAAAAAAACGATGATAATAATATCTTCGGATTTCTCTCACTACCCAGATTACGAAACGGCTAAAAAATCGGACGCTTCCACCGTAGAAGCGATAAAAAAATTAGACGAATATTATTTCGATTTATATCAAAAGATAACTCTTTACAAAAACATAAAAGATTTAGACACTCTGGCCTGCGGATCATCCGCCATAATGCTCGGAATTAAAATCGCTAAATTATTAAACGCGACGGAATTTGTTCCGATAAAAATATCCAACTCATACGAGGAAAACAAAAAAGCCTCGAAGGAAAATGCGGTCGGATACGTATCAGGTATATTCATATCGGGCAAAAAGGAAAAAGATTTAAAAATGGAATTTACCAAAGAAGAGAAAAAAGAACTTTTGGAAATTTCAAAAAAAACCATTGAGAATTATTTTAAAGGCAAAAAAGAAATAATCGGCTCCGATATTCATCAAAATCCAAAGTTCAACATGCCTCAGGCGGTTTTTATTACGTTATATAAGAACAAATACTTAAGAGGATGTATAGGCACCACGGAACCGAGATTTGCTTTAATCGATGCCGTTAAATATTTTTCGATCCAGGCCGCATTTAACGATCCCAGATTTTCTCCTTTGAAAGAAGAAGAATTAAAAGATATAAAAATAGAAATATCCATTTTATCCAGGCTTAAAGGAATTTTAGATTATAAAGAAATAAGAGAAAAAAAAGACGGAGTAATAGCGATATCCAAACAAGGAAGCGGACTTTTTTTGCCTCAGGTATGGGATTATTTTAAAACAAAAGAAGAATTTCTTTCCCAGTTATGCGAACAAAAAGCTGGACTTAATAGGGACTGCTGGAAAAATAAAGATACAAAACTCTACACCTTCACGGTAGATATACTTCAAGATTAAAAAAGTTTTAGAATCTATTATTGTTTTTGTTCTTGTTTCTGCGGAGGAACGACTTTGGTAGCTTTAAGACCTTTATCGGTTTGATTAGCCTCAAATTCGACTTCCATGTTTTCTTTAAGAGTTTTAAAACCTTGTTTTTCTATTACGCTGTAATGAACGAACACGTCGCCGGAATTGTCTTCCGGGGTAATAAAACCAAAACCTTTTTTATTATTAAACCATTTAACCTTACCTTTTGCCATTTTCGCTCCTTTATTAATAAACTAAAAAGCCGTTAATAATATTATACCAAATTTTAATCACTCGTTCCATTTTACAAATCCGGGAATAAAAACATCGGGAAGATCTTTATGATACGGTCTGACTCTTACCGCAAAATCATGTTTTCCGCTTTTATAACATTTAACTTCCTGAGAATATACGTATACGCTTGAAGTTTTCTCTGATATATTCATATCGAAAGCTCTTCCGTATCTAAAAATGTTTTCCCCGTCCAACGCTCCGACCACTATTTCGACTTTAACATCTTCCGGAGAAAGTTCCCCAAGCCATACAAGCGCGTTAACTTTAAAAGAAGCGCCGGTTTTAAGCTCGGATTCGGGCTTAAAATTATCCACTACGACTCTTATATTATCAAAACCTCTTATTATTTTATTCCACCAAGCGCTTACGGTTTGTTTGACTTTTCCTTCCGATATGAGCTCATTAAAATGTTTGTTGGATTTTACATAAAACTTCTCGTAATATTCTCTGAGCATTCTGTCGGTATTAAATACCGGAACGAGCTTTGAAACGGAATTTTTCATCATAGAAATCCATTTTTTAGGTATTCCGTTCTCCCTATCGTAATACAAAGGCGCAATAACCTTTTCTATCAAATTGTATATGGCCTCCGACTCCACATAATCTCTTTCCTCGTCGCTTCTATATTCTTCCACTCCGCCTATCGCCCAGCCCACATCCGGAGTATATCCCTCGACCCACCATCCGTCTAAAACCGATAGATTCAAAACGCCGTTTATTGCCGCTTTCATACCGCTTGTTCCGCTCGCTTCCAAAGGTCTTATGGGATTGTTAAGCCAAACATCGACTCCCTGAACCATGTATCTGGCCACATTCATATTATAGTCTTCGACAAAAACTATTCTGGACTTAAATTTCTTATCCAGATTCAAAGAAGCGACCTGTTTTATAAGTTCTTTACCTTGAGTATCGGCTTGATGAGCTTTTCCCGCTATTACAAACTGAACGGGCATATTATCGTTATTTACTATGCTTAAAAGCCTTTCTAAGTTTTTCATAAAGAGATTGGCCCTTTTGTAAGTCGCAAACCTTCTGGCAAATCCTATAGTAAGATAATCGGGATTTAAAACATTTTCTATTTCTTTAATTACCGTAGCGTCTGAGCCCAATCTTTTATGTTGTCTTATAAGCCTTTCTCTAACGAGTTTTATCAATTTGTTTTTTCTTATATTTCTAAGTTCCCAAAATTTTTCGTCGGGTATATTGTATATGTTGTTCCAATTACAATTTTCCACTATGGAACTGTCCGACGCGTTATGGCAAATGTAATTTTTATATGTCTCGTAATGTTCGTGGCTTATCCATGAATTGGTATGGACTCCGTTTGTAACATAATCTATCGGAATTTCATATAAAGGTATATTATTCCATACTTTTTTCCACATCTTTCTGCTCGTGTCCGCATGCAATTTACTTACCGCATTCGAATAAGCGGATAATCTCAAAGCCAAAACCGTCATACAAAAACCCAAAGAATTTTTTTCCTCTTTCCCTAACTCCAAAAAATCCGGGAAACTTATTCCTAATTCTCTGGAATAATTTTCAAAATATTTTTTTATAAGCTCAAAATCGAAATACTCGTTTCCGGCCATAACGGGAGTGTGAGTCGTAAAAATGCTCGTGGCCCATACGGCTTTTTTAGCTTCGTAATAATTGAATTTTTTATCGTGCATTAAATCCCTTATTCTTTCTAAGAGCAAAAATGCGGAGTGTCCTTCGTTTACATGATAAGCCGTGGGAACCATGCCCATAGCTTTGAGAGCCCGATATCCTCCTACACCTAACACTATCTCCTGCCTTATTCTATTTTCTCTATCCCCGCCGTAAAGCTGCTCGGTAATTACTCTGGCATTAGGAGAATTTTCAGGCAAATTCGTATCCAACAAATAAAGCGAAGTTCTTCCGACCGGTACTCTCCAAACTCCGACCCAGACTTCCTCGCCCGCCAGATTTACGCTTATTCTTAGCGGTTTGCCTTCCCTATCTTTAACGATTTCAACCGGCATATTATACCAGTCGTTTTCGGGATAAGCCTCCGTTTGCCAGTTATCTCTGTTCAATACCTGCTGAACATATCCTTTTCTGTAGAGAAGTCCCACTCCTATAACCGGAAGCCCCATATCGGAAGAAGACTTTAGATGATCCCCGCTAAGCATTCCAAGTCCTCCGGAATATATCGGAAGACCTTCCCCGATTCCGTATTCCATCGAAAAATAAGCGACCAACATATTGTTTTCTTTTTCGGTTTTGTGTTTATTAAACCATGTATCTTTAAAATTCATATAATCGTCGTATTTCTTTTTAACTTCATATAACTTCTTCAAGAAATTTTCGTCTTTGGCCAGATGCTCTATTTTTTCATGAGACAATGTTCCGAGTATCCACTTGGGATTTCTATGGGAACGGTGCCACATATCCTCGTCTATATTTACAAACATCATTATGGCTTCCCAGTTCCACGTAAACCACATATTTGTGGCCAGTTCGTTAAGCGGTTTTAAATTATCCGGAAGATCAGGTATTACGTTAAAAGAATATGTTTTCATTTTTGCTCCTTTTAATTTTAATAAATTTACTCATAATAATACTATTTTACAAAATTAAAATTGTATAATATTATTATCAGGTGTCTTAAACCTTAACTTTAACTTTCCGGGCCCGTAGCTCAGTTGGGAGAGCGTACCCTTGGCATGGGTAAGGTCGCCGGTTCGATCCCGGTCGGGTCCAAAATCAACTTAGAATCTTATTGACCTTCTCTATAACATCCTCAACCTTTACCGTATTTATGCTTTCCCCATGTTCGCCCAAAAGATAATGGGAGTTTTTATATGTCAAAAACCATTCCTTAATTACTTTTTCACCGTCTCCGTAAAAATTCGAATATATTGTTATTATCGGTTTAAGCATCATACGAGCTATGTGAGACGGTCCGCAGTCGTTGGAAATAAAAAGGTCTCCTGCGTGAAAATAACTTATAAGCTTATCAACTTCCGGATTGTACAATATTTCTCCTCTATGATTACTTAAAAATTTATCGATTACTTCTAAATCTTTTTTCTCCCTCTCTCCACAAACAAAAACATAATAAAAATTCTGACCTAACGATTCGCATACCTTTATGAAATTATTTATATCCCACTTCTTAAACTCTCCCCCCGCTCCGGGTAATATAAAAATTTTTTTATATGTCATGGATTTTAAACGCAAATCACAATCGAACCTTTTAAAATATTCGTTTATAGGGAGAGGATTTTCTATCAGAGAGTTAAACAAAACGGCCCTATAAATATCCTTTCTATATAATATGGATTTTTTATAAACAAAATTGGCCATTCCTCCTTTAAAGCCGATTTTTTCTTCCGCTTTAGCAAATAAAACTCCTAAATTCACCGGTATAGATTTATTTCTTAAAGATATTATCATATTAAATTTGTTTTCATTTAAAATTTCTAGAATACTAAAAAGATTCGATTCATAAAAAAAAACATTTTTTACTATACCTGTTTTTAAAAATAACTCATTGTTTTTATAAGGCGTCAAAACCGATATTTCGGCTCCTTTGTATTTTGAATAAAGGGTATAAATCAAAGGGATATGAATCAACTTGGCGCCGAAAAAATCTCTATTATGAGCAAAAACTCCTATTTTCATACTGATATTTTACTAATTTTTATATAGAATATAATATATGAAATGCAGCGTAATAATACCTACTCTTGCAAACCATAAAAACTTTTTAAAATGTTTTTATAGTATTTATAAAACGACGGATGAAGACACCGAATTAGTAATAGCATATAATGGAGAAGAAAACAGATTTCCCGAGCTGGTGGAAAAAGTTATACATGACTTATTATTTTAATTTGATAAAAAGATTTTTGGGAATAAAATGAATAAAAATATCATAGTCTTTCATTTAGACGACTCTAAAAACTTAAGAGGCGGAGAAAGACAGGTTTTATATCTTGCAAAAGAATTAAAAGAATTAGGTGTAGAAAATTATATAGCAGCGAGAAATAATTCTCCTCTTTTTAACAAATGCATAGAAGAAAAAATCCCGGTTATAACGCTACCTTATATTTTCGAGTGGGATATAATTTCGGCTTTTATATTAGCTTTAAAAATAAAAAAGATAAACAAAAACAATAAAAAAATAATAATTCATACTCATACCGGGCATACCCCGGCAATAGCAATTTTAACCAATATTTTTATAAAAACCAAAATAGCGGTTCATAGAAGGGTGGATTTTAAAATAAAAAATAACTTTCTATCGCAAATAAAATATAAAAAAGCGGATATTGTAATATCTATTTCAAACGCGATAAAAAACATATTAATTCAATCCGAATTGCCAGAAAGCAAAATAGTCGTAATTTCTTCTTCAATAGACAAAACCGTATTATCCCCAAATAATATTAAAAACGAAAAAAAAGATGTTATTAAAATAGGAAGTTTGATCGCATTAGAACCACACAAAGACCCGTTAAATCTTATAAAAGCCGCTAACCTATGCTTAAAAACTAACCCAAACCTTATATTCTTAATAGGCGGAGAAGGAAGTTTAAAAAAAGGAACCGATAAGTTAATAAAAGATTTTAACATAGGCGATAAAGTAAAATTATTGGGCTATGTAGAAAAAAACATGGACTTTTTAAAGTCCATAGATATTTTTGTGCTCTCTTCTAAAGAAGAGGGTCTTGGAAGCGTTTTGATAGAAGCTATGAGCGTAGGACTTCCGCTAATAGGAACAAACGCGGGAGGGATAGCGGAGCTAATAAAAGACAATTTTAACGGCTTAATAGTACCCAAAGAAAACCCTGATGAGCTTTCTAAAGCCATATTAAAAATGGCGGAAGATGAGGATATGAGATTAAAATTTTCAAAAAATTCATTGGAAATGGTAAGCGAATTTACTTCTGATAAAATGGCGTTAAAAACATTAGAGGTATATGAAAAAATCATTAAGAATAGCTAATCTGATAGACATACCGTGGTTTAGCGGACTGACCGACTACGCATTAAACCAAGCTGATGTTTTAAAAGAAGTAGGGCACACTGTATTTTTCTTAGCCTCCAAAGAAAGCAAAGCGTTTGAAATCGCCAAGCAAAAAGGATATAAAATTTTTTCTATATCAGACAGAAAAAAAATACTAAATCCTTTCGAAATTTTCAAAATTATAAAATTTATAAAAAACGAAAAGATAGATATATTAAATGCTCATACCGGAAGGATGCAAACTTTATCTTATATAATATCGCTATTTGAAAAAAATTTAAAATTAGTAAGGACAAAATCGGACGCCAAAGAAATTAAGAAATCTTTTACTTACTCTAAAATCTCAGCTATAATAACAGGCTCTAAATATATAGAAAAAATGTTTAAAGAAAAAAACATATCTATTAAAATAAAAACAATTTATAAATCCATACCTATAGAAAATATATATACAATAGACAAAAATCTACCGTTTAAAATAGGGATAGTTGGTCGATTGGATCCGGTTAAAGGTCATATATGGTTTGTAAAATCGGCGATAGAAATACTAAATAGAGGATTTGATTGCAAATTTTTGATATCCGGGATAGAATCGCGAATAAAATGGACACAATTATCGTCGGAAATACCTTTAAAATATAAGGATAGATTCGAATACAGAGGATTTTCAAAAAACATAGACGATTTTATGAGAGAATGCCATTTAGGGGTAATAACATCGACTCATAGCGAAGCGGTTAGCAGAGCGGCCGTAGAATGGATGAAAAATGCAAGAGCTTTAATATCGACCGAAGTGGGTTCGTTACCAGAATTTGTTGATAAAAATTTTTTAACAAGACCTAACGAATATAAAGAATTATCCGAAAAAATCATATCTATACTGGATTTTGAACAATTAGAAAAAATCGGAATTGAAAATTTTAATAAGATAAAAAATAATTTCTCATATGAAAAATTTAAAAGAGAAACCATAGATATATTTGAATCTTTAACGTGAAACTACCAGTTTAATATTTGTTCGGATATTTGTTTTTTTAGATCTTCGTCCGAAATATCGAAATCGACCTTAAAACTTCTTATATCGTTTTGAAATATAGCGTTTTTAATTTCCGGAATTCTGGCATAAATGATGTCTCCTGGACAATCTGTGGCCGAAAGATCCCTGTGAGCGTAAAATTCGTTTTGAAAAATTGTGTATTTATCTTTTATATATTTTACAAGCGTAACAAGTGAGTTTAGAGTCTTTTCGGTTAAGGAGTTACTAACCGGCGGATGATAATTACCCATTAAGGATATGCCTATATTATTTGTATTTTTATTTGCCACATGAGCACCCACGACTAAAATCGGTCTTCCCTCGAATATGTTTCCCATAGAATCAATTAAAAAATGATACCCTATGTCTATCCAGCCTTTTGCATTTTGATGATAATCCTGAATAAACTGGATTTCTTCAAATGAATCTTCGTAGTTTTCTGGATAATGACCAGCAGTGTGATGTATAGTTATTTTCATTGGCGTATGAGTTATATAATTTTCTTTGGGTGGATTTGCTTTCCACTCCCCTCTTCTTATCACCTTAAACGGGATATCTTCGGGCAAAGAAAGAGATTTATCCTCGATTATTGATGAAACTTCCAAGCTTTTTTTTACCGGAATGGTAATCGTTTGCACTTCATATATTTTTATTTCAAATTTATCCGACTTCACGCCGTTATTTATTACCACTATTTTAAAGCTATCTATTTTAGATTTTATATCGAATCTGACCCAGAATCTTCCACCATGAAATATTCTAGAGTTACCTTTTATTATCGAATAATCGATATAAGACTCTCCGTCCTTTTTTACTTCGGAAGGAACCCACAATTCGAATTTTACGTTGGAATCGTTAATTTTACCCTGCATAACGACCGCGTTAAATTTTACCGATATTTTATCCGATATGGGAGTTTCGTAAAGTATGAAACTTTTCGAGTCTATCTTTGACAAAGAATATATGGGATAAACCGTCGAGCCGAATTTAACGTTTTCGGTATTATCATAAGCCTTTAAAGACAAAACCGACAAAAAAGAGAAAAGAAAAAACAAAAATCTCGCCATAAACTCTCCTTAACTATATTTTATTTTCTTTTTTAAAATTGTTAAGAATCTTTATTACTATTGACATAAGTAAAAAGGGCTCTTGACAGGTCAAATAAAGAGTTCTTTTGAAAATCCTCTAAGATTATAATTTGAAGCCATGGAATAAGCGTAAGCCCCGGCCGACGAAATTATTAAAACGTCTCCGATATCCGGAAGAGGCATAAACAAATTATAAGCGAAAAAATCCGAACTTTCGCACAAAGGACCGGCTATATCCAAAACCGTTTTTTCTCCTTTTGTTTTAGACATGTTATAAATAGGATGGAACGCTTGATAAAGAGCCGGTCTTATAAGATTATTCATGCCGGCGTCTATTATCACGATCCATTTGTTTTTTACCTTTTTACGATATATAACCTTTGAAACTATTACTCCGCAGGACGCGGCGATAGATCTGCCCGGTTCCATAATAAAATTAAAATCTTTTAAATAAGGTTTAACCACCTTTAGTAAATCTTTATGATTTGACGCCGAATTCCCTTCCTTAACTCCCCACCCGCCGCCTATATCTATCGTATTTATATTAACGCCCAAAGCTTTAAGTTCTTTTAAAAATTTTATTATTTTCTTTAAAGCTATTTCATAATAACGAGATTTAAAAATCTGAGAGCCCAAATGAAAATGAATCGCTTTTATGTCTATATAATCGGATTTTAAAGCCCGGTTGTAAATAAAAAACGCGGTTTTAAAATCGACTCCGAATTTGGAATATTTTTTGGCGGTTTTTATATAGCTATGAGTATCGACTTCGACCTCGGGATTTACTCTTACTGATATGCCGGTTTTTATCTTTAATTTATCGGATATTTTTTTTACGTTTATAAATTCTTCGTAAGATTCTATATTTATAAACGAAATTTTATTTTTAACGGCAAGCTCTATTTCTTCTTCGGTCTTTCCGACTCCGGAAAAAGAAATTTCTTTAAACCCCAATTTCAAAGCCAATTTTAACTCCCCCCCGCTCACCACATCCGCCCCGAAACCTTCTCTTTTTATAATCTTACATAAAGTTTCGTTGGAATTTGCCTTAAAGGCGTACAAAAACTTTACGGGACAATTCTTAAAAGTATTTAAATACTTTTTTAATTCGGATAAAAGAGTTTTGCGGTCATAAACATAAAAAGGAGTTTTATATTTTCGACTTAAAGCTAATATTTTTCTCTTTTTTTCTTTTTTTAAATACCACATAAAAATATAATACAAAATTATCGCATATAATCGTTTTTTAAAAACTTGCTTCGCAACTCAGGCTCTCCCATAGCCACAACCCACGCTAAGTCGAGTGCAAACGATGCGTTCTCGTCCCTTCTAAAAAATATTAAATTTATAATCCAAACTTTTGTTTTTAGTTAAATTTAAGATTTGGTGTTTTTGCGCGGGAAGGGACACTGACTTGCTTCGCAAGTCAGGCTCTCCCATAGCTACAACCCACGCTAAGTCGAGTGCAAACGATGCGTTCTCGTCCCTTCTAAAAAATA